>JARICS010000060.1 GCA_029264035.1 Dysgonamonadaceae bacterium | reverse complement strand
CCACCCACTCTTTGTGTAGGCTTTCCATAATGATGATCATCACGTTTCTACCCGCAAATTTATTAAAAAATGGAGTTGTATCATTTTTGATTATATGCTCAACATTAAATACCTCATTCAGCTCTTGAAAATCAAAATAATCTATGCGTGGCAAACCTGATTTTCCGATGGTGCGAATAAGTGAAAAGGGAGTATTGAGCACAATTGAACTATGTTCGGGTTTGAGCACATGTTCTACTGCACTATTCAAATTGATAGGGCGCACTCCGGAGGTGTAGCCTCCACGCATAGCACCGACTGTGAAGAAAGCAACAATGGCCAACAGTATTACTCCAAACGAGCTATAGGCATAATTGCCCTTGAAAACAGATGGATTGTGTACTTTTATTTTCTTATTTATCCCAATCAATAAAAACACAAGCGATAATAGAATAAGGGAAACATACCAATAGCTAAAAATGAAGCTAAGAAAACTTGTGGCATTCTCGTTCTCGAATTCTTGAAAAACGGCTGTTGTAGTTCGTCTTAATGTAAATCGATAGTAAACCACATCAATCATATTGAGGGTGAGCCCGATAGTGTTTACAATGTAGAAAATTAAAGATACTGCTTTTTGATAACCTCTATTAAACCTGAACTTGAATGGCAGTATATGCAAAAGTATCACTAGAGAATTGGTGTAGGCAATGGCCGAGGCATCAAATTTGAGCCCACGATACAGGAGAGTGGCTAAATAGCCAACATTCATGTCTGCAAAGAGTGACTGGTTTAACACATAAAATAGAAATCGGGTGATGGTGTAAAGCACAAAGACTAACAAAAGACGTAAACACAACACCACGTAAATATTGTTCCAGAACGAGGATTTTTTTCTATTTATCATAACAAATTGGCGACAAGAAATAAACCATATTGAATTTGAGAGTGCAAATTTAGTTATTAAATTGAACACTTAGTCTACCCTACTCTTTTTCTTTTAGTCGTACAATCATTTCGTCTATCTCTTCGTCTGTAAAATCACCTGTTATGCTGACTCTGCCTCCCAAAATCGCATCATTTATTGTGGGCATAGATACTATTTGCTTTCCTAATACTATGGCCAAAGGTCTTCCTCTATTTTTCTTAGTTAATGAGTAGAATTTCTGAGCAGCTTCTTTTGTGAATTGGATGCTGACCTCTGAATGTTTACCATCGTAACTGACTTTCTTTACTTCCAGAATATCTTTTGAAGTGAATGAGGGTTTGTCGTCTAAAATAATCTCTTTATCTCGCGCAACATGTTCATCATCTTTAGTTAGATAGAAACCATCTTTTCTATCTGTGGGTATTGTTTCAAATATTGGAACAACACTTCTAATTGACTCATCCAGATTATTAGTTATTCTGTCTATCTCATCGTCCATGTAGCTATAATGACTATAAATAGCTTTAAATATCACAGCAGGATTAAATAATTTATCATACGCACTAGACTGCAAAAAACTATAGATATTATCCACCTCTTCATCATTCAAATATTCTTCGAATACCTCATTTACTACTTTTAAAAAGTTCTCTTCGGTCAATTGCTTTTCCAATTCAACTAGTCGCACACTATCATTACCTATGGCATGATACTTCAATGACTCCAAACGATATTCGTAATTCATTTTTTGAACATCAACAATGTTTAGTTTGTCAATAATAGCTTTGGTTTTTTCTTGACGACTCTGTCCGTAAGAACAGAGAGATACAAAGAGGAGTAAAATTACAGCTAAACCATGAGCAATTGTTTTTTCTATTCTTTTCATTTGATGTTGAGGGATTATACGATGAAGAGTGACAGTGAGTTTTTAATTATTTACTTTTTTATATAAACTCGTTTCACACGAGGAGAAACAGAGGTAAGTATCTCATATGGAATTGTATCAATAGACTCGGCTAATTCTACAACTGGCAATCCTTTTCCAAAAATGATGACCTCATCTCCCTCTTTTGCCTCAATGTCTGTTACATCCACCATGCAAAGGTCCATACAAACAGAACCAATAATGGGAGCGTAAGCTCCATTGATGAGTACTCGCCCTTTTCTATTCCCAAATTGGCGGCTCAGGCCGTCACCATATCCAATGCGGATGGTAGCTATGCGCGCATCATGGTCTAACATCTCTTTGCGACCATAGCCTACACTTTCGTTACTCTTCAATGTTTTTATTTGCAAAATAGTAGATTTGAGAGTGCACACATTTCTCAATCCGCTGAGCCCACTAGCGCTCACTCCATAGAGGCCTATGCCCAGCCTAACCATATCAAACTGACTTTCGGGGAAACGCTCTATGCCTGCAGAATTTAAAATATGGCGGTCGATTTCATATCCCAACTTATCTTCTATTTGGGTTGATAACTCTTTGAATGTTTCTATTTGCTTGGCAGTATATTTGTCAAACACCCAACTTTCGCTAGCAGCCAAATGCGAGAAGACAGAAACAATTCGCAAGCTTTTTTGCTTTTGTAAAATGTCTATAAGTTGAGGAATCTCCTCGCTTACAAAACCAAGACGGTGCATACCTGTGTCTAGTTTTATATGAATAGGATAATCGGTAACACCACGACTTTCTGCATCTTTAATAAAAGATTCGAGAATGCGAAAGTTGTATATTTCGGGTTCCAGATTGGAATTGAATAACTCTTCAAATCCATTTATTTCGGGGTTGAGTACAATGGTGGGTATGGTGATGCCTGCATCTCTCAACTTAACTCCTTCTGAAGCAACTGCTACCGCCAAATAACCACACCTATGATACTGCAGAGTTTTGGCTATCTCTACAGAACCTGCACCATATCCGTTGGCTTTCACCATACATATCAATTTTACATGGGCTTCTACTTTCGATTTGTAGAAATTGTAGTTATAAACCAATGCATCCAGATCTATTTCTAAGACAGTTTCGTGAATTCTCTTTTCTAAAAGTGCTACAATCCTTTCGAAATTGAAACTACGAGCTCCTTTCACCAATATCAATTCATCTTTAAAATCTTTCCATACCTGCGATTTAATAAAATCGTTGGTTGTATCAAAAAACTGCTTCTCCATAGAGAACAGAGAGCTAAACTGAGAAATATCGTGCCCAATGCCAATAATTTTATCAATATTGTTTTGATCTATAACTTCAGAAACTTTTCTATAAAGGGTCTTTGGTAATAGTCCCGATTGAAAAACATCAGACAATATGAGTGTTTTTTTTAAAGGCTGGTCCATCTTGCGTTGATTCTGAAACTCAAGCGCTATTTTGATGGAATTGAAATCAGAATTGTAGGTATCATTGATAATGATACAATTGTTTTTGCCAGTCCTCACATCTAGTCGCATGGCAACAGGTTCTAGATTGGCCATTCTCACTTTTATATCTTCAGGCATAACCCTCAAATATAGCATTGTAGCTAG
>JARICS010000027.1 GCA_029264035.1 Dysgonamonadaceae bacterium | reverse complement strand
AGAGGGTGGACGAATTATTGAAACAATATTGAAAGAGGTTCCATCCATTATGCCTTCCACAGTATTTCATGATCGTTCTGTTGGTGCGCCTTATATAGAGATAAAATTGGATAGACAACGCATGGCTCGACATGGCATTACTGTGGCAGACTTGCAAGAAGTAATTAGTGCAGCGGTTGGCGGAATGCCCCTCACTACAACTATTGAGGGACGTGAACGATTCTCAGTCCGATTGCGCTATCCACGCGAATTGAGAGACAATCCTGAGGCTTTGACTAAAATAATTATCCCAACTGCTACGGGTGCACAAGTGCCCATGGGAGATGTAGTGGATATTGAATATACAAAAGGAGCTCAGATGATACAAAGCGAAAATACCTTCCTATTGGGGTATGTGATTTTCGACAAATTGGAAGGAAAGGCCGAAGTTGAAGTAGTGAGAGATGCAGACGAGATGTTGAAAGAGAAACTAAGCTCTGGAGAAATTAGTTTGCCTAAAGGAGTGACCTACAGTTTTGCAGGAAACTATGAACAACAAGCTCGTGCAGAGTCTCGTTTGCTGATTGTGATACCGTTGAGTTTATTGGCAATATTGCTCATTCTCTACTTCCAATTCAAAACAGTAACTGCCTCATTGATTCATTTCTCAGGCGTGTTTGTAGCATTTGCTGGAGGATTCATAATGTTGTGGTTGTATGGCGAACCTTGGTTTATGGACTTTAGTATGGGAGGCACAAATATGCGCGATATGTTTCAGATGCACCCCATCAATTTGAGTATTGCTGTGTGGGTAGGTTTTATTGCTCTGTTTGGTATTGCCACAGACGATGGTGTATTGATGGGAACGTACATTCACGATGCATTCTTGGAAAGAAATCCACAAACGAATGATGAGATAAGAGAGACTGTAATATATGCTGGACTGAAAAGAGTACGACCCGCTGCTATTACAACAGCAACCACGCTTATTGCATTATTGCCTGTACTAACATCAACTGGAAAGGGTGCCGAAATAATGATACCAATGGCCATTCCTACTTTTGGAGGGATGTTGATACAATCTATGACCATGTTTGTTGTGCCCGTATTCCAATGTTGGTGGCGAGAACGTGTTATAAGTAAAGAGAACAAAGTGAATAATGAGATAACGAATAATATAAATAATGAAGAGAACTATGAAAGATAATAGATTAAAATGTTTTTTTGTAGTTGCAATAATGATATTGATGAACGTTGGGTTGCACACTAATGCGCAGCCTGTCGACTCCATTCAATATTATTTAGAAATAGCAGGAAGAAACAATCCGAAGATACAGAGCGATTTTTTGAAGTATGAATCAACTTTAGAGAAGATTACGCAAGCGGGTGCATATCCTGATCCAACATTGGATATTGGTTTCTTTTTGAAACCAATGGACATAATAGACGGAAAACAAGTTGCCGATTTCACATTGATGCAAATGTTCCCATGGTTTGGCACGCAAAAGGCTGCACAAACAGAGGCTGCACAAATGTCTAAAATGGCTTACGAAGAGTTTCGCTTATCGGTAAACAATCTCTTTTTAGATGTTTATAAACAATGGTATGAATTGAGTAGTTTACAACAACAATTGAAGAATAGCGAAGCTAATAGAAGATCACTGGTGCAATTGGAGAGTTTAGCCACAAGAAAATACTCTTCATCTTCGGCCAATTCGGACAATATGTCTTCCTCAAGTGGCAGTATGTCAGATGTGTTGCGTATTCAATTGGAAGTGGCAGAGTTGGAGAATACCATTGAAAGTATAGAGTCGGAAATTATTGCTAAGAAGTCGGCATTCAATGCTCTGTTGAATCAACCTTCTCTTAGTCCCGTTACTGTTCCCGATACAATCATCAAAACTCCTTATGTGTTTAATATTGCAGCTGTAATGGAGCAAATTGAACATCGCAATCCACGGCTATTGATGATAAATGAGGAGAAATTGGCTTATGAAGCCCGAGCTGTTGCTGATAAGAAAAAGAGTTACCCGACAGTGGGAATTGGAGTACAATACTCTCTCATCAACAAACGCAGCGATATGTTGTTGCCTGTAAGCGATATGAACGGGATGGATATGTTTATGCCCATGGTGTCTATCTCATTGCCTTTATTTAGAGGAAAATACAAAGCACAGCAAAAAGAGAGTGAATTGGCTATTATGTCTAACACTAAACTATTTGAAGATACGCAAAACTCTCTTGAAGCTGAGGTATATCAAATAAAGCATGAGTTGGAAGACGCAACTCGCAAAATTGAGTTATACAAAAAACAGAGCCAAATTGCGCAAGCAACATACAGGTTATTAGTACAGGAATTTATTTCTGGCAAAAACGAACTGACGAATCTCATTCAAGTTCATCGTCAACTACTCGATTACACTTTTAAAGAAGCTGATGCAGTGGCTAAGTACAACACTGTTGTGGCATCAATAAAGAGCTTAATATCATACAATACTCCCGAACAATTTAATCCAAAATAGATTATGAAATCAAATAAATTCAACGATATAATCAAGAACAAAAAAGTTAAATACGCCGCTCTATTTATAGTAGGACTATTGCTGGGGTGGCTAATATTTGGAGGTTCGTCAGGTACTGACCAAATAAAATCTGATGAAGAACATTTGCATGCTGAAGCAGATCAGCAAGTGTGGACTTGCTCTATGCATCCTCAAATAAAACAAGATGGACCAGGTCAATGTCCCTTATGTGGAATGGATTTAATTCCAATGAGAAGTTCATCTGGTGGTGGAGAAGCCGTTGATGCAGATGCTATAATGATGTCGGAAGAAGCAATGGCGCTGGCTAATATACAAACCACTGTGGTGAGCAGACGAAATCCAATAAAGGAGATAAAACTGTATGGCACTGTGCAAGCCGATGAGCGTCTGTCGCAATCGCAAGCAACCCATGTGAGTGGAAGAATAGAGAAGTTGTTTGTCAATTTTACGGGAGAAACTGTGAGAAAAGGACAAACCATTGCCACGATCTATTCGCCCGATTTATTGAATGCACAACAAGAATTGCTTGAAGCAGCAAAGATGGAAGATCTGTCTCCTGGATTGTTGGAAGCTGCAAAAGAGAAATTGCGTTTGTGGAAAATGTCTGATGAGCAGATTGCTCAGATTGAAAAATCGCAAAAGGTTTCGCCATACAGCGAAATACATGCCAATACGAGTGGGGTAGTTATCACCAAAAATGTGAGTCAGGGCGATTATGTGAATCAAGGATCTGTATTGTTTGATATAGCCAATCTTTCTCGCATATGGGTGCTTTTTGATGCATATGAAGTTGATTTGCCGTTCCTTAAAGTTGGAAGTCAGTTAACATATACGCTTCAGGCAATGCCAGGTGAAACTTTTACAGGTAAGATTGCATTTATAGATGCTACTTTAGATCCCACAACTCGCACAGCAAAGGTCCGTGTTGAAACGCCTAATACGGGTATGCATCTTAAACCCGAGATGTATGCCAGTGCTACAATTGAAGCTCCACTGAAACAATATACCGATCAAATAGTGATTCCTAAAACAGCTGTATTGTGGACAGGTAAACGCTCACTCGTTTACAAGAAACAACCTCACACAGAGACGCCTGCCTTCCTTATGCATGAAGTTGAACTCGGTCCCTCGCTGGGCGATGCTTATGTAATTATATCGGGAATAAACGATGGTGATGAAATTGTAACAAATGGAGCTTTCACAGTTGATGCAAGTGCTCAATTGGAAGGCAAACTGAGCATGATGAATCAAGATATGGGTTCATCGGGCAGTGAAAGCAATGAACATGAGGGGCATAACATGCAATTGGATATGACTAATACAAAAGATCAGGAGCATGCCATGATTAATGTGCGAGGTAGTTGTGAAATGTGTAAAGAAAGGATTGAGAAAACTGCAAAAGGAATTGATGGGGTTTCTTCTGCCAATTGGGATTTGGAAACAAAAGTGCTTCACATAAATTTTGATCCTGCTAAAACATCCACTGATGCTATTAGTAAAGCTATTGCAAAAGTTGGTCATGATACCGATAAGTATAAAGCTGATTTGGATGTTTACGATGCCTTACCTGGATGTTGTAAATATAGGGATTAAAGGTGCAACTGCATTCAGATTCTCGACTATCACCCAGTGTCTAAATATTAATGATAGTATTTACTCAATAACAGCTTTGACCACAGGTGGGTCGAAGCTTTTATTTTAGCTAATGTGCTTTAAAACTTAATGCAATAGATCAAAAAATCAGTATAGTGTTATTTTTACTGTATAGATATTTGCAAAAAAGATAAAGAGGATCGAAATCCAAACCATTTAAGTAGATTGGACATTCATCTGTTGAAAACACAATCCATCTTCGCGGAAATGTTTCGAATAGCTCATGCAGAACTTTTGGGCACATATATGAATAAAAATGCCGAGAATAAGAGAAATTGTAGGCAAAGATTGAAGATATCATCAGCTAAAGTGAACTTTATGTTGCAATTCGTGATTTTATGACATAAATTTCCAAGAATTGTAGCAGTAAAATGAAGTTAATAAGATTTCAATCATTTTGCATACGGTGGATGCAAGTTTCAACTGTTTTAAACATTTTGGAGGTTGGTAAAATGTTTTGAATTGATATAATCATGAGATGCTGAAATAACAGGAAGCAGTTTAAATGGTTGTTGTAAATTCGATTAATATAGAACAACTTCATCAAATGATACTTTCACCTTTGGATTATCTAACTTTTTCAAAGCTTCTTCTACCTCTGCTTCGTCATGTTTTGAAAGAAAACGAGGGATTAACAGATCCATTTGGATATTAAACACTCTATTTATAATTATTAGATCTCTTAGTGAGAATGGTTTTATGCCATTCATGAGTTCTAACATATAAGATTTACTTTTCCGCCCTAAAATTGATGCTAAGTTCTCCAGTGTTACATTACACTCTATGATTTTATTTTCGATTGCCTTTTTCCTATTTTCTAAAAATAATCTTTCTTGCTCTTCAATATATTCAGTCTCATCATTTTCAAAAGGCTTGTCGTCATCAATTTTGTCAACCTCACTCCATTTGGCACTTTCATAATTGTCAATTATATCACGTAGTTTATATCTCAGCGTTTTATACTGAGGGTTTTCATTTAAACAAAGTTTTAATTTTCTGTCAGCTGTGAGGGCTTTTTCATATTCAAAATCCGATGTGATGCGACCTTTTAATACTAAACTTTCTATGTTGTTTTGGCTTATCATAATCTTATGTATCCTTTATTCATTAACGGTGTAGCAAAGGTATAAATACTTATGAGAACATATATATGCAAATGCGTTAAAAGTGATTGTGAGCAAGAAGAAGTATGTAACTTCTTACAATATATAGATTGTCTTCAGAATCAACTTGCTCCATCAGTTGTGTTTATTTGATATGTCTATTCTTATTCAAGAGATTTAGAGAACATGTGCTTTCTAAACATTACTCCCCCTTTACTGTTTTATACTTTAAGAGTCTGTTTAGTAGAATTACTAATAGTCATTTTCTTATCTCTTTTTTAGGGAAGAATAAAAATAAATATATATTATCATGGAAAAATTCGACGTATTCATTATAGGGACAGGTGTAGCCGGAACAATAATAGCCAACAAAAGTGCAGAAGCAGGTCTTAAAACAGGTATAGTTGACAATAGAGAATATGGTGGCACATGTGGTTTGCATGGCTGTATTCCTAAGAAAATACTAGTGGGTGCAACAGATGCAGTAGCCTCTTCAAAAAATCTTGAAGGGAAAGGCGTTGACAATCCACCGTCAATAAATTGGAAAGAACTCATTGCTTTTAAGGACTCTTTTACTGAACCTATCCCCGAAAATAAGGAGGCAAAATTTAAAGAGAGTGGAATATCTACTTATCATGGCGAACCTATATTCATAGCTGAGAATCAATTGAAGATTGGTGATGAAACTATAGAAGCCAATAAAATAGTTATTGCTACAGGCGCTAAACCACGAGAATTAACTATTCCGGGTGCAGAATATGCTCTTTCGAGCGACGATTTCTTTGAATTAAAGGAGCTTCCAAAGTCGTTGCTTTTTATTGGTGGAGGATATATTGCTTTCGAATTTGCACATATTGCTGCTCGCTGTGGTGCTAAAGTCACCATTTTGGATATGGAAGCAACCTCATTACCTCATTTCGATAAAGATATTGTTGAGCACTTGGTGGATGCAACAAAAAAATTGGGTGTAGAATTGGTGATGAATACCAAGGTTTCGGAATTGAAAAAAGAAGATAATAGTTTTGTTATAGTAGGAGACAACGAGGGTAAGAATAAAGAATTTAAAGTTGACGCTGTATTCAACACATCGGGTAGGATTCCTGCCATTGATAATCTTAATTTAGACAAAGGAAATGTAGCATATTCCAAAAAAGGAATAGAGGTAAATGACTATATGCAAAGCACATCCAATCCAAAGGTATATGCTGCTGGAGACAACACAGCAACAGATGGACTTCCTCTTACTCCTTTTGCAACAATGGAAGGGCATATTGTAGCTTCCAATATAATGAATGAAAATGATAAAAAACCAGACTATGGTATACGTCCAACAGCAGTTTATACCTTGCCAACCTTAGCAATGGTGGGCATAACGGAGGAGCAAGCTAAAGAAAAGGGTATGGATATTAAAGTAAACTACGCTTCAGTTCCTCACTGGTACACTGCTAAACATTTGGGTGAGAAAACCTATGCCTTTAAAGTAATCATTGATAAAAAGACCGATCTCATTTTGGGAGCGCACATCATTGGCCCTAATGCAGAAGAGACCATCAATGTTTTTGCTGTAGCCATGCAAGCAAATATGAAAGCGAAAGATTTAATGATAATTCCATTAACATATCCATCTGCTTCATCGGACATAGCGAAAATGATTTAATCTAAGAAAAGTAACTAAACGTACGTTTAGTTTTTAAATAGGTAATAAATAATGATGAGAAGCTTTAGCGATAGAGTAATTGATTTCAATAGTAATTTACACTACACAGGAAATTTACCACCAGACTTTCAGGTGATTAATCCTTTTATGGACAATCCTGAAACGATTGAAGTAATGCAACAGTTTTATCAAAAGTATTACCATGATTCAAATAAACGTAAATTTATTGTAGGAATTAATCCGAGCCGACATGGTGCAGGTGTTACCGGAGTACCATTTACAGATACCAAACGATTGGAGAGTGAGTGTGGTGTGAAAATGCACTCTGCATATACGCACGAGGTATCCTCTGTGTTTATGTATGAGATGATTACTCAATTTGGTGGAGTACATACATTTTATGAACAATTTTATATTAATTCGCCCTTCCCCTTGGCTATTGTACGTAAAACAAAAAGAGATAAATGGTTAAATGCCAATTATTACGATGATCCTGCTCTTTTTGAAATGCTGAAAGAATATATGATTATGACTTTGAAAGAACATATTAATATGGGAATAGATACTTCTGAAATCTTTGTATTGGGAGTGAAAAACGCTAATTTTATCCATAAGCTAAACAAAGAGGCTAAGTTATTTGGGAGTTTGAAAGTTCTTGAACATCCGAGATATATTCAGCAATACAAATTTAAGGAAAAACAGATGTATATAGATAAGTATATTTTGACTTTGAATAATTTACTATAGTAGTAAGAGTCTTAAATCTAACACTGAAAAAGAACCAAAGCCACTTTCATGGCTTTCCGCTTTATAAGAAGTAGTGAAGCTGTCATAAAATTCTTAATTTTGTATCTTCACAAGAATAATAAAAACAAATAGATATGATAAAATTCCAATTAGACGCTTTTGATATGTCTAAAAGTGTAAGCCAAGTAATTGTGATTACACCAAAAAATCAACCAGAAAATTATAATTTACCCACGGGTATATTACAAAAGATAGATAAACTTATAATAGACAAAGAAAATGGATTCCTCATCTTATACGAAAACGATATTATTAAATTAGTGTCAGTCTTTGCAAAAAATGAAACTGAGGTTGTCAATGATTCAGAAGAGATTCGCCTCTTTGGGGCAGCTGTTTATAAAGCACTTGAAACTGAAAAGATTGAAGAAGTTCAACTAATAGGATTCAAGGAAGGCTTCTCTACTTGCGAACGAGCACTGTTTCTTGAAGGAATGTCGCTGACGCAATATCGCTTTGATAAATATAAGAAGAAGAAAACTGAGCCTACGCTCAAGATAGTTTATTTGGAGGAAGATGCTGTAGTTTCAGCTGAAATAGAAGCCTTGAAAAATGTAGTGAAAGCTGTTTCGTTTGCCAAAGATTTGGTGAATGAGCCTCTCAACTATCTCAATGCTCCACAGTTTTCAGAGCTTGCTGTGAAGATGGCAGAGGATTGTGGTTTCACCACCGAGGTGTTTGACAAGGCCAGGATTGTAGAGTTGAAGATGGGTGGATTGCTTGGTGTGAATCAGGGGTCGAATACTCCTCCAACATTCAATATCTTTACCCATAAACCTACAGATGCTGTGAACAAGCAACCATTGATATTGGTGGGTAAAGGAGTAATGTTTGATACAGGAGGTTACTCGCTTAAAACTGGCAACTATATGTCGGACATGAAAACCGATATGGCGGGGGCTGCAACAGTTTTGGGTACAATGATGGCCATCTCTTTGAACAAACTTCCCTATTATGTGATTGGTTTAGTGCCTGCTACTGACAATAAAATTAGTGCCGATGCATTGGTGGTTGATGATATCATCACTATCTCTGATGGAACGACAGTGGAAGTTCAGAATACTGATGCTGAAGGGCGCTTGGTATTGGCCGATGCTCTGGTTTATGCCAAACAGTTCAAACCAGAATTGGTTATTGACTTAGCAACCTTAACAGGTGCAGCTGCTGCAATCACTGGTTCATTTGGTATTGCAATGGCAGGAAATAACAAATCCGAAATGGCGAATCTCAAGACTTCAGGTGATAATGTATATGAACGCTTGATGGAGGTGCCAATGTGGCGAGAATTTGAAGAGCTATTGAAAAGCGAGATTGCCGACTTGAAGAATATTGGAGGCAGCGTAGGAGGCGTATCTACAGCAGCTAAATTCTTAGAGCACTTCACCGATTACGATTGGATTCACCTTGATATTGCTGGTCCAGCTTCTGTGAAAGCAAGCAAAGGGTACTCGCAAGTAGGAGCAACAGGCGTAGGCGTGAGATTACTATATGATTTTATTGAAACAAGAATAAGATTACAATCTATACTGAATAAATAAAGTATATGATTAAATATATAGTTTTTGATTTTGACGGTACGCTTGCAGATACATTCGATGTAATAAAAAACATCGCCATGAATGAATACGGTGAGTATGATATCGACGTTGAGCTGTTTAAAAGTGAGGGTGCAAAGGGCATGCTTAAAATGTTGAACATCCCTCGTTGGAAAATCCCTGGAATGATTCTTAACGTTACCAACAAGCTAAGAAATAGTAAGAACATCAAGCTATTTCCTGGCATAGTAGATTTGCTTATCAATCTGAAAAAGGATTATAAAATTGGTATCCTTTCAAGCAACTCCAAAGAGATTATCAATGACACGTTGAAAGAATACGATATTGAGAACTTGTTTGAATTTGTTTATTCTGAGAGTTCACTCTTTGGTAAACATTCAGTATTAAAAAGAATGTGTAGTAAACACAACATAGATCCACTTGAGGTTATTTATGTTGGAGACGAGGATAGAGATATTATTGCTGCGAAAAAAGCCAATTTTAAATCTATTGCAGTTACATGGGGCTTTAATTCAAAGGAAAAGTTAAGCAGAGAAAATCCTGATTATCTAGTTGACTCGCCCATGCAAATTCTAGAAGCATTACAAAGCTTGCATGAGTAAAAAAGATCAATCTTGTATTGCATAATATATTTACTACATCGTATTAGACATAAAAAACCAACCTTGTTAGGTTGGTTTTTTATGTCTTATACTTTGATTTTTAGGTGCTTTTTTCTAAGCCATTTTCAACTTTCAATTCTCACTTTTCAATTAA
>JARICS010000022.1 GCA_029264035.1 Dysgonamonadaceae bacterium | reverse complement strand
GATACGAAGAACCTACTCCCACAATTATTCCTCCCAACACATCCGATGGATAATGCACGCCAAGATACATGCGTGAGAATGCAACCGAAGAAGCCCACACATACATGGGCACGGCAACTTGCCACTTTGGGAAGGAAAGAGTGAGTGTGTTGCCAAATTGAAAGCCATAGAGGTATGCCCCGACACAAAGGAAGGAGAGTAGTTGTCGCTCTGCTTGTCGCGCAATATTATTCTATCGGGATAGGCTTCGAAAGGTCTTTTGCGATTGATGGCATATTTGGAGGTGAGCGTAATGGCTCCGTTTAGCAGCATAGCTGCTCCTGTGACAATGCCTGTTTCCAATATCTTTTCATCTTCTTTGAGCCAACCATAAAGACCAAGCCCCAAAACAGAACCAACCTCAATATAAATGGCTGACGAGGAGATAAACTTCATAGATGAGTTGAATCCTTTGCCTGCATCAATATGGTTGATGCTACTGGCCCAATCTATATCAATGTTTTGTGTGTAGGCAGATGTTGAACAGCTTACAATTATAAGGAGTGATATGGTAATTCTTGTGATATGGTTCATGTTGATCGGTGCATTGAGCAAGTAAAAAGGAACTTAATAATATCAGATTGCTGAATCACTTCAACAATAATTGAGTATATTTGTTTTGTAAGTGTAGACAAAATAGAAAACCTATCTAATAAAAATTTAAAATTAGAACCAATGGCAACAGTTGATAAAATAAGAAACAGCTTGATCGATAAAATTATCTCTATTAGAGATATAGAAATTCTTGAAGCTATTGATAAACTTGTTTCATTAAGCGAATCAGATATCGTAGAGTTGACAATCGAACAAAAAGAGATGCTTCAAATGAGTGAAAATGATATCGACAATGGTCAATTAATATCTCAAGACCAAATGAATAAACGCAACTTGGAATGGCTCAACGAAATGTAGTTTGGACTAAAACGGCAGACATTCAATTTGTAGGAGTTTTACAATACTGGCTAGAAAAAAACAAATCAAATGTCTATCCAAAGAAATTAATCAGACTTGTAACAGAGCGTACTAGGCAAATTGCTAAAACACCTTACATATACAAATCTACAGATTTTAAAGATGTAAGAGTAGCATCATTGGGCAACTTTAGTATCTACTATAAAGTCACAGAAATATCTATCATAATTACGGCTTTTTGGGATAACAGACAAGACCCCGGAAAACTATTAGATATTTTAAAGTAGTCATATATGTAGTGTAGAGAAAATTCATGAATTTTCTCTACACCCACAATTCACACCTCACACCACAATTTAATCAGCCAAAGCAAAATCCAACTGCTTGCGTTCCAAATTTGTGCGCATAACTGTTATTGGGAGTTCCTGTCCTAAACGATATTCACGCTTGGTGCGACGACCTACAAGGCGATAGTTTTTCTCATCCAGTTCGTAAAAGTCATCATCCAACTCTCTAATCGGAATCATACCCTCACATTTATTCTCTTTTATCTCCACATAAATTCCCCATTCGGTTACACCCGAAATCACACCATCGAATACCTGCCCAATCTTGTCAGACATAAATTCAACTTGTTTGTATTTAATTGAGTCACGCTCTGCACGTGTAGCTACGAGCTCCATGTCTGAACAATGCAAACAAAGTGCTTCAATCTCTTCTTGGTCGGCGCTTTTCTTGTTGTCTAAATAGTCGCTCAACAAGCGATGCACCATCATGTCAGGATAGCGACGGATGGGCGAGGTGAAGTGTGTGTAGTACTCAAATGCCAATCCATAATGCCCCACATTTCTCGTGGTGTAAACAGCCTTTGCCATTGTTTTAATAGCAATGGTTTCAACAAGATTTTCTTCGGGTCTGTCTTTCACAGCATCAAACAAGGCGTTGAAGCTTTGTGCAACTTGCTTGTTGCTTCCCGATGTTTTTATTTTGTGTCCAAAGCGCATTATAAATGTATTGAGCGTTTCTAACTTTTCAGGATCGGGCAAGTCGTGAATTCTATAAACAAATGTCTTTGCCTTTTTATTAGACCCTACATTACCCACATCTTCTGCTACTGTACGGTTGGCCAATAGCATGAACTCTTCGATAAGATGGTTGGCTTCTTTCGACTCAGTGAAATATACACCAAGTGGCTTCCCTTTGTCATCTAAGTTGAAACGAACCTCGAAACGTTCAAAGTTGATAGCTCCATTGGCAAATCTGCGTTCACGCAGTTGTTTTGCCAGATTATTCATCGTTACCACCTCTTTGCTATACGTTCCCATTTCGGTTTCAATCATTGATTGAGCTTCTTCATAAGACATACGTAAGTCTGAGTTGATGACAGTTTTAGCAATTCTATGTTTGATGACGTGACCTTTGTCATTGATTTCAAAAATAACCGAAAAGCAAAGCTTTTCTTCATTCGGACGCAGAGAACACAACTCGTTGCTCAATCGTTCGGGCAACATGGGGATGGTTCTATCCACCAAGTAAACGGAAGTAGCTCTCTCCTGCGCTTCAGTGTCTATAATGTCGCCGGGTTTCACATAGTGAGTCACATCCGCAATGTGCACACCAATCTCCCACGAAGTGTCAGATAGTTGCTTTATAGACAACGCATCATCGAAGTCTTTAGCATCAGCAGGGTCAATTGTAAAAGTTAGAATATCGCGAAAATCTTCACGCTTAGCAATTTCTTGCGGGGTGATGTCTGCAGATATTTGTTCTGCTGCTTTCTCCACTTCTTTGGGATACACATAGGGCAAATTGTATTGCGCCAAAATAGCGTGCATCTCTGTGTCGTTTTGTCCTGCTTCTCCCAACACGTCTAATACTTTTCCCAAAGGATTATTAGCTTTTGCTGGCCATTCTACAATTTCTACTACAACCTTATCCCCAGTTTTCCCACCTTTTAGGTTTTCTTTCGGAATAAAGATGTCATTGGCAAGTATTCTACTGTCGAGCACTAAGAAAGCGAAATCTTTTTTCACTTCAAGTGTTCCAACAAATCGAGCTTCGGCGCGTTTCAATATCTCTATCACTTCGCCTTCTGCTTCAAAACGTTTACGTTTGGCAAACAATTGCACTCGCACAATGTCACCATTCATAGCATGCATTGCATTGCGTTCGGGTATGTATACTATATTGCCTTCGTCGTTCGGCACGAAGAAGTTTTTCCCATTGCTACGGCGTTCAAAACGTCCTTCAAGAATGGGCTTGCGATCGTTCGTTTTGTATTTCCCACGTTGTGTTTCCAATACTAACTCATCGTCACGTAATTTGTCAAGCACATCACGTAAAATTGTTCTTTGTTCCTCAGCTGACACTTCTAAGGCAGCCGATATCTGTTTGTAGTTATATTGTTTATCGGAATTTTCGTTCAGAAACTGAATAATGGCGGAAGCCAATTCTTTTTTCTTGCGTTTTTTCTCTGGTTGGTCAGTCTTTTTCTTCTTTCTCATAAATTTTCAGTTTAGTATAAATGCAAAGTAACGAAATTTTATTAATCATCAATCATTTTGAGCGCATTTATTCGTTGTAGATACAACTCTTAGAAAACGTGATTGGGGTGCTATTGTTCATTATTGCTTTATCTTTTTGATATAGAATATTGACTGATGTAAAAATGCAACTTTTATGTCCTCTAAGAGGGTTTCTTTGTAAAACTGCCTCTTTTACCCTTTTTATCATTATTTTTGCACAAACTACATCATACAATAACAAGAGAATGCAAAAAAAAATACTCATTACAGGTGCAAGTGGCTTTATAGGCGCATCTATTGTGGCAAAAGCACTTGAGCTGGGCTACGAAACTTGGGCGGGAGTTCGGGCAAGCAGTAACCGAGACATGCTGCAAGACAAGCGAATCAAGTTTATCGATTTAAATTATTTCAACACCTGTATGCTTACCGATGAATTGGCCTCTTTTGCCAATAAAAACGGAAAGTTTGATGCCATTGTGCATGTTGCAGGTATCACAAAAGCAATTCACAAATCGGACTTCGATACGATTAACTTCGACTATACCAAGAATTTTGCAGATGCATTGGTTGATGCTGATATGGTGCCTAATACTTTCGTATTTATGAGCTCCCTGGGGGCCATTGGTGTGGGCGATGAGATAAATTATGCACCCATGCAATCTGATAGAACTCCCAACCCAAACACAGCTTATGGAAAAAGTAAACTATTGGCCGAAAACTATTTAAAAGGCATTCCCAATTTCCCTTACGTAATATTGCGCCCAACGGGGGTGTATGGGCCTAATGACAAGGACTATTTGATTCTGATGAAAGCAGTAAAAAAGGGAATTAATGTAGGTGCAGGCTTCAAAAAGCAGGTACTCTCTTTTATATATGTGGATGATTTGACTGATATTGTTTTCACAGCCATCAGCAAAGGCATTGTTCGGAAAGAGTATTTTGTGTCGGATGGTTGTGCATACACCGACGATGAATTCAATAAGATTGTGCAAATAGCTCTCAACAAAAAACGGGTGGTCAGATTAAAAATCCCTCTTTTCATCGTAAAAGCAGCTTCAGTTGTTAGCGAAAAGATGGGCGAATTGCTCAACCAATCAGTCACCTTCAATACTGACAAATACAAGATAATGAAGCAACGCAATTGGGCGTGTGATATTACTCCATTGCAGAAAGAACTTGACTTCACTCCAAAAGTACAACTTAAAGAGGGAGTGGAAAAAACAATTGCTTGGTATAAGGAGAAAGGGTGGTTATAATTCCTTAATATAAAGCCAGCAGCATCATTTTATCTGATTCCCTTCTGTTTTAACTTTTAAAATTACTATTTTTGCTGTTCTAAAACATTGAAAATGAATATAGCTATTATAGGTTACGGTAAGATGGGTCACGAGATTGAGAAAATCTGCCGTGAAAGAGGTCACAATATTGTTTGTACTATTGATGCAGGCGAAGAGAGCAAATTTGATTCTCAAGAATTTAAGAAGGCAGATGTTGCCATTGAATTCTCTTCTCCTCAAAGTGCTCTAAATAATTACAAACGAGCTTTTGCAGCCAACGTTCCAGTTGTATCGGGCACTACAGGGTGGTTGGACAATATAGATGAAGTAAAACAGGCCTGCCAAGAGGAAGGGCAAACATTCTTTTATGCTTCAAATTTTAGCTTGGGTGTGAATATCTTGTTTGCTGTAAACAAATACTTGGCCAACATCATGAACGATTTTCCCGAGTATAATGTACATGTTGACGAAACCCACCATATTCACAAATTAGATGCTCCGAGCGGCACAGCCATCACAATTGCCGAAGGCATTTTGGAGTCAGTGGAAAGAAAAAAGCAGTGGAAACTGGATGAACAAAAAAGCGACGATGAATTGCAAATAAATGCCTTTCGCGAAGGTGAAGTTCCCGGAATTCACACCATAAAATATGAATCGGAAGTTGATACAATAGAACTAACCCACGATGCCAAAAGTCGCAAAGGCTTTGCTCTGGGCGCAGTGGTGGCAGCAGAATTTACTGCAAACAAGAAAGGTTTTTTGGGGATGGAAGATTTGCTTCCTTTCAAGTAGTTTTTCTTGAAGTGAGATAGTAAATAGTGTTTTTTTAAAAGAACATTTCGACAAGCTCAATGACCGCATTACAACAAGTACAAAATACCTCGTTGTTTTTATCTAAATATAACAACAGACAATTTAGTTTACAACTATGACATTAAGAGAACGTTTTACAAATACATCGCGCCGTCAGTGGACATGGTTTACAGCCACCTCCACCGCACTGATTCTTTTCGCAATATGGGCTGGCAACTTGTGGCTTCTATTGTTTCTGTTTTTATTGTTGGATATCTATGTAACCAAATTTGTGCCGTGGACATTTTGGAAGAAAACCAAGAACCCAGCCGTAAGGAAAGTGATGGAATGGGTGGATGCAATAGTTTTCGCATTAATTGCAGTTTATTTCATCAACACTTTTTTCTTTCAGAACTATCAGATTCCTACCTCATCACTTGAGAAATCGTTGTTGGTGGGCGATTTTCTGTTTGTGAGCAAAATGAGTTATGGCCCACGTGCTCCTATGACCCCACTCTCATTCCCATTGGCGCAACACACCATGCCTGTTGTTGGTGGTAAATCTTACATTGAGAAACCTCAATGGAAATACAAACGATTGAAAGGATTTGGAGAGGTAAA
>JARICS010000020.1 GCA_029264035.1 Dysgonamonadaceae bacterium | reverse complement strand
GCTGGAATTACTCCTGTGTGGCCTACCATATCAGGATTGGCAAAGTTTGCAACTATTAAATCATACTTATCCATATTTATTCTCTCTATCAAAGCTTCTTTTATACCCTCAGCACTCATTTCAGGTTGAAGATCATAAGTTGCAACTTTTGGAGAAGGGATTAAGACTCTGTCTTCGTTCATATATGGTTCTTCAATTCCTCCATTAAAGAAAAATGTAACGTGTGGATATTTTTCAGTTTCGGCTATTTTAAGCTGATTTAAATTTTTCGAACTTACATGTTGAGAAAGTGTATTAACCGGTGCATCTTTTGTGTAAGCAACCAATACATTTTCTATAGATTTGTCATACTCTGTCATAGTTACAAATAGCGTATCTACTTTCTTGCCTCTATCAAAGCCACTAAACTCATCATCTACAATGGCGCGAGTTATTTGTCTTGCTCGGTCAGGTCTATAGTTAAAGAATATAACACTATCTCCGTCCTCTATTTTGGCAACTGGTTTTCCATCTTGAGTGATAACAGCTGGCATTAAAAATTCATCTTGAACTCCCTCTTTGTATGAATTCTCAACAGCTTCTACTGCACTGTTAGCTTCTACTCCTATGCCATGAACGAGTGCATCATAACCAAGTTTTGTTCGCTCCCATCTTGTGTCTCTATCCATTGTGTAGTATCGTCCAGTAACTGTGGCTATCTTTCCTACTCCAATTTCTTTCAGTTTAACCTCCAAATTCTCTATATCTTCTTTGCCAATTGCTGGTGGTACATCTCTACCGTCTAATATTGCATGAACATAAACTTCTTCTTGGCCCTGTCTCTTCATAAGCTCTAATAGACCATATAAATGCTCTACATGACTATGCACACCACCATTAGAAACCAAACCCATAAGGTGAACTTTTCCGTTGTTCTTTTTTGCGTTTTCAACAGCAGCTAAAAATTCTTTTTTCTCGAAGAGACTTCCATCCTCTATAGCTTTAGTGATACGAGGAAGTTCTTGATAAATTACTCTTCCTGCTCCAATATTTATATGACCTACTTCTGAGTTTCCCATCTGTCCTGCTGGCAGGCCAACTTCTTCTCCACTTGCGTCTAATGTGGTGCTTGGGTTTTCTTGCATTAGTTTATCAAATACAGGTGTGTTTCCACGTGTAACCGCATTTCCTGGATAATCTTTACCGATTCCCCAACCGTCTAATATAATTAAAGATACTGGTTTTTTACTCATAATGATTTTTTAATAAAAGTTTATGTTTTAATTTTATTTTCTGCTTTAATGTTTGATCTATGAACTAAAATCTGTTGATTACTTCTTTTTCAAAACAAGGTTAATTGTTTTTTTTGAATTAAAGCTTATTTAGAGAAAAGAATAACCACGCTTTTTTGTAAAACTATCTCTGTTAAGACAGTTGTAATTTCTCTTTCAAATACTGTGCAGTGTATGACTCTTTGCTTTTCACCACCTCCTCGGGAGTGCCACTGCTTACTACATAGCCTCCTTTATCGCCACCACCTGGGCCAAGATCAATTATATAGTCTGCACATTTTATCACATCCATGTTGTGCTCAATAATCACGATAGAATGCCCTCTATCAAGCAAAGCATAAAAAGCATTCAACAATGTTTTAATATCATGAAAGTGAAGACCCGTTGTAGGTTCATCAAAGATAAACAGCGTAGACTCTGTCTTCTCTTCTCCCAGAAAGAAGGCCAACTTCACACGCTGGCTTTCTCCACCAGAGAGAGTTGAAGATGATTGTCCCAACTTCACGTAACCCAAACCTACATCTTGTAGCGGTTTCATGCGCTTAACAATCTTCTTCTCGGTAGCTCCTTTTTTAGAACCGAAGAACTCCATGGCCTGATCGATGGTCATATTCAACACATCGTATATATTATTACCATTGTATTCAACTTCCAAAACATCCGAATTGAATCGTTTACCGTGACAAGACTCACAAGTCAATTTCAAATCGGCCATAAATTGCATTTCAACAACAATCTCGCCATCACCTTTACACTCTTCACATCTTCCTCCCTCAACATTGAAAGAGAAAAATGCAGGAGTAAAGTTTAGTTGATTGGCCAATGGTTGTGAGGAGAATAGTTTCCTTATCTCATCATATGCTTTGATATAGGTCACAGGATTTGAACGCGACGAACGCCCAATTGGGTTCTGGTCTACCAACTCTACCCTATTGATTAAAGCATAATCGCCTGTTATTTCGTTATACTCAATCTTCTCTTTAGTTGCACCATTAAGTTTTTGCTGCAAAGCATTATAGAATACATTGTTTATCAACGACGACTTGCCCGATCCACTCACACCCGTCACTACAGACATCACACCCAAAGGTATCTTCACGTCTACATTCTTCAGGTTGTTTTGGCGTGCTCCTTTTATCTCTATATAGTTGTTCCACTTTCTTCGTTTCTCAGGCACTTCAATCTTCTCTTCGCCAATCAAATACTTTACAGTATAACTGTCGGACGATGATACAAGTTTATTAACATCGCCCTGGTAAATAATTTCGCCACCCAATCGTCCTGCCAAAGGACCAATATCGATGATATAATCTGCAGCACGAATTATCTCTTCATCGTGCTCAACTACTACCACGGTGTTCCCAATATCTCTCAAATCTTTTAGCACATTGATAAGCAATTCTGTATCGCGCGAATGAAGCCCAATACTTGGCTCATCCAATATGTAGAGCGATCCCACCAAACTACTTCCCAGCGATGAAGCAATATTGATACGCTGACTTTCGCCACCCGACAAGGTGTTTGACAATCTATTCAACGTGAGGTAAGACAATCCTACATTCATCAAAAATTGCACACGGTTTTGTATCTCTAACAACAATCGTTTTGCAATGGCAGTATCAGTTTCATCAAGCTCAAGTGCGTCAAAAAACTCCTTCAACTTATAAATAGGCATCAACACTAAATCGGCTATTGATTTACCTCCAACTTTCACATATAGCGCTTCCTGTTTCAAACGAGCTCCTTCACACAAAGGGCAAACTGTTTTTCCGCGATAACGCGCCAACATCACTCTATATTGAATCTTGTAAAGATTCTCTTCGAGCATTTTGATAAAGCTATTGATTCCATGCACCTCATCGTTGCCATTCCATAGTAAATCTTTTTCAGCTTTTGAAAGATCGTAATAGGCACGATGAACTGGAAAATCGTATTTCCAAACTACATCTACAAATGCTTTTTGCCACTCGCCCATTTTCTCGCCACGCCAACATGCAATGGCTCCCTCATAAACCGAGAGGCTTTTATCTGGCACAACAAGATTCTCATCTATTCCCATCACCTTACCAAACCCCTCACATTTGGGACAAGCACCAACGGGGCTGTTGAAGCTGAACATTAAATCGGTAGGCTCTTGAAAAACTATTCCATCAGCCTCAAAACGATTGGAAAACAAAGCTCTCTCTATACCATTGTCAGTCCAAAACTTAATAACACAATCTCCATTTCCTTCCAAAAAGGCTGTTTCAACAGAGTCTGAGAATCTACTTATGGTGCTTTTATCAGAACCCGTAGTTAAGCGATCAATTACCAACAACACCTCATCATCGGCAGGCAATATTTCTCGTGTCAAAAACTCATCTATTCTAAAGAAGTCATCGGCAAACTCCACACGAGTGTATCCTTCCAACTGTAGCACCTCCAATTGCTCTCGCAAAGTACGCTCACTGCGCAACTCAATATTGGTGAGCACTGCCATGCGTGTGCCCTCTGCATAAGATTTCATACGAGCAACCACATCACCCACCGAATGCTTTTTAATCTCGACACCCGAAACCGGTGAAATAGTTTTACCAATACGTGCAAACAACAATCGAAGGTAGTCGTATATCTCTGTAGAGGTTCCCACTGTCGAACGTGGATTGCGCGTATTTACTTTTTGCTCAATAGCAATAGCTGGGGGTATTCCTTTTATATAATCACACTCGGGCTTGTGCATTCTGCCCAAAAATTGACGGGCATACGATGACAAACTCTCCACATAACGCCTTTGCCCTTCGGCATATAGCGTATCGAATGCAAGAGATGATTTGCCTGACCCCGACAAGCCGGTTATTACTGTGAATGTATTGCGAGGTATTTTCACATCAACGTTTTTGAGGTTATTTACTCTCGCACCTTTTATATCTATTATTTTGGGATTACTCATTTATATCTTTGATTATATAGCTCTCGGATTAATAAAAAACAATCTACAAACTTACACAAAAAACTTGACAATTTTAAATATCCATCCTTACTAACAATTTGAACAAACATAGTGTTGCCTCGGTTTCTATTAGATTGAGATATTGCAACAAAAATTAATCGTTGTGATGACATGAGAACTATTGAGATTAGAACAATAAAAATGACTGTTAGCTATTTAGAATCAAAACATATTAAGGGTTTTATGAACTCCAGTAAATTACTTAGCTTTATAAATTGTATATTTGCCTATAACAAAATTAATCTCTCATTTCTAATACAGAGATAGATTTTACAACTAACAATATGGAGAAACTACAAATAGAAATACCCTTAATACTTCCCGAAGTTCCAGACGATAAAGATCGATGCGTTCAAGATTTTATTGAGTTACTCAAAGAACAAAAAGGAATTGAGAAGGTACATGTCGAACAAAATAGTGATAGCGATGTGCCTCATCTCTGTTTTCATTACAACTCTGCTGAAATATCTATCAGTCAAATTCGCAAAATTGCAAAACAGATTGGCTCGTCTATCAGTGAGAAGATAGGACATAAATTAATTGAGGTTCGTGGCATTCGCCACACACGTCAAGCACGCACCATAGAGCAAACACTCAAAAGTTTGCCGGGCATGATTGAAGTGTCAGTGTCTGCATCTGGAATGGTGAGAGCCGAGTTTGAAAAAGCTCTGCTAAAGGAGTCTAAAATAATAGAAACCTTAGATAAGGAAGGCTTATCAATACCCGACAAGTCTGTAGATGCTAAAAGATATCTTACTTCTATAAAAAATGGTGTGACAATTTATACCGAAGAGCCCAAAAGTCACCAACATGAACATGACCACCAGGGAGGAGTTTTTGGACAAAACACTGAATTGATTTTCTCCATCATTTCCGGAATACTATTAGCCATTGGCTTTGTTATCTCTTTCATTGCAACTGCTCCGACATGGATAAGTATTGCCTTTTTCATTGGCTCTTACTTCTTTGGTGGCTTCTTCACCACAAGAGAGGCCTTAGAAAAAGTAATAAAAGGAGGCTTTGAAGTCGATTTTCTGATGATGGTTGCCGCAATTGGAGCAGCCATCTTGGGCAAATGGGTGGAAGGAGCTTTGCTCTTATTCCTTTTCAGTTTGGGTCATGCATTGGAACACCATGCAATGAACAAAGCAAAAAAATCGATCAAAGCTTTGGCAGAGCTTGCACCTAAAACTGCGTTACGCAAGCGAAACGGACGCACCGAAGAGGTAGCTATAGAGGATGTGAGAGTGAATGATGTAATTGTGGTGAGACCAGATAGTAAAATACCTGTTGACGCAGTTGTGATACAAGGACAAAGCAGTGTAGACCAAGCATCCATTACGGGAGAAAGCATACCAGTTGACAAAGTGGCTGTTACAGACACCAAAATAGATTATTCTAAAGAAAAAGAAATCAAAAGTGAAAATAGAGTCTTTTCAGGAACCATCAATGGCAACGGTTCGCTGGAAGTGAAAGTGATAAAGGAAAGCAAAGATACTACTCTTTCGCGACTAATAACACTGGTGAATGAAGCGCAAACACAGAAATCGCCCACACAAAGATTCACCGACAAGTTTGAGAAATACTTTGTGCCAATCATCTTAGGATTGGTTGTTTTACTATTAGGTGCATTTCTTGTAATAGAAGAGACCTTTAGTGATAGTTTTTATCGTGCCATGACTGTACTTGTGGCTTCAAGCCCTTGCGCACTGGCCATATCCACACCCAGCGCAATATTAAGCGGTGTGGCCCGAGCTGCAAAAGGGGGCGTTCTTATAAAAGGAGGAAGACCATTGGAAGATTTAGGCATGTTAACTGCTTTGGCTTTTGACAAAACAGGAACCCTAACCGAAGGAATGCCAAAACTGACCGAAGTGGTTACGCTTGATGATATAGATGAAAAAGAGCTGTTGAAAATAGCTGTCGCAGTCGAAAGCTTGAGCGATCATCCTCTTGCCAAAGCAATTGTGAGAGATGGGTTAGTACGTTTAGATGGTGAAAATTTTATAGAAGCACAAGATTTAGAGTCGATACTTGGAAAAGGTATAAAAGCAACTTTGAGTAGTGACCTAATATACATTGGAAACCTTGAATTGCACAACAATATCGATGAGTTGAAACCCTCAACTACTATCATCGAAAAAGTAGAAGCATTGGAAGAAAAAGGAAACACCACAATGCTTGTGCGACGCAACAACACATACATAGGCATAATTGCATTGATGGACACTCCCCGTAAAGAAGCCCGCAGCACATTGGAGCAATTGAAAAAGGTAGGAATCAAAAGAATGATAATGATAACGGGCGATAACCAAAAGGTTGCCGATGCTGTTGCCAAAGAAATAGGCATTACCGATGCTTGGGGCAGTTTGCTACCCGAACAGAAAGTGGATGCTATAAAGAAACTAAAAGAGACCGAAACTAAAGTTGCCATGGTGGGAGATGGTGTGAATGATGCTCCTGCAATGGCACACAGCACCGTTGGAATTGCCATGGGCGCAGCCAGTTCGGCAGTTGCACTTGAAACTGCAGATATTGCACTTATGGGCAACACATTGGATGCACTTCCTTTTGCTATTGGGTTGAGTAGGATGACCCGTAGAATTATTAAGCAAAATGTTTTTATCAGTTTGGGAGTTGTAGCACTACTTATTCCTGCTACTATATTCGGTTTTGCAAATATGGCTGTTGCTGTTGTTTTTCACGAAGGCTCCACGCTGGTGGTTGTTCTTAATGCGTTGAGGTTGCTGAGGTACAAGAAGTAAAAAGTTAATGATACTATTGAAATAGAGAAATTAGACTCATTAGGATGGTATTTCTCTAAAAGTAATTATCTTTGCACATTATTCTTAATAGTGTGCAGTTTAAGAAACTGCACAGAATACAAACAAAAAAGAACAATAATGAAAGATTTTACTTGGCTTAAAAGCTTAATAGCGCTTGCGATAGTATCAATAGCAACTACCACAACTGTTTTAGCTGGAGGTATACTCAC
>JARICS010000137.1 GCA_029264035.1 Dysgonamonadaceae bacterium | reverse complement strand
TAAATCTACACCTTGCAGGCACACTACATAACGATTATTCTCATTCAAACTAAACATATCTTTTTGCCGGCAAAGATCAGCTAATCTGATTCTATTGACAAGACGGCTAAATTGGGATGCTTACGTTGAAAATCGCATCCACGACGGAGGAAATTTCTTGCAACACATTATTTTTCCATATATTTCACTAATTTGCTTTTTTCATGACTTTAAAATCCAATTTCAGATGTAGAATTGTCTTTCCATCATTTGTTCTTTCAATCTTAGACTACTTTTTATATTTTCACAACATTTACCTTGGATATTTGCTCAAATAAAGATCACTTTAGCGATTCAAAACATTTCCACTACAGTGGATTCAATTCTCATAACATAAACGTCCAATCCAAGACCGTGGACTTAATTTAAACCTGTTAAACACATCTTCTTTTAATGAATTGTAAAAAATAACGGTTTGAAATTTACAGTTTGAAACTAGGTGTTCGGTTATTAAAAATAAGTGTGTAAGTTATAATAACAGACATCGGCACATTACAATTACAAATAAACAATTTAATGTTGTTGTTTATACATTTTTTAAAAAGTAATTAAACATGGTCAATGATGAGGAGTGTGGAAAAAAGAATAGGAGCAATTGCAGGTATAATAAATGCTATGAGGCTTTACTTCATGCCCCACGTAATTACAAAATTTTCATTGACCTCATAGAAAATTTCAAAGGTAGTTTTATCAGTCGAGAAAGTTTCACTTGCAGAGATAATGCCTTTATCTTCAACATGGAATGGATGAATGTGCAGATGTTCCTTGAAAATTATATTTGTGGAGTTCATCAATTTATACAATGTCTCTTTAGCACACCAATGTAGAATGAGGTGTAATACTCGTTTGTCTGGATCAATATATTCATCGTCTGAAATGAATCGTTTCTCTATCTTTAGAATGCGTTTTGAATGGTTCTCAATATCTACACCCACTTTTTTGTGTTTGTGTAAAAGCACAACAGCATAATCTCTGGAGTGCGATATACTTATTTGATAGGATTTGTCTGACAGATAGGGTTGGCCGTCAGGTGTGTGCTTGACAGTTTTGTTGTCGTTGGTAAGAATTTGCAAAATGACACGAATAGACAACCACTCAAGTTCTCTCTTCTTCGATTTTATATTTGAAAGATAGTTATGTGCTTTTTCTTGATTCTCTTGGGAGAGCATATTTAAAAGCTCATCTCGAGTTTCTGAAATTTCCCATATACCCAGTAAACAATCTTCTTCTATGATCTCTTTTCTAACTAACATGTACGCTATATTTACCTCAAAGGTATAAAAAACAAATTAGATTTACATAGCAACCTCCACTAATGAATGTAATATGCTTATTTACTCTGCTTTAGTAGGTGGTATATATCTAACCTTTACTATGCGCCTTTTATTCATCTCCTCGGCTTGAAAAACATAAGAGAGGTATTTGAAGGATTCTTTTTGCTTAGGGAATGTTCCATTTAGCTCTAAAATCAAACCAGCTAAAGTATCCACATCTTCTAATATCTCATCGAAGTCTTTCTCAGGAATATTCACAACACGCAAGAAATCTACTAAAGGTGTTTTGCCATCAAAAAGATATGAGCCATCGGGCTGTAGTGTGTAGAGTGGAATATCTTCATCATACTCATCACTAATATCACCTACAATCTCCTCTAAGATGTCCTCCATGGTCACAATGCCAGTTGTTCCACCATATTCGTCTACAACTACTGCTATGTGGTTCTTATTGGTTCTAAACTCCTCTAACAGCTCATCTATGCGCTTATTGCCAGGTACAAAGTAGGCAGGGCGAATGAGGGTTTGCCACTTAAAGCTATCGGATTTCCCAATATGAGGTAATAGATCTTTTACATACAATATTCCACGTATTTGATCTTCGTTGTCTTCATAGATGGGTATGCGTGAAAATCCCGCATCTCTGATAAAGTGGATTACATTTTTGAATGAGTTGTTCAAGCTTAAAGAAAACATATCTGCTCGTGATATCAAAATATCGTTTACATTTTTTTCGCGAAAGCGAATGATGCCTTCAAGCATATCTTTTTCTTGATCATAAGATATTTCGCTTGAAGTCAATTCTAAGGCTTTAGAAAGATCATCCATAGATATCTCATGTTTACGATGAGCAGTAGATTGGCTGAAAACATTTGTGAAACGAATGAGAAAAGAAGAAAATGGCGAAAAGATAGCATCAATTAGAATAACACCTTTAATATTTCGCTGTACAACTTTGAGTGGATTGTGCGATGCAAAAAGCTTGGGAAGTATCTCAATGAGGAGAATTAAGACTACGGCAATGCCAATAAATAAAAGAAGGATACTAAATTGAGAGCTGCCGAAAAATGGGATTTCTCTTAAGAAATAGATCAGTAATGCTATAATTGCAACATTGATTACATTGTATGCTATGAGAATGGATGCAAGCAACTGGTCAGAATTTGTGAGGCTTTCCAATAAGTGAGCTTTGCTAGCTGATGAGCTACATTTCAACTCATCTATATCATCATTGTCAAGAGAGAAAAATGCAACCTCAGAGCTTGACACAAAAGTATTTATAAGAATAAGAAGGAGGAGAAGAGCAATGAGAAAGTAATCAGTTACAGTAATTGCTGAAACTGATAAATTTAAGTACAAGGTTATAGTTGAGTCAGGATCCAAGTGAAATATTATTAGTTATACAATAAAAAAGGATGTCATGTTTTCTATAATTCTTACTTATAGAAAATGACATCCTCTTTGTTTATTTCTTAATTAAAAGGGTAAATCGTCAACTTCTCCTGATGAATCATCAAAAGAATTTGCAGGTGCTGATGGAGCTGCAGGTGAAGATTGTTGATTGTTTGATGGATATTCGCCAGCTGGTTGTTGATTCCCACCACTAGATCTTCTACCTAACATTTCTAAATTATCCACACTTATTTCTGTAATATATCTTTTGACACCATTCTTATCATCATAAGAACGGGTTCTAATTTTGCCTTCAATATATAGAGGATCACCTTTTTTTACATATTGTTCAACCACTTTTGCTAGACCACCCCAGCAAGAAACGTTGTGCCACTCAGTTTTTTCAGGAACGTCAATTCCATTTGCTGTTCTATATCCACGCTCAGTGGTAGCCATAGAAAAGTTTGCAACTGCCCTGTCGTTATCAAAATATTTGATTTCAGGATCTTTCCCTACATTCCCTAGTAGAATAACTTTGTTTACTGACATAATTTTAAATTTTAGATTAATCAATTACTTGATTGTGTTTGAGAACAAAAGTAATGAAACTTTTTAAATAAACAAATATATACAACTACATAAAAAGCTCAAATCTACTTTTGTTCTAAATACTTGTGTATTAGTCTTGAGATTGGATACAAAGAGATTTCCTCCTTTTGTATCTTCTTAAAATTATTGATTAGAAAAACATCAGACTTCTCAACCTCTACAAAGTAGAAATTGGCATAAATGTGTTGATGAGTAAGTATATGTTTAAATTGTTTTGCGCTGTGATGAATGGTTATTTCAGCATCGCCAAACAAACTTTTAAAAGAATCGGAAACTAACAAATCTGATAAGTCAGATTCCAGCTCTGTCTCTATGAGTGGAAACTCATACATATTCTTCCAAATATCATTTCCAATCCTTTTGTTTAAATAGGTATATCCTTCGTATTCGATATGAAAATAATGTAAGTATCTATTCCTTACTTTTACTTTCTTGCTTTTAACAGGAAATTCAGATTGCATATTTAGATGATTAGCTGCGCATAAAAATTGCAATGGGCATGAGTCACACAAAGGTTGCACTGGAGCACACTGTAAAGCTCCTAACTCCATAATGGCTTGATTGTATTTTGCAGGATTTGAAACATCTATGAGGTCTTGCGCAAGTTTTGCAAATTGCTTTTTGCCTACAGACGTATCGATAGGGGTATCTATTGCAAAGAGACGAGATAAAACCCTGTATACATTTCCATCTACAACAGCATAAGGTTTGTTATAAGCAATTGAGAGAATTGCTGCAGCTGTATACTCACCTATTCCTTTAATGGAGATGATCTCTTTGTAGGACGTAGGTAGTTTGCTTTTATGCAGAGCCACAACAGCTTTTGCACCTTGGTGAAGATTGCGTGCTCTAGAATAATATCCCAAGCCTTGCCAAACTTTCAGAACATTCTCTTCAGAACTTTCAGCTAAATCATTAACGGTTGGGAATTGCTCTACAAACTGTAAATAGTAATTTAGACCTTGGGCAACACGCGTTTGTTGTAAAATAACTTCCGACACCCATATTTTATAGGGGTCATTGGTGTTGCGCCAAGGCAAAATTCTCTTATTTTCATCATACCATTCTATGAGTAGGCCACTTATTTCTTTTTGTTTTAAAACACTAACCACAATTTGATTCATAAATTATTACTAACTTAAAGCCCTGTTTATATTGATAGTTACACTAAATGAGCACAATAATCGGCGAATTTACGAAATATAATGAAAATTGAAGTCCAATAATTTTCCATCTATTGAAAAAAGCTATATATTTGCAGTCCAAAAAATTAGTAACAATAAACCTTTTTATAAAAATAAAAATGACTAAAGCAGACATCGTAAACGAAATTGCTAAAAATACAGGTATTGACAAAGCCTCAGTTTTGGCAACAGTAGAATCATTTATGGAAGTTGTAAAAGAATCGTTATCAGATAATGAGAATGTATACCTACGTGGGTTTGGAAGTTTTATCGTGAAGAAAAGAGCACAAAAAACAGCTCGTAACATTTCAAAAAACACAACTATTATAATTCCTGAACACAACATTCCAGCATTTAAGCCTGCGAAAACCTTTGCAAATCAAGTTAAGGAACAAACAAAAAGAAAATAATTTTAGTAATAACAAATTAAGGAACAAATAAATGCCAAGCGGAAAAAAGAGAAAAAGAAGCAAAATGTCAGTGCACAAAAGAAAAAAGAGACTTAGAAAAAACAGACATAAGAACAAGAAATAGTTTTTTCTATTTTATTTTCTTTTAAATGATAAACAAAAAGAACAAACTTAAGTATGAAGAAATAATTAGGTTTGTTCTTTCTGTAATATCCGGTTAGCTATTTCGCGAGAAATATAACAGAACCGAAGAAGAAAAATTAATAAACATATTTATGAAAATTTAAAAACAGAAAATTGTGATAAGCGAACTAGTAGTAGATGTTCAACCAAAAGAGATCTCAATTGCTGTACTCGAAGACAAAAAGTTAGTAGAGTTGCAAAAAGAAGCACAAGATGAGTCTTTTTCGGTGGGAAATGTCTACGTGGGTAGAGTTAAAAAACTTATGCCCGCACTAAACGCTGCATTTGTAGATGTAGGTTACAAAAAAGACGCTTTTCTTCACTATTTAGATTTAGGGATTCAATTTAACTCGTTTTTGAAGTTTCAGGAGATTGCTCAGGAGAAGAAGAAACCCATCCAACTTCAAAAGATGAAGTTGATGCCAGATATTAAAAAGGATGGTCGCATTAGCGATACGCTAAAAGTAGGTCAAGAAATATTGGTGCAAATAGCAAAAGAACCAATTTCTACTAAAGGACCTCGATTGACATCAGAAATTTCCTTTGCAGGAAGATTTCTAATCCTTATCCCGCTTACCGATAGAGTTTCTGTTTCACAGAAAATAAAATCGCGCGAAGAACGGGCCCGCCTCAGACAACTTCTTCATAGCATCAAACCTAAAAACTACGGCGTAATTGTACGTACAAACGCCGAGGGAAAACGAGTAGCAGAGCTCGATGCAGAGCTCAAAGTTCTTGTAAAACGCTGGGAAACTAATATAACCAAATTGCCAAAAGCAAAAGCACCCTCTATCATTTATGAGGAAACAGCTAGGACAGTGGCAATTTTGAGAGATATTTTTAATCCCTCATTCGAACAGATACACATCAATAATAAGGATGTGTTCAAAGAGGTTACCGATTACATAAGCCTGATTGCTCCAAACAACAAGAAAGTAGTAAAACTCTACTCTGGAGCTCAGCCCATTTATGATAATTTTGGTGTAACCAAACAAGTAAAAGCTCTCTTTGGTAAAACAGTTACCTTCAAAAATGGCGCTTATCTTATTATAGAGCATACAGAAGCTCTTCATGTTATTGATGTAAATAGTGGCAATCGCAACAAATCATCACTTGGACAAGAAGACAGTGCCTATGAGGTAAACTTAGCTGCTGCTGAAGAAATAGCACGACAACTACGATTGAGAGATATGGGAGGAATAATTGTTATCGACTTCATCGATATGTCTCAAGGTGATCATCGTAACAAGCTTTTGGCAAAGATGCAAGAGTTTATGGCCAAAGATAGAGCCAGGCATAATATCCTGCCCTTAAGTAAATTTGGATTGATGCAAATTACACGACAACGTGTGAGACCAGAAATGGAAATTGCTACAAGAGAAGACTGCCCAACTTGTTTAGGAAAAGGAAAAATAAAATCCTCAATTTTATTTACAGATACACTAGAAGGCAAAATTGAATACCTAGTAAAAAATCTAGGCGTGAAGAAATTTAGTCTGCACATACATCCCTATGTTGCAGCCTTTGTACAACAAGGTCTGTTTTCAGTAAAACGAAAATGGCGTAAAAAATTTAATGTGCCAGGGTTCAAAATTATACCCAACCAAGACTTCGGTTTTTTGCAGTATGAATTTTACGACAAAGACGGAAATGAAATAGACCTCAAAGACGGAATTGAAATGAAATAAATAATTCATTTCAACATTGAAGATAAAATAATAAAGCCGATTTACTTTTAAGTATTAATCGGCTTTGTTATTTTTAATAACAAAAGGTTTCAACTAAGAAATATGTTTTCTTTATCCATTAAAAAAAATAGTGTATCTTTGTTTTACATACAAAATTAAAAAGTGGATGTTATCACACACAATTATTAGCAGTGACAACATTTATAATTGAATAGAATTATCAAGAAATAAGAACACATGTCGATAACAATAAAAAAAGTCCGTGATAAAGCTCTATTAAAGAAGTTTGTTTATTTCAATATCAATCTATACAAAGGTTGTGAACAGTACGTTCCACCATTAATATACGATGAGTTTGCAACACTGAACAAAGAAAAAAACCCTGCTTTTGATCATTGTGAAGCTGAATATTTTTTGGCTTATAAAAATGGAGAAATAGTAGGACGCATCGCTGCTATCATTAATCACAAAGCAAATGAGATATGGAAGCAAAAATATGCACGCTTTAGCTTTGTTGATTTTATTGATGATGCTGAAGTAGCTAATAAACTGTTTGGGACTGCCGAAAGTTGGGCCAGTCATAAAGGCATGACACACATTCATGGACCAATGGGTTTTACTGATCTTGATCACCAAGGCTTGCTAATAGATGGATACGATCGTATCTCGACAATGCTTACAAGCTACAGCTACCCCTATTACAAAACTCACATTGAGCGGATGGGATATGTGAAAGATCAAGATTGGAATGAGTATTTAATTCCAATTCCAAAGCAAATACCCGAGCGTTTTGATCGTGTAGGAAAAGTGGTTCAAAAAAGGTTTGGTCTAATTGTAAAACATTTCGAAGATAAAAAAGAAGTGTCTAAATATGCAAGAGATGTTTTTGTGCTTTTAAATAAAGCATACAAAGATCTTTACGGATATGTTGAATTGAGCGATAAGCAAATAGACTATTACGTAAATATGTATATTCCAATGCTTAGGCTTGAGTTTTTTACAGTCATATTAAGACAAGAAGACCATAAGCTAGTAGGTTTTGGAATAGGATTACCAAGTTTAGCTCTTGCTTTGCAAAAAGCAAAAGGGAAATTCATGCCAGCTGGATGGTTTCATCTTTATCGTGCATTAAAAGGTGATAACAATAAGGTGTTAGACTTGCTGTTAATTGGAGTTGATCCTGAATATCAAGGAAAAGGTGTGAATGCGCTTATTTTTAATGAGTTTATACCCGCTGCAAACAGACTTGGATTTGAAGTGGCAGAAAGCAATCCTGAATTGGCTCTAAACAATAGAGTTCAATCAATGTGGGATGGCATGGGTGCTGAACAACACAAAAAGCGCAGAGCATACATAAAAGAACTATAAAAGTATAGTTGTGCACAAGAGAAAATAACTAATAATGAAAGGTGTATAAAACATAACGTGAACGAATTAAACATTAAAAAAATAGAACCTCAAAAAGGAAGCTACCAGGAAGAAAACATTGTAACTTTAGACTGGCAAGAGCACATTCGCCGTCGTCCAGGTATGTATATCGGTAAGTTAGGCGATGGTTCATCGTCTGATGATGGAGTGTATGTACTTCTGAAAGAAGTATTGGACAACTCTATCGACGAGCACATGATGGGTTATGGTAAAGTAATCGATGTGAAAATCGAAGACAAAAAAGTTACTGTACGAGATTATGGACGGGGAGTTCCTCTCGGAAAAGTGAAGGATGTAGCATCTAAGATGAATACAGGAGCAAAATACGATTCAAAGGCTTTTAAGAAATCAGTAGGACTAAATGGTGTAGGTATTAAAGCCGTTAACGCCCTTTCATCTAACTTCTTCATTGAGAGCTACAGAGAGAATAAAGCTAAAAATGTAAGCTTCGAACGAGGCCTCACCACTCACGAGTCAGGATTAGAAACATCCACCCAACCCAACGGTACAATAGTGGAGTTTATCCCTGATGAAACTATCTTTGGTGAATACCACTATAGAGAAGAGCACATTGAGCCATTGCTTAAAAACTATGTATTCCTAAATACAGGGTTGACAATTACCTTCAATGATAAAAAGTACTTTTCCAAAAATGGATTAGTAGATTTACTCAATGAGAATTTAACTGACGAGATACTTTACCCTATCATTCACCTCCATGGAGAAGACATTGAAGTGGCCATTACTCACACCAATCAATATGGTGAGGAATACTACTCATTTGTGAACGGACAGCATACTACACAAGGAGGAACGCACTTAACTGTATTTAGAGAAGCCGTTGCACGAGTGATGAGAGAATTCTTCAATAGAAATTTTGAATTTTCTGACATCCGTAGTGGCATGGTGGCTGCAATAAGTATAAAAGTGGAAGAGCCGGTATTTGAATCTCAAACAAAGACAAAGTTAGGTTCTAAAGAAATAGCTCCAGATGGGGTAACTATAAACAAATTTATAGGTGACTTCCTAAAGAAAGAGCTCGACAACTTCCTGCACAAGACACCACAAAGTGCAGAGATACTACAAAAGAAAATACTTGACTCTGAAAAGGAGAGGAAAGCCATTGCAGGCATTACTAAACTTGCACGCGAACGTGCTAAGAAAGCTAATCTGCACAATAAGAAGTTGCGCGATTGTCGCATCCACTACAATGATACTAAAGGCGACAACCTCGAGGAAACTTCAATTTTTATAACTGAGGGAGATTCGGCAAGTGGTTCTATCACAAAGAGTAGGAATCCAAATCTTCAAGCCGTTTTCAGCTTGCGAGGTAAGCCTCTAAACTGTTTTGGATTAACTAAAAAAGTGGTTTACGAAAACGAAGAGTTCAATCTACTGCAAGCAGCTCTCAATATTGAAGATGGAATGGACGGACTGCGTTACAACAAAGTAATTATAGCAACTGATGCCGACACAGACGGTATGCACATTCGTTTGCTATTACTTACTTTCTTTTTGCAGTTTTTCCCCGACTTAGTGAAGAAGAATCATGTTTATATTCTTCAGACGCCACTCTTTAGGGTGAGGAATAAGAAAAAGACCATCTATTGCTATACCGATGATGAGCGTGTGGAAGCAATAAAAGAACTTAGTCCAAATCCTGAGATTACTCGATTTAAAGGGTTAGGTGAGATTTCGCCCGATGAGTTTGTTCATTTTATTGGTGAAGATATACGTTTAGATAAAGTGACAATGCGTAAAGAAGATTTACTGAAAGAACTGTTAGAGTTCTATATGGGTAAAAACACCATGGAGCGCCAAAACTTTATCATCGACAATTTGGTTCTACTTGATCAGGATTCATAAATACCCCCCCTGATAAGATTGAGCATTCCTCCAATTGTTTTAGCAGAAGATATTTTGAAATCTCTTCTGCCGAAACATTCTAAAAACAAACACTCCTTAAACTGGATAAGTGTTATCAAATAGTAGACTCCTTATGCAACAAAGAAATCACAATTCAGAAAGTTACGATCTATCTCCTAAAGAGAATAGGAAAGAACACAAACGTATAGCATTGTTTCCAGGAACTTTCGACCCCTTTACCACTGGTCATTATTCATTGGTGAAACGAGGATTGACACTCATGGATGAGATTGTGATTGCAATAGGGATAAACGATTCTAAAAAATCGTTCTTCACACTCGAAAAACGCATCCAAATGATAAGCGACCTTTATGCAGACAATCCACGGGTGAGAGTTGAAAGTTACAACACGCTCACGGTTGATTTTGCAACTAAAGTTGAAGCAAACTATATATTAAGAGGCATCAGATCAGTAATTGATTTTGAATACGAAAAATCAATTGCCGATATGAACAGAACAATTTCTAAAATTGAAACGTTTATATTATTTACTGAGCCCGCTCTCACTCATATAAGCTCTACTCTTGTGCGTCAATTGTTGCAATATGGGCACAATGTGAGTGAATTTATACCTAAAGGCTTAAAGATTGATTGATTTTCTCAAAGGAATATTCAATTAATCTCCCTACTTTTCAATCAAATAAAATATTATGCAGATGCAAAATCGATTATATTCAATCATACTCTTATTCTTTATATTCTTCTCAACCCAAGCTCAACTACGTCTTGGCTCTGATGCAATTAAATTAGATCGTACAATACGATTAATAAATGACCTATATGTGGACGATGTAAACACTGAAGAGCTAACAGAAACCGCCATACGTAGTATGCTCAAAGAGCTCGACCCCCACTCTTCTTATCTAAATAAAGAGGAAGTGAAGGAGATGAATGAACCCTTGCAAGGCAACTTCGACGGTATAGGTATATCTTTCAATATGCTTACAGACACAGTATATGTGATGGAAGTAATATCGGGAGGTCCTTCACAGAAAGTTGGCATTATGCCAGGCGACAAATTTATCTATGTAAATGATACTCTAATTGCTGGACAAAAAATGACAAACAGAGATATTATTTCACGGCTTAGAGGAGAGAAAGGAACAACGGCTTTTGTGAAAGTATTACGCAAAGGGGTAGAAGGTCTCACAGAATACAGAATAGTTCGCGACAAAATACCTATAACAAGTATTGATGCTTCGTATATGGTAAACAAAAACACAGGATATATCCGTCTGAGCAGATTTGGAATAAGCTCGTTGAAAGAGTTTCATAAATCGATGTCTGATTTAAAGTCTGAAGGGATGCAAAACTTAATTGTCGACCTCACTGGCAATGGTGGAGGCATACTAAGCACATCAACTGATATTACCGATGAGTTTTTAGGGAAAGACAAACTAATCGTTTACACAGAGGGAAAGAACCAACCTCGCATGACACTCAATTCAACTTCGAAAGGACTCTTTCATACAGGTAAATTAGTTGTTTTGGTGAATGAAGGATCTGCATCGGCAAGCGAAATTCTTTCGGGAGCCATACAAGATTGGGATCGTGGAGTAGTTGTAGGTCGTCGCACATTTGGTAAAGGATTGGTTCAGCGCCAACTTCCTCTCACAGATGGCACAATGATCAGACTTACTGTTGCACGCTATTACACTCCCACTGGAAGAGGAATTCAAAAGCCTTACAATGGTGGTGATCCAGATGAATACAACTTAGATTTTGTAAATCGCTTTAATCATGGTGAATTGCTGAATGCTGATAGCATTCAGTTTCCTGACTCTTTGAAGTATGAAACACTTATAAACAAGCGCACCGTGTATGGTGGAGGCGGCATCATGCCAGATGTTTTTGTTCCCATCGATACAACTGTTGTTTCTCTTCTTCACCGCCAGCTTATTGCTAAAGGTGTTTTGAACAGAATTACAATTCAAGAGGTAGATAATAACCGTAAGAAATTAAAACAAAGTTTCCCTACCATTAAAGCATTTAAAAAAGACTATGATATTACTCCTGCATTGATTCAAAAAATAAAAGACAGTGCAAAATCGGAAGATATTAAATGGGACGATGAAGACTTTGATAAATCGAAAGAGATAATTTTCACTCAATTGAAAGCACTTATTGCACGCGATTTATATGACTCGTCTGCTTTCTACAGAATTATAAATGATATCGACGATATATTCTCGAAAGGTTTGGAAGTTATTAGCAATGATGAGCTTTACAATAAGATTCTGAATGGCAATAGCTAAATCATCTATTAAACTGGAGGGATTAGTTTGAAAACGAAAACAAGGAAAATTGTCATCATTTAAAAACACAGAGCAATATGAATTACAATTACAACGAATTTAAAGTATCTGAAGAATCTTCAGTAGATTTAAAGAAGTATTCGACCAACGAATCTGGCGGTTTTGATAAAAAGACTGCTAAGGTTGAAATTAAGAGTAATATCAAAGAGCTGAAGAAGATTCAACGTGTTTTTTATGCTGACGATCGGTTCTCACTCCTCATCATACTGCAAGCCTCAGACACTGCAGGTAAAGATGGCGTAATACGCCACGTGATGTCAGGCATCAATCCTCAAGGTTGTCGTGTGCATAGCTTTAAGACTCCATCAAAAGAAGAACTAGATCACGATTATCTTTGGAGGCATTACAAAGCATTGCCTGAAAGAGGAATGATTGAAATATTCAACCGTTCGCACTACGAAAATGTATTAGTCACAAAAGTAAATCCTCAGTTTTTATTGAACGAAAACTTACCAGGTATTGATTCAGTTGATAAAGTTGACGACAAGTTTTGGGAAAATAGGTATGAGCAGATAAATAATTTTGAGAAGCACTTGTACCAAAACGGCACACATATATTGAAGTTCTTCTTGCATGTTTCGAAAGAGGAACAAAAAGAGCGATTGTTGGCTCGACTAGACGATCCAGATAAGAACTGGAAGTTCAACACAGCCGATTTAGAAGCCAGAGCGCAATGGGACGAATATCAAACTGCCTACAAAGAGATGCTTGAGAACACCTCTAAAGAACATGCCCCTTGGTATGTGATACCCGCTGACAAAAAGTTCTTTGCAAGAGTAGCAGTAGGCGATATAATATTACAAAAGTTGCAATCGCTCAATTTAAGATTCCCTTCAGGTGAATCGGATAAGATATTGACTGAAGCTAGAGAGCAACTTCTTTCAGAAGATTAATAAAAATATAACAATACACCCACTGCAAACCTTCTCATCACTCCGATGCAGAAGGTTTGTTTTTTGCTTTCTTGCGAAGTGAATTATCAATGGTGCTTATTAAAAAGTAGATACTGAAGATGGAACTAATTATGATGCAGGTCCACAAGAAAGTGTTTGTCATTAAGGCATCTTTTCCTCCTTGCATATAAAAGTAAACTCCTGCAATGAGCAACACAAGATACATTAATCCGAAAATTCTCAAATCGAGTAATGGTGAACTAGCTCTCTGTTTGTCCACCTTAGGTTTGGCACGGGTCAAGGCTTGCTCAGTTTCTATCTGATGCATTATTCGGTATGATAAGTTCTCAGATGGCTGTTTGCGCACCGACTCCATCATCGATTTCATCCACAATTTATCATCCATTATTTCGTTATTACTATTTTCTTTCATATCATTTCCTCCTTATACAATTCTGGATATGTTTTTGTCATCAGATCCTTAAACATTTTACGTGCTCTAAATAACATCACTTTCACATTGGAATCGTTCAAGCCTGTTATTTCCGCAATCTCTTTCACCGAGTTATCTTCAAGATAAAACAGACTTAATGTTAGTCCATATGCCTTCGGCATTTTGCTCAATACATGTGACACAATTTCACTGGTTTCGCTCATTTCAATTTGATTGCCCGTATCTAAGTCTGATGATAAATCAGCAGCCACACGCTCCACCTCATCGTCTATTACCCACATCTTTGCTTTAGTAAGTGTGACTGCAGTATTGAAAACAATGCGATAGAACCAAGTAGAGAACTTGCTTTCCAAGCGAAAGGTGTGCAAGTTTCTGTAGGCTTTTACAAAGCTCTCTTGCACCACATCTTCGGCGTCTTGCATATTCTCACATATTCGGCAAGCTATATTAATAGCCATTCCCTGATAGTTGTTTACAAAATATGCAAAAGCCGAAGTGTTGCCCGAAAGTACTTTTTCTACATACACTCTTTCTTCCATTGCAGTAGTTATTCAGCATCATCTTCAAAATCGCTATTCGTATCAAGGCTATTGTACTCCTTAACATTCCTGGTGATTAAAAAGAATACTAAGAAACCTATTCCCAAGAAAAGCACTATTGAGGCAGCAAGGAAGAAGAAAGGATTGTCTTCGCCAATCACTAAATATTTAACACCCAAGAATCCTGTAATAAAACCTATACCTAAAG
>JARICS010000115.1 GCA_029264035.1 Dysgonamonadaceae bacterium | reverse complement strand
GGTAGGTGATAAATACACATTCAATTTTTCTGATGGAATTCCTAGTAGTAAAGACAAAGAAATAAAAAAAGGTCAAAACAGCGTTACATTGGATTGGGATGTGGGTAGTAGTTTAACTATAGATGAGAGCAATCTTAATATCAATATGATAAAAGATGGCCAATTATGGTCTGCTAATTGCACAAGGTAAAAACATATCACTTTAAAATATTTCAAAAAAGCGTATTTTTATAAATACGCTTTTTTTAGGTTTGTATTGAGAGACAATCAAGGATCAGCTGCAAAAGCGTGTGTTTGGGTATTGCTATCTAATTAAAAAAAACATGTTGATTTAATTATTTAAGAGGTCGCTCCTCGTAGCGCTGATGACTTTAATATTTAATGATATGTTCATTATTGATACTACAGTTATAATATATACCAATAGAAAGATCGCGTTGTATGTTTGTATTTAGCTCTGTAAGAGCGTCCTGTTTGTAGTAAGTCAATTAAAAACAATGTCTGGATCTTCGTAGATGCGACCTGTTATTCTTCTCTTTGAACAGAAAGCTTAAGTTAAACACATATTTTTGCAAATGATCCAAAGATGATTCATCTTTCTTTCCTCCAAGGCATCAACACCGAAATAAAAAAGCAAACAAAGTCAACACAAGGGTGAGAGGAACCCAAATTAATAGCATTTGCTGACTGTGCATATAAGTAGCGTCTGAAAATGAGGACATTCCGCTCGCGATTTCCAAAGTAGTGATAAACATATAAACGCAAGCATCAATAATAAGCACATATTTAAATACATAGTCAACGAGGATCGGCGTAAGTTGATTATATTCCTTAGTTATATAAAACGATTTTTTGAACCAACTCCCTCTCATATCAGTTATATTCTAAAACCTAAAACCAAACAATGCATGTGTTTCACGATATCAGTTACCACCAACAAAACCAAGAAAGCAATCTTGGACTACCTTAACTCCAACGCGGGAGTGCAAATGCACTTCGACTTTGATGATTTTGGAGAGAAACATCTGGTGAGTGGATTTTCGCATCCCGAATTGCCAATTGTGAAGCAAGGCAGTATTGAGCTAGGCGAGTGGGGATTGGTGCCATCTTTTGTGGTGAGAGAAGAGCAGGTAAGGGATATACAAAACAAAACATTGAATGCACGGAACGATACTATTTATGAAAGGAAGTCGTATAAAAACTCCATTGTGAATAAGCGTTGTGTGCTTGTGGTGGATGGCTTTTTTGAGTGGAGACATGCTCCCAATCAAAAGATTCCTTATTATATATATCCTAAGGATGGTACTGTTTTTTATTTGGGATGCATTTATAACACCTGGACTGACAAGGAGACAGGAGAGATGAAAGATACCTTCAGTATTATCACTACAGACGCCAACCCCATGATGGAATTTATTCACAACAGCAAAAAAAGAATGCCGTTGATAATACGTAAAGATGATATTGCAGCGTGGATAGATCCTGAAACGAATGCTGAAACTGTGGTCCATTTGATGAAACCCTACGATGAATCGCAAATGAGCGCACACACCATTAGCAAAGATGCAAGCTATGCCAGTAAAAATAGGAATTATCCTGAGATAAAAGATGAGGTTGTGTACAATGAAACTAGGCAGGGTGATTTGTTTGGGTGATGCTGATGGTTTTAGTTGAAGCCGTCTTTTCTTAATTAAACCAGGCGAAGAGAATCGCGCGGCAGCAATGGGTGAAGGATGGTCAATCTTTCATAATCAATCTACGCAAGAACTCGCTCGAAAGCATTATTACCACTAGCCACACATCGTTACTGATAGAAACGATAAGAGAGCACGCCGTAGCTGTGCAAAATATATTCTCAGCACAAAATGCACCCTTTTTTATCTTAATGTTTAGAGATTGTGTATATTTGCCATTTATACCAGATGACGTAGCATCAAAAACTACTAGCAAGCTAGATTAATTATTTATGAACAAAAAAGTTAGAGTAAAAACAATTAGAAATGTGACATTGATTGGCTCCGTGGGTAATTTACTCTTGACTGTGGGTAAAATAATTGCGGGTGTTGTTGGAAAGAGTTCCGCAATGATAGCTGATGGTATTCATTCTTTATCGGATTTAGTGACAGACATAATTGTGATAGTTTTTATTAAAACTTCGGCTAAAGAGCGAGATGAAGATCATCGATATGGACATGGAAAGTTTGAAACATTTGCAACTATGCTAATTAGTTTTGCACTGCTGATTGTAGGTGCAGGTATTTTGTGGGCTAGCTCAGAGAAAGTAATTCATTCAATGCAGGGAGAATTGTTAGAGCAACCTGGTTATATAGCGCTATATGCTGCGTTACTTTCAATAGTAGTGAAAGAAGGTTTGTATTGGTATACAAGAAAAACGGGTCAGAGAGTAAATAGTCCGGCTATGATTGCAAATGCATGGCATCATAGATCTGACGCCTTTTCTTCCATTGGCACTGCTTTAGGTATTTCTGGTGCAATTCTTTTAGGCGAAAAGTGGAGAGTATTAGACCCAATAGCAGGAGTAATAGTTAGTTTCTTTATTTTGAAAGTAGCTTGGGATATTGCCAATCCAAGTATTAAGGAATTATTGGAAGGTTCGCTTCCTGAAGAGGTTGAAAATGATGTTATTGATATAATTGAAAACAATAAAGGAGTAAAAGGATTTCATAATTTGAAAACTCGGAAAATTGGTGATGTTTTTGCATTTGACGTTCACATCAAAGTGGATAAGAACTTGTCTGTTGAGCATTCACATGACATTGCAACAGAGATTGAAGATTCAATCAAGGATAAGTATGGAAATCAATCCCACATCGGAATTCATGTAGAACCCTATAAACCTACAAGAGCAAGAAGAAAGTAATTGCTTATAATTGAGATTGTGTGATTGGAGGAGAGTGTTGTTTTCTAACTCCGATTTCATTTGCTTACGCGGATATTCATCAGTATCTTCTTTTTGGTTATAAACAGCATGTCTTCTACCTTCCTCTATCTATTAATACAATGCCATATCTATCTTTTATAAACTGAAAATAATAATAGAGACGGTAATTCAGATCGAGGCCATAATCTTCCATAGGGTCGTAATTAATTTCTGTTTCATAAAACCCACCATAGCGAAAAGGATTTCGATGACGCATATTCCACTCTTGTACATATTGCATATTCCAGTTCTCGTAGTATTGCTGAGAGTAAAACTGAGCAGACGGTTTAGTAGCTATATACGATTCGTAGCCTCCATCAAGAACAATCAATGCATACTCGGTGCTGTCTTTGTCGCTAATCATTTCTACTTTTTGATTAGGTGTAGCACTGGGTTTTGAAGTGCCGCACGATGCAAACGCAAATGCTACTAATAAAATAGGAATAGGTGTGAAATAGAGGAACGAAAAACAGTTTTGACAGAATTTTCGACAGAATAAATTAAATATTTTCATGATGTTGTCCTGTTAAAATATTTCTTCTTTCGATAATCTAAATGATAAAATATAAGAGTTTGCTATTGCAAACAGCACACACTTTTTCGTGGTGTAAGTTATAGAAAAGAAAGAACATCAACAAGTTGTGATACTTAATATTTCAATAAAACAATCACTTTTTATTTGTTTTTACACTGCCTGTAAAATATCCACAATTAGAGGTTTCAATCCACTAAACAAAAACTCTACAGCAATTACCATCACAATCAATCCCATTATGCGCATCATTACATTGATGCCTGTTTCGCCCAGAAGTTTGGTTAGTTTCGAGGAACTATACAGTATTATATATGTCAGTAATATGATTAAGAAAATTGAGCCAATGAGTACAATTTGCTTTGCCAATGAATTGGCGTCTTCCATCAACACAATTGAGTTGGTGATTGCGCCAGGTCCACAAATCATGGGGATGGCCAAAGGGGTTATTGATATGTCGGTGACATAGCTTTTTATCTCATTCTCTTTTATTTTCACGCGGCCCAGTCTGGCTTGAAGCATATCCATGCCCACCATGAAAAATATTACTCCTCCCACCACGCGAAAGCTATGTACTGAGATGCCGAAAAACTTAAATAACAGTTGTCCTGTAAAGGCAAAAGCAATGATAGTTATCAGCCCTACTATTGAGGCTTTCTTGGCTGTTCGGTTTCTGTCGGCAACTGATAGTTCAGTAGTCATCGACAGAAATATAGGCATTATTCCCAAAGGGTTTATGAGGGTGAAAAATGAAGTAAAGCACAAAAGTCCATACGTAGCTAATTCCGACATAATATTTCTTGGTTTCTATATGTTTCTTTCTAAAAGCAAAGCATTCAGTTATCACAACAATAACAGAGTCTCGGGTAAACAACTTGTTTTTAAACTGTTTCACCAAACATCTATTTTTGTGAAAAATAAACAATAAAGGTAGTCGAAAATTGTAGTAATTGCCAATGTTTGTTGTTTATTATTTAGGAAGCTTTTAATTGCTATGTTGAGGAAAGGGTTCGCTTGATACTTTTCATTTAGCATCGTTTTTGATTTTTCGTCGATTCAAGAAAAAGACTACAAATATTACTGCTAGAATTAGGGTGGTGGTTGGGAATATAGGGGAGGGGTTATATTTTATTATTCAGCATTAACTGACAAACTTGTTTTTATGTTTGGCAAATGTTTTAAAATTAGCAACACGCAATTTACTGTTTAATGACTTAACCTATGATATACTTTATTCGAATTTTCATAGTATATTTTATATAACATTTCTTCGGGCAAAGCAACTCCTTTGAAGTCACCCTTTATTTCTGTTGATTCGCAATACTGGTTTGTCGACAAATACTTCCAATCATTGAATAGAGAGTGGGTCAGCCTTTCGGGGTTGTCATAAGCATCAGTACCGTATAGTATTCTATCAGCGTATTTGATGAGAAAATCTCTGACACCGTCATATCTATCCTTAGATTGTAATTGCAGATGTCCTAAACGTGACGATAAATCAACATAAAAATTGGGCTATTTTTCAAAATGCAGCGATAGTGCTTCATAGCTCCACTCTAAGCTTCCTAAATGCGCGCCAATTAAAACCAAATGGGGAAACTTTTCTAACACATTATTTCTGGCTTGTATTTGTAGTTCATAGTGAGGTATTTCTGGATGTAAATACGCATGAAATTCGGGATTGTTGCTGTAGTATATTCTGTTTCTATCTGATGTCATTTCATCTAAGGGCAACCAACAATTCTTTGGTTCTCCCAGATGAGCCAACAGAGGTATACTGTTTTCATTTAAATACTTAAAAAGAGGGTCGAAAAATGGATCATCAATCATTAAAAATGAATTGTCGGACGATTTTTTAATCTCCATGCCAATATTCTTCCACACTTTTACTCCAACAGCGCCTCTCTCCATCGAGTTTTCAATTCGAGCAAAAGTTTTTTCGTACCAACCTTCATTTTCCCATCCATCCATTTCGAAACTAGCAACAAAGGCAAAGTGATCTTTACTCTTTGAAATATACGCTAAGGCTATAGTTTCTTGTATCTCCATTGATGGAAACACGTTGGCATTTGTATTAATGTTTATGAGTTTTAAATTATTCTCTTTTGCAATTTTCTCATAAATCGGATTGTAAAAAGTTGAATGAAAGTGGGAATCGATTTTTGGAAAGCTGTTGAATGATTTCATAATTATATGTATTATTGACTTTTCAATTTGCTTACTATTAGTGTAAAGAGTAGTTGTTGTATTGCGGGTAATTGAGGTTCTTGTTTGACTCTCCTCGGGGTCGGATGTTTATAGCATTGCTATCACACGAAAGGATTCGCACAGTAGCATTGCCATAAACCTGTAATCAAACCAAGCTATAGTATTTGCACAGTAGAGTTGTTGGGAGCATATGATTTGGATGGATTAAATTTTATTTCTAATCGATGTTAGCCGTTCGTTGTCTCTTCCTCATCATTTACATATTCTAAAATGTCACCCGGTTGACAATCTAATGCTTTACAAATAGCCTCTAATGTGCTAAAACGAATTGCTTTTGCCTTTCCTGTTTTTAAATTAGAAAGATTGGATAAGGTCAAATCAACTCTTTCTGAAAGTTCATTCAGAGAGAGTTTCCGTTTTGCCATCATCACATCTAAGTTTACAATAATTGGCATAGCTTAAATTGTTAAATCGTTTTCAGTTTGAATTTCAACTCCTTTTGTAAAAATAGTGGCAATGACATAAACTACAGCCGCCATCAAAATAAAAGCTTGACTGTCTGCCCAAAACTGGTTTAACTGGTCTATTTCATAACCACGATGGAGCAAGTTTTTAGCTGTTTGTCTAGCAATGTAACTTAAGAGGCCAATAGATAAAGTGTAGTAACTAATTTGTGTAATTTGATTGGATACAAAGCTGTTGAATGGCTTTGCTAAATCAAGTTTGCTTATAAGTCTGATGACTATATAAAATAAGTATGCTTTCAATATCGATATGGCCAAGATAAAACTGTACATACTGTAAAATGCCCATTTGCTACGATTATACATTTCACTTAAGTCCAACTTTTGATATAAGTTTTGGACAAATTCTGGTTTGTAAAGACTAAATATAAAATTGACTATCAAGCCTCCGCTTTCTATGCACAAGCCAACGAAGATGATCCAAGCGAAAATGTTTAGTCCTTTAAATACGAAATAATTTGTTTTTGGCATAATTGTAATTGATTAAATTATGTCGCAAATATAATAATTATTTATTGATAAACAATAAAAATGTATCTATAATCAGAAAATATTTGTCGTATATAGAAATATTTCAAAGGTGACCTCAACTGTACACTAAAATGGATACATTTGACTAACTGACGTTTACATTCAATCTATATTCAATCTGCCTGCGTGCCCACTATTTTTAATAATCAGTGCCTATCATTTAACAGAGAAATTCTCTATATTTGCACATATGAAAGCAATTTATAAGTCGGAAACGTTAGAAATATTCACCCCCGACACATCTAGTCTCGAACTTCCCTTTGTGGGAGGAGTAGTGGCAGGATTTCCCTCTCCTGCCGACGATTTTGTGTACGAAAGCATCGATCTGAATAAGATGATGGTGCGACACCCCGAAGCAACTTTTTATGCTCGGGTGAAAGGTCAGTCGATGGTGTCAGATTTTACGGAAGACGATCTGCTGGTCATTGATAGAAGCTTGGAGTGGACCGACAATAAAATTGCGCTCTGCTATGTAAACAACGAGTTTACCTTGAAAAGATTGAAAATAGAAAATGGCAAATGCTATTTGATTCCTTCCAACAGCGAGTTTCCTGTGGTGGAAGTGAATGACGAGAACGAAGTAGTTGTTTGGGGCATTGTAACCTATTCGATAAAGAAACATTAGGATAGAATAAGTAGAACATAAATAGTAGAAAAGAGACAGTAATAAGATGTATTCCCTCATTGATTGTAATAATTTTTATGCATCGTGCGAGCGAGTTTTCAATCCCTCGTTGCGCAATGTGCCCATTGTAGTGTTGAGCAACAATGATGGGTGCGTCATAGCACGCAGCAATGAGGCCAAGGCGCTGGGCATACCCATGGGGGCAGTTGCTTTTCAGTACCAACATCTGTTTAAAACGCATGGGGTGAAGGTGTTTTCAGCCAATTTTCATCTGTATGGCGATATGAGTCATAGAGTTATGAATATATTGAGCACCTATAGTCCCGTTTCCGAAATATACTCCATAGACGAATGCTTTCTATCGCTTCACGGCATGAAGGTAGATTATCATGAATACGGATTGGACATGATGCGCAAAGTGAAGAAGTGGACAGGCATACCCGTTTGCGTTGGCACTGCGCCCACAAAGGCTTTGGCAAAGGTGGCCAATAGAATTGCCAAGAAGTTTCCCGATATCACCCATGGTTCGTATGCTATTGACAGTGAGGAGAAGAGGATAAAAGCTCTGAAGTGGTTGTCTGTTGAGGATGTGTGGGGAGTGGGCCGACAAAATGCGAAAAAGCTTTTTGCAATAGGAGCCAAAAAAGCGTACGATTTCACCTTGCTGCCCGAAAGTTGGGTGTTGAAAAATATGACCATTGTTGGTCTCCGACTTCAACGCGAACTCAAAGGTATTCCCTCTATTGAGATGGAGGAAGAGGAGAAGAAACAGAGCATTGCTACCACCCGGAGTTTTAGTGACGATGTGAACACGTTTGCTGAACTTAAAGAGCGACTAACAGCCTACACTACTGCAGCGGCTGAGAAACTGCGCGCGCAAAACTCTCTTTGCCACACCATGAATCTGTTTGTAGAGACCAACAGATTTAAAGAGACCGAGACTTACTACTACAAATCTATTCAGCTCAAACTTCCCTTTGCCACTTCGTCCACCATAGAGATGGTGGCTTTTGCAGTGATGGGACTCAAGCATATCTATCGACCTCATTTGCATTACAAAAAAGCGGGAGTGATACTCTCCAAATTTGTGGATGCTGATTGCTACCAACCCTCTCTGTTTTTCAATTCCGATCCGCGCCACAAAGAGCTGATGAAGGTGATTGACAAAATAAACGCTACCAATCACAACGCTGTGAGATTGGCCGGAATGGACAAAAATACCTTCAAGATGCGACAAGAACATCTATCGCCTGCCTACACCACCAATATTAATGATGTGATTGAGGTGAGGGTTTGATGGGGATTCCATTTTCTATGAGTATTTATCGAATACTTTCTTAACTCACCTGTCGATTAATCTATCTGCATTTAATCTTTTGCATCCTCTCATACTATTCTCAAATGAGCCAATTTCCTTCCTCAATCTGGACATTTGCAGTTAATTCAACAAGAAAGAGGTCTTTTTCGAGCAATTGTAATAAGAAAGGAGAAATCCGATGTGCTGTTTTTGGCGATGTTCCATTGTTTTAAGAATCTGGCGCGTTGTTTTTGACAAAGTTCGAGTGTTTTTATTTTCCGACATCTTATTTATCGGGTGTATTTAACAACTTACCTAGCTGTTTTTATTTTCCTCGAATAGTTTCTACCATCTTAATTTGATTTGGACACTACTCTGTGTTTTACCAATTCACAGTGTAGGTTGGTGCATGTGTAATGATAGTAGGCTAAAAAACTGATTTGTTTCTATCAATAATGGCTGTTTTTGTCATCTTATGTATAAGTTTCCTGAATGAGAGGTGAGACTTATTCAATAGGGAGAGTAAGATAGAGTGAATTTTTGAAATAATATCCCACAATTATGTGGGATATTATTATTATTATATAAAGATGTATTGGATGTTAATTGTTTTCTTTTGATTAATGGTGTTTAAACCTAAGTAGAAAACTTGATTCTCGTCAAAGTTACAATTTAATAGTTAGTCCAATTTTACCACCACTAAAAGCATTACCACCACCAAATTCTAAGTTTACGCCAACTTTATTGCTAAAGTAGTAGCGTCCACCAATTTGTGCACCCAAACCAAGACCTGAAGTATGTGAACCTCCATATTTTTTTGGAGAGTTCCAATTGTAAAATCCAATATTCAATCCTGCGTAGAAATCCCAAGGAGAGGGAATATTTAAGATGTTATTGAAATGATAATTGGCATTTCCTGAAACACCAATTATTGAATGATGATATTTATCACTCTTCCAATGATCATCATACCCACGATAAGACAATTCTGCACCTAAGGTTACATCGGGATGTATGCCATGGTCAAATCCAAAATAAACGGGAACACCTCGAGAGGAGAATCCTACACCTACATTTAGTTGCGTTTGACCTTGTGAAATGGGTCCTTGTGCGAAAATAGCACTTGCCGAGATTAGCAGTATGATAACTAAGAATTGTTTTTTCATTACTTTGTTTTTAAAATTACTATTACTTTATTGTTATAACTATATATATATAGAACCTCTGTTTCTAAGATTCAATTATTTGCGTAAAGATAACATATTTGAAATGATTTTTGGTTGTATGATTGCAACTGAAATTTACATGATTCACACATTATTTCTGGTCGTTGAATCAAAACTTATATATCATCTTACTTCTAATAACTCGCTTTATCAGTAGATTGTTCAATAGAAGTTGATTTTCATTTCATACTGTATAGATAATGTAAACGCATAATTTTGTGAGGGACTTATATATTATGGAGTGGATCTTATGGAAAAGTATGTGTTTAACTTAAGCTTTCTGTTCAAAGAGAAAAATTACAAGTCGCATCCACGAAGCTCCAGACATTGTTTTTAATTGACTTACTACAAACAGGACGCTCTTACAGAGCTAAATACACGCATACAATGCGGTCTTTCTTTAGTATACATTATAACTGTTGTATCAATAATGAACAAATCATTAAATATTAAGGTCATCAGCGCTACAAGGAGCGACCTGGTAAATAATTAAATCAACATGGTTTTTTTAATTAGAAGCAATACCCAAACACACGTTTTTGCAGGAGATCCTATAGAGTATCACCACAAACTGCCGTTGCTTCATCGCCCTCATATACCGAAACAATGACAGCAATTAGCTTACCGTGCCAGTTTTCGGTCAATGATTTCATGAAAACAGTAATTACATCTGGCCATCCCCAAGGTTTGATATTGGTTTTAAATGAAACTGACCATCTAGAACATGCAAATCGAGTTTTTCGGAAATAATGAAGACATAGTTGGGTTTGATGCCTAATTTTTTCTTAAGCAGCTCCATTGGCATCTCTGTGTATTGAGGGAGAATCCTCGTGAAGCAACGTTGCCACATATCTTAATGATTTACAATTACAACAGCAATGTTCATATCAGCAGGTAGATGTTTTAGTAGCCTGATATAGGCATCGAGACCACCCGCCGAGACTGACAGAAACATTACGGGAAAGTTATTTGCACTATTTATTTGTTTCACTATGGCTATATTTTATTTATAAATAGCTTGAGCTATAATAAGATAATGCTTTTTTATTTTACTTGTTCTTCATTCGGAACTTCGAAATGTCGACTACAGTCAAAAGACACTCTTGATAATCTTCTATAACAACGCCTTCTATATATACAGTTTGCGATGTGTTTTGGTCTGAGATCAACAATACTTCGCAAAATTCTTTTGCATGGCTACTAAAAACATTTTTTAGGAAGTCATTAAAAATAGACTTTGATTTATCTGAATCCTAATAGTTTTTCTTGCAACTCTGGATCTAAATAGATAAGCAAATTTCGACACGAAAT
>JARICS010000095.1 GCA_029264035.1 Dysgonamonadaceae bacterium | reverse complement strand
TAGTCACTGTGGCTACTCCTTCCGTTCCTTTTGTGGGGCTGACTTTTATCCAATTGGCTTCGGCTCCTTTAGTAATAGTCCAATCTTTATTGCTTTTCACTTCAATGGATTTTGTGCCTCCATCTTTTCCAAAAGAAATAAGGGCTTCGTCTGTAAATGTAACTTCAATTTGAGTAATATCTTCATCGTAGCTACTACAGTTTGAAAATAAAAATAAAAAGATAGCAAAAGCTAACAATGGTATGTTTTTACAAAGAGGTTGGTGTTTTGTGGTCATCATTATATCGGTTAAGAATTTAATAAAAACATTTAATACTTATGATGGTGTTAAGGTGCATATATTTAAGTTGTTACTATCTCCATTACACCAATAAAACGAACTAATTGCATGTAAAGATTTGATTTAAGTACTAAAGTACTATATCTTTTTGAAATCAACATACTTTCACATGAAAAAACGCCTTTTTAGTTAATATAGAAACAAAACAGATAGAATCTATTAGTTCTTCTGTAATTGTATCGCATATAATAGATCTCAGATTCATTTTTTTTATATCTTTGAGTGTGGGAAATTAACAACAACCAATAATAATAAAACCGTATGACATTTCAATTTAAAATTCAACTTCAGGGTATAACCAAACCTCCCGTTTGGCGCAGAGTTGTAGTGCCTGCTGATACTACTTTCGCAATGTTTCACCTCGTTATTCAAGCAGCAATGGGATGGTTTGATGCTCATCTTTACTCTTTTTCGCCATCAGGCTATGGCTCCATACCATGGATAGAAGAAGAACCTGATGAAGATGCAGCTGTTGATTTCGGCATTCGCAACAAAAAATCGACTCCGGCTTCTGATTTAAAGCTTTCTGATATCTTCAAAAAGAAAGGACAAACATTCACCTATATTTATGATTTTGGCGACGATTGGACACATAAGATTACATTGGAAGAGATGGACAAAAAGAACATTTCTCCCATTCCAAAACTCATTGCTGGCAAAGGAACCTGTCCACCCGAAGATTGTGGAGGACCCATGGGTTATGAACGCCTAAAAGAAGTGCTGGCTGATAAGAATCATCCTGAATATCAAGATATCAAAGAGTGGCTATATGACTTTGATGAAGAAGACCTATTTGACGAGGATGAAATGATTTGGGACGCAAATGATTTTGATTTAGAGATAGAAAGTGAGATGTTTGATGATGTATTTGAGTAAAAACACGAGTTTTAGGACAACTAATCACATTCACTCCTATCCTATATTTTAGAAAACAAGAAAACCCCTAAATTACTCAACAGGTAACTTGGGGTTTTCTTTACCTAACTACTATAGGCTTTTGGAAGGATTAAAAACTCACTATCAATCACTTAACCCTATTAGCAACCAAATACAAAAACGGGGTATCAATTATAGCAATAACAATTTTCAGTAAATAAGTAGATATTAGCACTTGCACCCATGCATCAAAAGGCATAGTGCCTAATAGTGCAATAGATGCAAAGAGGAGAGTGTCAATCAGTTGACTCGACATTGTACTACCATTGTTTCTTATCCACAATTGCTTTGGAAATTTCTTTTTCAACCATTGGTAACTGTATGTGTCCAGCATATTGCTTACAAAGAATGACACCATACTTCCTGCAATAATTCTGTACATGGGTGTTAATAACTTACTCAAAGGCTCATGTGCCGTATCCCAAGGTGCTGGCGTCATGCTAAGTGCTATCCATGCACCAAAGAGTGTGAGTAGAGATATAAAAAAACCTATCATTACAGATTTGCGCGCCTCTTTAGCTCCGTGATTCTCCGATAGTATATCGGTAGCCAGAAATACCATTGCATAAAACACATTGCCACTTGTAGCGCCAATTCCAAAAATAATTACCGACTTATTCACCAAAATGTTCATCATTACAACACTCCCCGCAATGATGCCTATCAAACCCATTTTTCCAAACAACTTGTAGGCGAGGGTCAAAGCGATTAATCCTCCAATTGACCATCCTAAAAATAATAATCCGTTCATGCTTTCATTTTAATGCTTTTGGGGAAATGCCCTAAAACAGGAGGACAAATTTCGGAATATTTATTGGATTTGCAAGAAAAGAATGAAGAGGTGAGATTGAAGAGAGAAAACATGAGCTATTTTATGGCTTTATTTATTGCTATCCTGTTGTGTCTTCATTAAAAAGAAAAACCCCTAATTACTAAACAGTAATCAGGGGTTTTGTTAAAGTACCCAGAGCCGGGATCGAACCGGCAAAGAAATGAATCCATTGGTGTTTGAGACCAACGCGTCTACCAATTCCGCCATCTGGGCATGTAGACTTATTTTGAGACTGCAAAAATACATATATTATTTGGATTGCAAAATAAAAAAGGACTTCTTTATCATTTTAAGTGAAAGTATTTTTGAAATGACCTTTTATGAACAACCAAACATAGAAAGACGTTATATAAATGATTATCTTTGTAAATATAAAGAATAACACAAATATTCATTATTTGAACCCCGTGACTAAAATTTTATAGATGAAAAATAACAATTACTGCATAATCATGAGCGGAGGTATAGGCAACAGATTTTGGCCATACAGCAATGAAAAAACCCCTAAACAATTTTTAGATTTCTTTGGTACAGGTCGCTCTCTACTTCAATCAACATTTGACAGATTTAACAAAATAATTCCCAAAGAAAACATATTCGTGGTTACCAATGATGGATATGCTGAATTGACCAGAGAGCAGTTGCCGGAACTTTCCGAAGATCAGATTTTACTTGAACCAATACGACGCAATACAGCTCCTTGTATTGCTTATGCTTCTTTTCGCATTCAAGCAATCAATCCAGAAGCCAACATAATAGTGACCCCTTCCGATCATTTAATCTTGAAGAGTGATCAGTTTATAGCTGATATAAATAAGGGGCTTGATTTTGTACAACATCATGATGTTTTGCTAACATTGGGCGTGAAGCCCAGCAGACCCGAAACAAGCTACGGATACATACAAGTTTGTGTAGACAAAGTGGAAGGAGTGCACAAGGTGAAGACTTTTACTGAAAAACCAAACAGAGAGTTAGCCCAAGCTTTTGTAGATAGTGGTGAGTTTGTATGGAACTCTGGTATATTTATTTGGAGTTTGAAATCGATACTAAATGCTTTCAAAACTCATCTTCCCGATATATCGAACAAGTTTAATGATGGCGCTCACCTATTTAACACCGAAAAAGAAAAAGAATTTATCGATTCAAGTTTCCCCTTTTGCCCCAATATATCTATAGATTATGGAGTATTGGAAAAAGCTGACAATGTATTTGTGATTATATCATCGTTCGGTTGGTCTGATCTTGACTCATGGACATCGCTTCACGATGCATCACAAAGAGACGAGTCCAATAATGTGAATTTGAACAACGATGTAATATATATTGAAAGCTCTAACAATGTGGTAGCAACCTCTTCAAAGAAGTTAGTGGTGATACAAGGGTTGGAAGATTACATTATAGCCGAGTCTGACAAAACATTACTTATCTGCAAAAAGAAAGAGGAGCATAGAATAAAACATTTTATGACTGATGCCAGATTCAAATTTGGTGACGAGTTCTAGCAAGCAAAAATAGCGTAAAAAACTAAAAAATAAACCTGCATATATATCATAATATGCAGGTTTATTTTTATATATATCTTTAATTAATAAATAGCAACTCTCTGTATTTTGGCAATGGCCATATCTCGTTATCCACCACAAGCTCTAACTTATCTACATGATAGCGAATTACATTGAAGTATGGCTCAACGGTATCATGATATGCAATGGCTTTTTCGCGTGTGTCTTCTATTTTATTGGCTACTTTGCGTGCTTCCACCATAGCATCAACATCTCTTTTGATGACCGAAATATGTGTAGCAATTTCCTCAATAAGCGATGCATCTTCTTTTGATAAATCTGCAGCCAGAGACTTGTCAAAGACCATTTTCATTTTGTATAGATTGTCCAACAATGCCGATTGATACTTTGTAGCAACTGGTATGATATGATTTATAGACAAATCGCCCAACACGCGAGATTCTATTTGAATCTTTTTGGTATAAACCTCCCACTTCACTTCATTGCGTGCGTATAGCTCTGTGCTATTAAGCACACCCACATTGCGAAACATCTCTATGGAAGCAGGCGATGTGTATGCATCATAAATTAATGGTACACTTGTTTCACAATCAAGTCCACGCTCAAGAGCCTCATCTTTCCACTCGTCGCTGTAGCCATTTCCATCAAATCTAATAGATTTGGATTCTTTTATATAGCTTCGAAGGGTGTCGAAGATGGCTTGTTCTTTACTCATTCCCTCTGAAATTTTCTCAACTATCTCTTTTGAAAAAGAGGTGAGTTGAGAAGCCAATATTGAGTTCAATACTAACATGGCAGCCGAGCAATTGGCCGACGAACCAACAGCACGAAATTCAAAACGATTGCCTGTGAAAGCAAAGGGTGATGTGCGATTTCGGTCTGTATTATCCACGAGAACTTCGGGTACATGGGCTACGCCCAGTTTCATTCTCTTAAGGGCATCCATTGTGATAGTATCATTTTGCGACGTGTCTTCAATTTTGTCTAACACGGCAGATATCTGTGTTCCCATAAAAACAGAAATAATGGCGGGTGGAGCTTCATTAGCCCCAAGTCTGTGCGAATTGGTAGCTGAAGCAATAGAGGCTTTTAGCAGACCATTGTGTTTGTAAACAGCCATCATTGCATTTACTATAAATGTGATGAACTGCAAGTTCTCATCAGGCGTTTTGCCTGGTGTAAACAGTCCTACCCCTGTATTGGTTCCCAATGACCAATTGCAATGTTTACCTGACCCGTTTATTCCTTCAAATGGTTTTTCGTGCAACAGTAATCTGAAGTTGTGCTTATTTGCAATCTTCTTCATGAGCGACATCACAAGCAAGTTTTGATCTACTGCCAGATTGGTTTCTCCATATATAGGAGCAAACTCAAATTGATTGGGCGCTACTTCATTGTGACGTGTTTTTATTGGGATACCATAGCGATAGGCCTCAAACTCTAATTCTCGCATAAATGATACTACGCGCGGTGGAATTGCTCCAAAATAATGATCTTCTAATTGCTGATTCTTTGCACTTTCGTGTCCCATAAGGGTTCTATCGGTCAGCATCAAATCTGGACGAGCAGAATAGAGAGCTTGGTCTACTAAGAAAAACTCCTGTTCCCATCCCAAAAAAGAATATACCTTCTTTACATTCGGGTCGAATAGTTTACACACCTCTACAGCTGCTTTGTCTATGGCCGAAATAGATTTGAGCAATGGAGTTTTGTAGTCGAGAGCCTCGCCAGTGTAAGAGATAAAAACTGTGGGTATACAAAGTGTATCCTCAACAATGAATGCTGGGGATGATGGATCCCAAGCAGTATAACCACGTGCCTCAAAAGTATTACGGATTCCTCCACTCGGGAAACTTGAAGCATCGGGCTCTTGCTGAGCCAATAGTTTGCCAGAAAAACGCTCTAATATTTCGCTGTCAAGCGGACTTCCATTCACATACTCTATAAAAGAGTCATGCTTTTCGGCTGTTCCTTCTGTAAGAGGTTGAAACCAATGAGTGTAATGCGTAGCTCCCATTTCCATAGCCCACATTTTCATGCCTGCAGCTACATGATCTGATATACTACGCGGCAAAGTAACTCCTTCATCAATGGCTTGTATGACAATGCTCATGGTGTCTTTTGATAAATACTTTGACATCTTGATGCGATTGAAAACATACTTACCAAAATACTCCGATGGAAACTCTTTGGGAACTGTAATTGGTGTGGCTTCGCGCTTGAAAGCCTCTTCTACTACTTTAAATCTTAATGTGGACATAATGTGAGGTTGCTGAGTGTCATTTATAATTATAAAACAACAATGCAATAATAATACTAATCCATAAAAAAGAGTTAGAATATTATTATTACACTAATGCGATGCAAATATACACATTATGACACTTATTGGATAGTTTTCGCAGTCTTTATTTAGCAAAGAGTAGTAAAATAAACCAATTGAATATTTCAACCACTATTCAATTCGATGCCTCTCGGAGTGTCTATTAACCAAGATAAAAAGGCTTCTCTACAATCTATTTTGACTTAAAAATTTGCGGATTGATGTTCAATGAAAGCCAGCCCCAATCTTGCCATCGAGAATGATCTCCCCCTTTGGCAACATCAAATGCTTCTGTTCCAAACATGGTGGAATATCCTCCCTGAAGTGTAATGTATGGACGTACTTTGTAGGTAAATGTGAAATCTATTTCAGAACCCAATCCTTTTTTATTGGTATCATCCACCACAATAGATTGATCGGAGGAAAAGTGATGGTAAGTGAAGTCTAACGTTAGCTTATCTATTGGCTTCACAATAAGCGAAGCATGTTTATCAAATAATCCGTAGCCTGGATAGGGCGAAGCATAAAAATAGTCCATGCCTCCATAGAACTTATGATGTGTGCCATAAAGAGGGTTGAATGCAGTTGATTTATCAGAATCATCTTGGCCAGATAGATAATCGAGTCCTGCTGATAGAGAAACTATTGGATTTATTGTATAAGCTCCCTTAACTGCCCACATGTAAGCTGCAATATTGTCATCTGCTATATTTTTACCAGTTTGATAATAGAAAGTACCAT
>JARICS010000082.1 GCA_029264035.1 Dysgonamonadaceae bacterium | reverse complement strand
TTGATAAAGTCTTTATCAAACTCAGATTGTATAACAGCCATTTTAAAAGATAGATTCTTCTCTCTGGCAATTTCTTTTATAATATCTACGCAGAAAGCCACATGAGGCTTTCCACCTGAACCACCGGCTGTTCCAATAATTACAGGAATGTTTTGCTCTAAAGCTGCAGGAATCATTATCTCCAAATCTCTCTTCACTGAGTTTCTATCAGTAAAAGATTTACCCGCTCCCAAATAATATGGACCAGGATCGGTTGAACCCGCATCAACTGCTATTACGTGAGGTTTGCGTTTCATTCCTTCTTCAAATGATTCCATTGGGAAACCGTATCCCAATATCGCCGTTGGCGAAAGTATTCTTAATTCTTCCATGTTGTATGTTTTTAGATCGACGTTTCTATTCTTATTTGATTGAAAAGAAAACGGGGGTCCTAAATTATAAATTTAGTATTTAAATATATTAGAGTTGTCCTTTAGTGTTTTCACACAAAACTACAACACATCTTTGAGGGCTAAAATTCTGCTCATTTCGTTATAAACAATCATGTAGCCTTCATCTACACCCATACCTGGTTTTCCCAAGTATTGTACGGGAGAAGTTGCCATAGCAATATGTGCACCCACTTCGGCCGATCGATTGGTCTCGTTGCATGTTCCACCAATATAAGCAAGCATATCATGCTCTTTGCAAAATAAAACTGCCTCTATCGAGTTGTTTATGCCACCTAAGTCAGGAGTTTTTATTTGAACCATATGTCCAGCTTTTCCAATTGTAAAGTCTTTGATATCCTGAAGGGTATTACACCATTCATCTGCTACAATTTGAACATCGCTGCCATTCTCCTCCATTAAAGTTCTGATTTTACTCAAAGCTTCAATTTGCTCTTTCTTTGCATCCATATCCACTGGGCCTTCCACTCTCAGTTGATAAGGTTTGGCTATTTCGCCCAATTCGCTCATATAATCTGCAATAGCTTCAAGATCATTGTCAAAGACCACACTCAGCGTGCCGTACACATCAATATGAATGGCAGGTTTGTAAGATGGGTAAGGTTTGAATTTTGTAATTCTATCTCTCAACCAACCAAGGTATTCTTTTATCTTTTCTCCTTTCATACCCACTTTTGTCTCCACATGATTGAAGAGAGCATGAGGTAAAACATCAACCCCTTTCATAATCATTTTGTCGGCATTCAAATACCTATCATCGCCCGATTGCGAAAAGATAGGAATTATCTCCGATGAAATCTTAGTGTTGTACTCTTCTGCAATAATTTGAGCCATTGCTTTCGATTTGCTTAAAGCTACTGCATGCAAACAAGCCTGCGTTACTCCATAACGAATAGCTGTATGATAAGGCTTGCCATCACTTTTGATATGCTTATCAACCCTATCGGCCATCTCTTTGAAAGATGTAATTTCTTTACCCTCATACATAGGAGCAATCTCTTGTTCTATAATAGGAATAAAATTTTCGGCCAGAAACAATGGATCACGACCACCAGCGCCAGAATATTGCACAGCGGCACAATCACCATGGGCAATAGCTCCATTTTCCAAAACAAACATCACAGATATAGATTCTCCAGCCTGTCTTACAGATGTAAATCCTGGTGTTACAGATTCACCAATATAAAATGCGCCATCATTTTTAGCGCCTCCCTTTATTGCTTTTTGATCATCAAAATAGAAACCAGTTTTACCTGGAGCACATATTATTTTTTTTATTTTCATTGTATTTTGTTATTTATTTTCAGTCAATTTAAGATAACTACTGTCTGGAAAGACGATATTCAAATTGGGAGTCTTCCGTTATAGAAAACTCCAAATCTATTTATTTAGGTCTTCCCACTAAAAATCCTTTTCCAATGGCATACACATCATCTATTACCATTTGGAAACTCACTTGTCTTTTTTCAAAAGCACCTCTCTCATCAAGTTTCTTTTTGTGATAATCTTTCAAGTCTTGCGTGAAAGGTAAATTACCTACATCAAGCAATCGAATTGCACCATCATTATCACGCGCGGGCAATAGCTTACCAGCATTGTAACGACTTGGAGCAAATGGCACATCAATTACACCTGCCTCAAAAGCAGCAATTGCACCTAATGCATAATCACCTTTTCCCAACTCTTCCACTTTATCGAGAATACATTTGATCTCTTTCATTATAATCTCACTCTCTGTGATTACAGCTGGTATTTCAAGGAAATCTTGATCTTTAAGCATTGAAATAACTTGCTTAGTAGCACGTAATCCTGACGCATTAGCCTCTTTAGTAGGAACTCCCATAGCTTCGTGAGGAGTTTTCACAATCACTTTTGTAGCTTTAGCAAGAGCAGCAGCAGCTGCACCCCATGAAATTACACCAAATGATTTCGACTCGTCTTGTGGGAAACCACCCATCCATTGATGGAAAACAGTAGTTACACGTACATCATTAAACCCGAATCTATCCAAATAAGCACGTGTTAATATATTCAATGAACGAATGGCTGCTACGTCTTGAATAAGATTTCCACACTGACCATATCCCACGGTTACGTCTTTCACGCCTTGCGTCGCAGCCAAAAGGCTTTCTATAATTGCAACAGAGTTTGAAATACATGGAGGAATAAGTGTGCCAGTAAGAGGTCCAAAGGGTTCGCGGTTTATAGAAACCCCCGCTTCTTCATACATACCTATCAATCGATCAGTATATTGCCAATGAGCAATTGTTTTCTCCAATGAGTGATTTTTAGAATAAGGTATATTGTAAGATATGCCCCCACCCTCATAAGAGGTGAACCCTCCTGCAATAGATATTTCTGTTAGCAAACGAGCATCAGGAGTTCCATGGCGAACTTGCACAGGATTTTTGAGAGCCGAAGTTACAGTTCTACAAATGTCAACTCCATAATTCACTGCAGGAAAACCATTGAGCATAGAGCGTCCTGTCTCACGACTTTGCTGAATACCAGCTTCAGCTTCTTTGTATCTGTTCAGTCTTGTATAACTATCAATAGTTGTAGGTAATAAATCTGCCTCACCCTCATTTTCGAGATATTGCAACAGTTTTATATGCTCATCTTCTAAAGCAACACCAGCACGAGGTTGCATTAGAGTGATGCCGTCCGCTTTAGCTTTAGCTAATTTTACTCCAAATCTCTTTTCGTCAGGTATCGATTTTTGGTAAGCTACAGACTCATCAAAGTTGATGTTTTTGCCTGTTTTCCATTGCCCTAATACTTCTTTTTGCTCTTCAAAGAACTGATCGTTAGAGAGCTTTGTGTTGCTAATTTTCATTTTTAATTTTTTAAATTGCAAGTTAATCTATGTATGTAATATTAATTTAAAAGCTAGTTTTTTCAAGTCCTTCATTAGATAAGGATGTAAACAAAGCCAAGTGTTTCTTTTTCGACCCTATTGCTCTCATTCCTATCTAATCTAACAAAGACTATTTAATCTCTTTTTTCATTATGGCTAAAGCCAATTCTGCATCCAGTGAACATAATAGCCCCATTGAAGCAAAAATATACTTCTTGTCCAACAGATACTTCGGGCTCTTTGGTTTCAAACTCATCAAATTTTGTTTATCAGCCTTAGATCCCTCCAAAATATTGTTCGGATTTTCAGCATTAACCAATACCCCACCAATACCCACAACAAGTTCTACCTCAGTTAAATCTTTTCCTGACACAATATACATCTGACCAAATGGAGTAAATGTAGTTTCAACCTTTCCGGTGTGTCTCTCCACTGCCATTTTCAATGCATACTTTGCCAATCCCTCCTCTATAGTCTGATGAGCACTGTTTTCCTTAGCAAGAGTGTTGGGAAATGCCTTGCAAGTTTCTATCCATTTATCGATAACATCTCTATCTACTTTTATTTCGTTAGACAAAGCATCTATATCAATTTCGTCAGCAAGAGAACCAAGGCTATACCTCATGCCCAGATCGCCCTCCACCGTGCGTTTATTGTATGGTTCAGGAAGTCCTTTTATCATTGCATTATCAAATGTGGGAGTTCCTGCCGAAATGGAGTAAACATCAGTAGTTGCACCGCCTATATCAATGGCCATCAAATCGCCAATGCCTTTAGTTGTAGCTGTACCTTTGCTTAAAAGTTCACATCCATTGAGAACAGCAAGTGGTGTAGGTATTATTTCAGAATTGGCCATTTGCTGTACTTTATGTAGTCCTTTAGCATCTATAATTTTACTAATGAACAATTCCTTTATCTTTTGCTTTGCAGGCTCTATGTTCAGTTTATTAAATTCGGGCATTACATTTTCGGTAATCACAAAGTCTTTACCCGATTCAATGTAAACCGCTTCTACTTCAGATGCTGCACTTTTGTTTCCTGCCACTATGGTTGAGAAGTTTCTGTCAATTTGACATAGCTTCTTTGCATTGCTAATAATCACCTCTTTATTCCCACCATCTGTACCACCACAAAGCAGTATTAAATCAGGATCTATTGTGAAAATCTCATCCTGTTCGGTTTTTGATATTTCAAAAGAGTATGTCTTCACAACTTTAGCGCCCGCGCTCGAAGCAGCCATTTTTGCCGCTTTAGCAGTTAGTTCAGGCACAAGACCTAATGCCACCATCTTTAATCCCCCAGCTGCACTGCTGCAACATAGAAGTTGATTGTAGTCAAATTTACCAATTTGCTCCTCTAGTAGTTGTAAGGCATTGTTATAACCTTCCATCACATCGGTTTCAATTGTAGTAAAGGCAGTTGAAGTGGCTAGTATTTGTGCCTTGGCGGCGTCTATTGCGGTTAGTTTGGTGTATGTACTGCCAAAGTCTGCAGTAAGATATTTCATGTTTATTTAGAAAAAAGAATGTTTAAGTCAGCAATTGTAGTGTCGAGTTGGGTGTTAGGAGGATAGACTTTAGTGAAACCCATAGCCATGAAACGTTTTTCAACTTCTTCAAAATCCTGTTTTCCAACAACCAGATTTCCTCCAGCCAACAAAGGAATATCCTTTAAACCCGCTTCGTCACATTTGTCACGCAGTCCGTAGCAATCTATTTCGCCATGACCATAAAGAGAAGATACAAGAATAGCATCAGCATTAGTTTCAACAGCAGCTTCAATAAACTCTTCTTGTGAAACCATTACACCCAGATTGATCATTTTAAATCCAGCTTCCTCTAAGGCATATGTTAGAATTTTATTACCAACAGCGTGTACGTCAGCGCCTATAACTCCCGTTACAATAACTTTTTTGTCCATAATAGTGTTAATAGTATTATCTTTAATATATTCTTTAATATTTGCTTGTACAAATTTAGTGACTTTGTGATAATAAAAAAAGATATCGGCGTTAATTAATTCTGTTTCACGAAATAACTTCAAAGTATCTATAAAGAATCATTACGAGAGGCTATCTTAAATTTAGGCATTGTATAATATATAAACACAACAAGCGCCAACACTTCTATTGCTGCACACAAAACGAAAGCTCCTGCATAGTCCATTACTTGAATAAGGAAACCAACTAAAAGCATCCCCAGACCAATTCCAAAATCAAAGAAAGTAAGATAAGTAGAATTAGCAGCTCCACGTTTTTCTGGCTCTACATTATGATTGGCAATGGCTTGAAAAGTTGCCATTATTACACCGAAACCAAAACCTAATATTAAAGCAGCAACGTGATATCCTATAAAGCTCTGATAGAAAGCCAAAACAGGCAATCCCACAATGAGCAATCCTAAACCCATGATACAAATCTTCTTAGGTCCTACCCTATCAAAAGATTTCCCACTTACAATACGCGATATGGCAATGCCCAGAGCAAGCAATAAGAAAAACAACCCGCTACTCTCAATACCTATAGAGCGTCCGTAAAGAGCAATGAAAGAGATAATACCCCCATATGGAATGGTCACTAAAAACATATTAAGAGAAACAGGCAATGATTTTTTTTCAATCAACGATGAAACTTTAAATTTCTTCTTCACCCTCTTCACTTTTGGTATTCTCACAAACAGAGCAAGCACAAGACCAAGAAAACTAAATCCAGCAGCTGAATAGAACAATCGTTCAAAACTACCGTCACCCGTAATGGCTATGGCAATTAATGGACCAATAGCCATGGCAATGGTCATTGACAATCCGAATATACCAATTCCCTCGCCTCTTCTTTTGAGAGGCACTAAATCAACAGCAATTGTTGACCCAGCAGAACTCATTGAGCCCCAGGTGAGTCCATGCATAAACCTAACAATAAGAACAAACAATATAGATGTAGCCCATAAATAGCCAAAAAACATAGTTGAGAACAATAACAAAGAGACCACATATATACTTTGCCTTCCCATTGCATCGAGTGCATAGCCTGCAAAAGGGCGAATAAGCAATGCAGCTATAGTGTAAAAAGAAAGCACTAAGCCTATTTGACTTTCAGTTGCAAAGAAATTGTCGGTCAAGAAGACAGGCAGAATTGGCACCATAAAATAAAAAGCAACTGCCATCAATAAATTGGCCATTGTTATCAATGTGAAATCCTTTGTCCAAAGCTTATTTTTCATTTTGTATGGATATTTTAATCAAAACTACAATTATATTTGATGACTGCAAAATTGATTGCTTTTTTAAAGTGAACATTTAGGGCATAAAGCTGTTTATTCCTATGAACACAAACTAAAACAATAATATGCATCCTATAAAAATGAAAATTGAAGTATGGTCAGATATCATGTGTCCATACTGCTACATTGGTAAATTAAATTATGAGAAAGCTCTCGAACAATTTCAATATAAAGATCAAGTTGAGATAGAATGGAAAGCATTCCAATTAAATCCTGACCTACCCGGCGAAGGAAAAGGTATTCCAGTGATGGATTATTTACACAATACTGCTGGACTTCCTGAAGAAAATGTGAAGAAGATGAACGAGCAGATTGCAGCTCTAGCAAAAGAGTGTGGTGTGACGTCTAACTTAGAAAATGCTATTGCAGCAAATTCACTTGACGCACATAGACTTGTTAAACTAGCTGCTACTAAACGTTTAGATTCTGAAGTGATGTTTCTACTCTCTAAGGCCTATTTTGAAGAAGCCAAAGACTATAGTGATCCTAAAGTGCTCACAGAAATTGGAGTTTCTGCAGGCCTAGACGAAAAAGAAGTTAAAAATTTATTGAGCAACGATGATTATGCTTACGAAGTGAAGCAAGACATTCAAGAAGCCGGAAATTTAGGTTTCGACACTGTGCCCACGTTCCTATTCAACAGAAAGCATGCCCTCGTAGGTTCACAACCCTCAGGTGCTTTTTTGAAAACATTGCAAAAAGCATTTTTCAAATGGCAAAAACAAGACCTCCCGCAGATGGAAGAGTCTCTAGATGTAACTAAAGGAAGGTCATGCGCTGCCGATGGAACTTGTGAGATATAATGTGAGATGTAAAAGATGATGATAGTTTTTTCAACTATTCAATCCATATAATTTATAATTCGCTACCTTTTCACTACTTTTGTCAGTTAAATAATATTGCATAATGGAATTTAAGATAATTGAACAGAAAGATAGCGAACGGTGGAACATGGTGTGGAATCTATATGAAAATAGTTTCCCTATAGCCGAGCGTCGTAAACGAGAAGATCATTTACGAGCATGCGAAAATGAACTCTTCCATCCTATGTCAGTTTGGGAAAATGATCAGTTAATTGGCATAGCCTTCTATTGGGAGTGGAGTAATTACAGATATGTAGAGTATCTTGCGGTTCCTCCAGAGCTTCATGGACACGGTTATGGCTCACAAATAATAAAAGAGATAAGAGATTCCAAACACACTATTATATTAGAGATAGATCCGTTAATAAATGAGCTTACAGTAAGAAGATTGCAGTTTTATGAACGAGCAGGCTTCACACTCACGCCCTACAGATTTATGCATTTGCCCTATCGTTTAGATGGTGCTCCGCAGGAGTTGCTCATACTGAGCTATCCAAAAATGATAAGCAAAGAGCAACACAACGACTTTCTAAGCTTTATAGACAATGAGGTGCGTAAATATTGCGAAATACCTCTTGATTGACAGAAGAAGCTTCTGCTGCCAATAGAATTATAAGATAAACATTTAATTGAAGGATAATGTGCTGATAAATCGGCTCGTTATCCTTTTTTGTTTTCACTTTTCTTTGATTGTTCTTTTTGTTTAGGCACTTTCAAACCATCACTATCCGCTTCGGATATACCTATTGCTATAGCCTGATCTCTATTAGTTACTTTTTCTCCTGAGCTGCTTTTTAGTTTACCTTTCTTGAACTCATGCATCACTTCACTAATCTTTTCTTGTGCGCGTTTTGAATATTTTCCCATGATTAACACCTCCCTCTTATCTTATTTAACCTCAAAACGTGGAAATTGTTTGCATATAATGTGGAAAAAGTATTTTTTCTCATTAATTAAATACCTGAATCTTAAAATGTTTTATTTAAATGATTTTTTTAGAGATAAGACACCTATCTATATAAACAACCACTACAGAAGAATATGGATCACCTGCAAAAACGTG
>JARICS010000001.1 GCA_029264035.1 Dysgonamonadaceae bacterium | reverse complement strand
AAGTATAGACACAAAAAAAGCAGCTCTATTAAAGCTGCTCTCTTGCGGTATGGACGGGACTCGAACCCGCGACCCCCTGCGTGACAGGCAGGTATTCTAACCAACTGAACTACCACACCGTTTTTTTGGTTTGATATCCTTTGTTTTGGATAGCGAGTGCAAAGATAGGTGTTTTTTTCAAACGCCAAAACATTTTGAGAGAAATAATTCAATTAATATACTTTTTCTCCCATTTTACTTGAAAAAAGGTGTAAATATCCGTATTAATGGCTATTTCTATGAAATAAATGAAACTTTCTTAGTTCTTGGATTAAGACAATAATAGAAATAATTATGAGATGATTCTTCAATCCAACAATGACCGTTACTTCTTATGGAAGTTGCATTCCATGAAAAACCTTTACTGTGTGAAAAATGTGGGAGCATTTTGCAATAGTTTGATATTTATAGGCGCAATAGTATAAAAAAGGAGTCAAACCTCTATTTCATGGCTGTATGATGCCACTATAGGTTTGACTCCTTAATATTATAATTAAGCTATTAAAATATCGCTAAGCTATTTTCTTCCAAAAACTACTTCTTCAACCACTCATCGAACCATCGAGCAAACTCTCGCTGAAACAACACTCCATTTTGTGGCTGTGCTATCCAATGGTTCTCATCGGGGAAAACAAGCATGCGAGCTGGTAAGCCTTTCAGCTTGGCAGCATTGAATGCCATCATGCCTTGCGATGCAAGAATGCGGTAATCCAATTCGCCATGCGTAACCATGATGGGTGTGTTCCAATTATCCACAAATTTGTGTGGCGACGTGGCATAGGTCTTTTGTGCAATAGCATTAGACTTATCCCAATAGGGGCCTCCCATATCCCAGTTGGCAAAGAAGAGTTCTTCGGTCTCAAGATATTGTGCCTCAAGGTTGAAAATTCCTGCGTGTGATAGAAATGCTTTGAAGCGATTATTGTGATTGCCTGCTAACCAATAAACAGAAAATCCTCCATAGCTTGCACCGGTGCATCCCAAATTGTCTTCGTCAACAAAAGGTTCTTTTGCCAATGCATCAATTGCCGATAGATAGTCGCGCATGTTTTGACCGCCATAATCACCACTAATTTGCTCATTCCACTCTTGTCCAAAACCTGGCAAGCCACGACGATTGGGTGCTACAACGATATAACCATTGGCAGCCATCATTTGCAAGTTCCAACGGTACGACCAAAACTGGCTTACAGCACTTTGAGGTCCACCTTGACAATAAAGAAGTGTTGGATACTTCTTAGAAGCATCAAAATTGGGAGGATATACCACCCATGTAAGCATTTGCTTACCGTCGGAAGTAGGAATCCATCTCTCTTCAACGTTGCCCATGGTGAGTTGATCCAATATATGTTTGTTTTCGAATGAGATCTCTTTGGCTTCGCCATTGTTGATATTAACTGAATATATTTCGGCAGGCATTGACATAGATTGACGTTTGGCAATCAGACCATTGCCACCTAATGTAACTGATAGATAATCGTGTTGGCCCTCAGTGATAGTTTTCACCTCTTTTGTATCCATATCAATGGAAAATAGTTGCGTTTTGGCCTCAACAGTTGCAACAAAGTAAAGTGTCTTATTGTCTGTGTTCCATATAAATGCATCTACATTGTTATCGAAAGCTTCCGTAAGGTATGTTTTTTCTTTTGTCGCCATATTCATTACAAACAGTCTGTTCTTGTCTGCTTCGTAGCCATCACGCTCCATGCTAAGCCATGCCATGTGTGATCCGCTGGGAGAAAAGAGAGGATTGACATCATAACCCATCATTCCTTCTGTAAGGTTTTCGGTAGTTTTGCTTTCTAACGAATACATATAAAGATCGGAGTTGGTAGATTCAGCATATTCTTTGCCTGTAAGCTTTTTAGAAGTATATACAATCGATTTGCTGTCGGGACTCCAAGCAACATCACTTGTACCACCAAACGGAAGCAGTGGTGCTTCGTAGGGTTCTCCTTGCAAAAGGTCAATGTGATTGATTAGTTTCCCATTTTCAATCGTGGCATAAAATGTGTGTGGAACACTCTCTACCCAATGATCCCAATGTTTGTACATCAGGTCGTCCACAATTCTACCCGTTGCATTTGGCAAATCGGTATAACGATCGGCTACAGTCTCAACACTCTTAATACTCTTAATATACATTACTTTCGTGCCGTCTGGAGAATAGGTGAAGCCATCTATACCACCATCTATATTGCTAATGCACTCCATGCCACTTCCATCGGCATTCATTACCCACAATTGTGTGGAGCCTTCGTGCTTGCCTAAAAATGCAATCTTTTTTCCATCTTCAATCCACTGAGCACTACTCTCGTGATTATTGGTAAAAGTGAGTTGTTTCTTCTCAGATCCATCCACATTCATCTTAAAGATTTCGGTGTTAGTTTTGTTCTCTTCAATGTCCACAAAAGTGACATGATAGAGCAGTTCCTCTTTGTTGGGAGAAACCTCTACATTGCCAATGCGTCCAAAACTGTGGAGTATTTCGGGGGTCATGATTCCGTTTTCAATTGTGGGAGATACTTTTCCAATAATTGAACCCAAATGACTTGAATCTTCTTGCTTTTCACCATTGCACGAAGACAAGAGTGCAGTGCAAGCAATTGCCATAAATAATAGTTTTAGTTTCATAATAATAGGAGTGTGAGTTAATGTATAAAGTGTGTATATTTTCTATTCGATAATACCATCTTTCATGCTGATGGTTCGGTCGGTTAGCTCAGCCAATTGAGTGTCGTGGGTTACAATCACAAAAGTTTGGTTCAGCTCATCGCGCAATTTAAAAAACAGGGCGTGCAGTTCATCTTTATTCTCTGTATCCAAACTTCCCGAAGGTTCGTCGGCAAATACAATCATAGGATTATTGATGAGCGCTCGTGCTACAGCCACTCGTTGTTTCTCGCCCCCGGATAATTCGGATGGTTTGTGAAACTTTCTATCGGCAAGCCCCATTAGTTCCAATATATTGTTGGCATCTTTGGTTGCTTGAGTGCGATCTTTTTTGCCTATCAATGCGGGAATCATTGCATTTTCGAGGGCAGTAAACTCAGGGAGCAGTTGATGAAACTGAAATACAAACCCAATATTCCTGTTACGAAAGTCCGACAGTTTGCGGTCGCTATATTTGGTTACATCGTTGCCTTCAAATATTACTTTGCCTGAATCGGGTTTGTCAAGCGTACCCATTATTTGCAACAACGTAGTTTTGCCTGCACCACTCGGTCCTACAATCGACACAATTTCGCCTTTTCTAATGGTCAAATCGATATTCTTGAGCACCTGTAGTGTACCAAAACTTTTGTTTATACCTTGCACTTTTATCATATAAGAGTGTTATAGAATGATTTTCTTAGTATTGAACTATCAATGTGCGAAGATACGGATAAAAGAAATATTAACAAAGACATTTTTAAATGAAGAGTGAAGAATGAAGAACTGAGAGGTAAGAGAAATTACAGTATTAAATCAGTAAATAATTATGTGAGTAAATTTGAATAAGTATTGGCATTAATGAAAGAAGTTTATGATGCACATACAATTGCCTTTCTAACCAAAATATCAAAGCGGTTGGCAGAGGAGTATATTGACATTCAAGCCCACTCAACTATTATTCCTTCTCGTAAAAACGAGTTGGATACATTATTAATCAAAACGGTCAACCCTATTTAGGGAAGGTCAAAGGTCACATTGTCAATTCTCAATTGTCTATTTATTCAGCATATACTATATATATATTATCATTTTATTAGTCATAATAAGTAAATATTAGTACTTTTGCTTTTATAGGAGTTTCAAACAACTGTTTTTTATAGCCAATTTCGCATTGGCAACACTCTATTTGCAACAAATAGTAATATCTCAAATAAATAAATACTTACAAATGAAATCAAAATTCTATCTATCACTAATTGCCAGCATTCTTTTGCTTGCTTGCAAGGAAGCGCCCATTGTGGACTATCAAATAATTCCACAACCCAACTCAATTATCTATACTAACGGATCGATTGATTTGACCAAAGATGTGAAAGTATATTACACAGAAGATGTAAGCCAAGAGGCCAATTTGCTGAAAGAATATCTAAATACAGATTTTGGAATGATTATGGGTAGAGTTGGTAACGAAAAAGATGCAGACATTATTTTGGAGCTAAACAAAACGTACAATTCCACCAAGGCTGATGGATATAAATTGGATATTAGCAAAAAGAACATCTTAATCACATCTAATTCGCAAGCGGGCATACTCAATGCCATACAGTCGTTGCGCCAGATAGTGAGAGAAGAGAACAGTAAGTTTGTAGTGCAACAAGGAACCATCAATGATTACCCTGCTTTTGGCTGGCGAGCATTTATGCTTGACGAGGCCCGCCATTTTAAAGGAAAAGAGGTGGTGAAAGATTTGCTTGACGAGATGGCTCTTCTGAAAATGAATGTTTTTCATTGGCATCTGACCGACGATCAAGGATGGAGAATAGAGATAAAGAAATATCCAAAGTTGACAGAAGTGGGCGCGCAACGCGACTCGACAGAGATAAATCATTTTCACAGCGATGTGTATGATGGCAAACCTCACAGCGGATTTTATACACAAGAGGAGATAAAAGAACTTGTGGATTATGCCGCAGAACGTCATATAATGATTGTTCCCGAATTTGAAATGCCGGGTCATTCAAGCGCTCCCATTGCTGCCTATCCTGAATTGGGAGTGACTGGTAAGCAGATAAAAGTTCCCGGTCAGTTTGGTGTGCAATACGATATATATGATGTGACAAATCCAAAAGTATTGGAGTTTTTCAGCGATGTGTTTGACGAGCTTATCGAAATGTTTCCCTCACCAGTAATTCATATTGGGGGTGACGAAATAAGATACGACCAATGGAACAGTTCTTACAAAGTGAAATCTTATATGAGAAGAAATGGGTTGAATACACCTGCTGAGTTGCAAGTGTTTTTCACCAACAACATTTCGAACATGCTGAAAGAAAAAGGCAAGAGAATGATGGGATGGAATGATATTACGGGGGCGCAACTGCACGAATATCAATCGGACGAAGACACCAAAGACATGAGCCAAAAGCTTGCCGATGGCACTATTGTTCAGTTTTGGAAGGGCGATCCTGCGCTAATAAATAAAACCCTAGAAAGTGGATATGATATTGTGAACTCGTTTCACGAATACACCTACTTAGATTATAATTATGAGTCGATTCCGCTAAGTAAAGCCTACTCGTTTAACCCCATCCCTGCAGACCTGCCAAAGGAATTGGAGAGCAAGGTGATGGGCATGGGTTGTCAAATGTGGGGCGAATTTATTCCTACTGTTGAAGATATGCAGAAAAAAGTTTTCCCACGCATAGCGGCATATTCAGAAGCGGCTTGGACATTGCCTGCCAACAAAAACTACAACAATTTTAAGGAGTCGCTACCCTACTTCCTCAAAAGATGGGATGCAAATGGGGTTGCTTATGGGCCAGTGGATTAAATTGCTAAATAAAAGAACTTGACGTTGAATATTCTTTGTGAATAGATTGCGTGAATTTGAATATAGAGAAAGCTCTGCACATTTGAATGTGTGGGGCTTTTTTTGTGTTTATACAATTAGGAGTAGATAGGACATTGATCCTATTTAATACACTATTTATCCTTAGCAACTCACCAAATATAAATTACCATCTAATTAATTATGCTCTTTTTTCATACTCGCATCACCTTTTTTTTGTATTTTTGCTCTGTATAAATCTAATATTACTTTTATGAATAATCAAAAAACCGTTTTAAACGTACAATCCGAAATAGGAAAATTAGAAGCAGTTCTGCTTCACTACCCCGGTGCAGAGGTGGAGAACATGACTCCCAAAAATGCACAACGTGCACTTTATAGCGATATTCTGAATCTTTCAATTGCTCAAAAAGAATACGAGCAATTGTATGGTGTGCTCAAAAAACATTCGCAGGTATTTGAAGTGAGAAACTTGCTCACCAAACTGCTTGAAGACACCGTACAGAAAGAATTGTTGCTAAGAAAGATTTGCGTTACAGAAAATGCAATGCGCTATTTCGACTATCTTATGGAGCAATCGCCTAAGGAGTTAACAGGAGTTTTAATTGAGGGACTTCCCACAAAGGTGGATTCGCTGACCGAGTTCTTGAAGGATGATTTTTATGCCCTGCTTCCGCTCTATAATTTTTATTTCACCCGAGATCCAAGTGTCACAATAGGCAATAATTTGCTCATTTGCAATATGGCCAACAAGGTGCGAGTGAGAGAGAGCATTATTATTAATGCCATTTTTAGCAACACCAAGTATTTTGATGCAAACATCATAGATTCAGGCAATTTTGTGGGCGATGGCGTGTCGGAAATGAACATTGAGGGGGGCGATGTGCTCATTGTAAACAAAGATGTAATGATTATTGGCAACGGAAGTCGCACCAGCAGTCAGGCAGTAGATCTATTGATTCAAAACTTGTGCAAAAATCAAACAGGACGCAAACACATTATTGTGCAGCAACTACCCCACTCGCCCGAATCATTCATTCATCTCGACATGGTTTTCACGCTACTGGACACCAACACAGCTATGGTGTACAAACCACTGATACTTGAAAACACGCCCTACAAAACTGTGCACATAGAGATAGAAAATGGCAAAGTTTCTAAGATATCTACTGCAACAAACATTTTGGCAGCGTTGAAAAAACTGGGCATTGATATAAAACCAATTATTTGTGGTGGCAATGCTGATGAGTGGGATCAAGAACGCGAACAGTGGCACAGTGGGGCTAATTTTCTGTCTATCGCTCCAGGCAAGGTAATGTCTTATGCACGCAATGTGCACACATTGGAAGAGTTGAATAAAAATGGGTTTGAAATTACTTCTGCTTGGGATGTAATCAATGATAAGTATGATGTAGCGAAAGCCAAGAAGTGTGTCATAACCATTGATGGATCGGAACTTCCTCGCGGTGGTGGCGGTGCACGATGCATGACAATGCCGTTGAGAAGGAGTGATGTTGGGAGTTAAAAATTAAAAGTTAATAGTTAAAAGCTGACCTTTGAAAACAATGTATTAAGAGTCATTGGGCATTAGTGATGAAACCTACATACCCTTTGCAAGGTTCACTGTAGGAATAGGCCTGCTCCGTGAAATCTTTTATTATTTCACCAGGGTCGTGAGTTGTCATTTTAAAAATAAACCTGACACAACTCGGGGGGAAATATCAGATCAAAACGTATAGAAGCGATTTATCGCGTCTCACAAAGTGCAGTCACTGTGTCTGTGTCGCTGGTCGAATGTGCAATTCGACCCCATCCGGGTTGGATGTTCATAGCACATTCCATACTATAAACATCTGACTCCCAAGGGGTCATACTTCAACAACAATTAATACATTCACACACTTTACAGAGCTACAATATCCCCCTAATCTCGTCCAAAGTTTTCACACTATAAGTAGGAGTGAATCCATTTGGAGGAAGTCCTTCGGGATTGAACCACAGTTGGTCGATATTGCTGTTGTAAGCTCCTACTATGTCGGCATCC
>JARICS010000104.1 GCA_029264035.1 Dysgonamonadaceae bacterium | reverse complement strand
ATTACAACGTAACTTCCATCTGTGCTCTATATACTAATGCTCATTCAGCATTATATCTAAACCGATAGTGTTTCTATTATCGCATTGCAATCACCTCAATCTCAATCTGCGCATTCTTTGGCAATGCATTAACAGCAAAAGCTGAGCGTGCAGGGAATGTGCCTGAAAACTGTTTGGCATACACCTCGTTCATATCAGCAAAGTCAGCCATATCTGTAAGGAAAACAGTAGTTTTCACTACATTGTCCAATGTCATATCTGCTTCTTTAAGTATTGCAGCAATGTTCTTGAATATTTGCTCGGTTTGTCCCTTTATGCCTCCTTCGGCGGTCTCTCCTGTTTTGGAGTCAATGGGCAATTGACCTGATACAAAAACATGTCCGTTTACATCTACTCCTTGGCTGTATGGGCCAATGGCAGCGGGTGCGTTAGTTGTTGATAGTTGTTTTTTCATAATGAATTATTATTTTTAATGGTTTGTATAATTTATGAATTTGTGATTTCAGTTCTATTTTTCATAAAAAAAATTGTCAATTGTCAATTGTCCACTGTCAATTGCCTTTGTCTTATCACCTCATACAACATCACCCCCGCTGCCACAGAAACGTTAAGCGACTGAATGTTACCAAATACGGGAAGGCGAACCAAGTCATCGCTTATCTTCAATAGCTCATCAGAAATACCCACATCTTCAGCTCCCATCAAAATAGCAATAGGGTCTGCATAAGATGAAGTGGTATAGTTTTCAGCAGCTTTTTCAGTAGCAGCTACAATTTTTATACCACTATTCTTCAAAAACTGAACAGCAGCTTTCATATCCAATTCTCTACACACAGGGATAGAGTGCAATGCTCCAGCAGAGGTTTTGATGGCATCGGCACTCACCCTCACGCTTCCGCGAGCAGGTATCACAATGGCATCAACTCCCGCTACTTCGCAAGTACGGGCAATGGCTCCAAAGTTTCGCACATCGGTGATACCGTCCAACACAACGATGAAAGGATTTTTGCCCTCTTCGTATAGCATCGGTACAATGTCTTCAATCTTCTGATAGGTAACAGCCGATATAAATGCCAATACACCTTGATGATTTTTGCGTGTGAAGCGATCGATACGCTCAAGGGGCACTTTCTGAATAGGTATTTCGTGCAATGTCAACACATCTTGTAGCTCGCGAAACAAATCGCCTTGCAGCTCTCTCTTCACCAATACTTTATCAATATCTTTACCGGCCTGTGCTGCTTCTATAACTGCACGAAGACCAAAAATCATTTCTTTCTCTTTCATATATAATTTATTGTTATTGTTCGTATGTATTCAACATTACCCGCGCATTATCAAAAGCTTGCACGGTGGTTTGGGCACCACTCAACATGCGTGCTATCTCTTCTACGCGCTCGGGCATGGTTAGTTTCCTGATGGATGTGGTTGTGGCATCCGTCATTTCTTTTTTATACACATAGTAGTGTGCGCTTCCCTTTGCCGCAATTTGTGGCAAGTGGGTGATGGCAAGAACTTGCATTTTGCTGCTCAACTGCTGCATGATGAGTCCCATTTTGTCTGCAATCTCTCCCGATGTTCCTGTATCTACCTCATCAAATATGATGGTTGCCAAGGCTGTTGCATCAGCAACCAACGATTTGAGGGCAAGCATCAAACGAGAAATCTCTCCACCCGATGCAATCTGTGCAATGGGTTGCAAATCGGTGTTTTTATTGGCTGAGAAGAGGAAGCTAATGTTGTCTTTGCCCGTAGCGTCCAGTTCTTTTTTATCGGTGAAGTTTATATTGAATCGTGCACTGGGAATGCCCAGGTAATTCAATTTGTCTTCAATATTTTTCTCAATTGCAGCAACTGCCGATTTTCGCAACTCGCTCAAGCTGTCGGCCTCTGCATATACAGTTTCCTTTTTCTTGGCATACTCTTTTTCTAGTTGTTCTATGCGATCATCAAGAGAGTCGATATTCTGAAGCTTCAAATCAATGTCTGCCAATATATCCATCAACTCCTTTACGGTGGCAACCGAATGTTTTTGTTGCAAATTGTATATCACACTCAGTCTATCCTCAATAATTTGTTGACGGCCAGGATCAAAGTCCACATCTTGAAATATGCTTTCGGCCTCTTGCCTCAAATCTTTCAAATCGATATAGGCCGATTCGATACGCTCGACAAAGCTTTTAGAAAAGGCTGAAGTAGAAGCAAAATGCAGCAGTGTCTTGGCCGCATCAAGTGCTTTGCGCAGACCCGACTCTACACTCTCTTCATCTTCCGACAATGTATTAGTTAATTTGTACAGGCTCGATTTAATTTCTTCTGAATGGGTGATGGATTCAAGCTCTGCTTCCAAAGTCTCTTGTTCATCTTCCACCAAATGTGCTTCGGTTAGACCGTTATGTTGAAATTGCAAATAGTCTTGCTCTTCTTTGTTCTTTTGTGCTTGCTGATGCAGTTCGAGTAGTTCTTTTTCTATTTTCTTGTACGACTTATAAGAGGCCTTGTAAGACTCTTTTATAGCAGCAGTTTTGGCGATTGAGTCTATTAAGGTCAATTGAAACAGACTGTCATTGAGCGACAAATTCTCATGTTGCGAATGAATGTCAATCAGCTTTTCGCCCAATGCTTTGAGGTCTTGCAAATATACGGGCGAATCGTTCACAAAGGCGCGCGATTTACCATTGGCCCATATCTCTCTTCTGATGATGCACACATCGCCATCATAGACCCAATCGTTCTTTTCAAAAAGAGCGCCAAGTTCATATACAGAAATATCAAACACTCCTTCGATGGTGCATTTGTTTTCATTTTGCTTGATGAACTTGCTTTCGGCTCGTTGCCCCAATATCAATGAGAGTGCACCCAGAATAATTGATTTACCTGCTCCAGTTTCACCTGTCACAACGGAGAATCCTTCATCGAACTCCACTTTCAGTTCGTCAATCAATGCATAGTTTTGTATAAAAAGAGTCTTTAACATATTAATGTTTTAGTTGTACATCATATTTATATTCCAGTCCCGCCTTGGCGGGATGAGTCTTTGATAAATAACGGCAAAGACTATTCGAAGGATTAGACAATAGACTTATAAAAATTCAATTCTCCTCTTAATTTCGCCACATCTTCTTGCAGTTGTTGTACTTGTTGCAACATGTGATGCAGAGCCTCAATACCTTCCATATTTATCTCCAATTCGTAGTGCCATCTTACAAATTGCTCAATCTCTTGCAGATAATCATATTCGATGTATCTGTCATCCTCTTCAATCACAATTTCTATCAAGCCCGAACTCTGAAGTTGATCCAGAAAATTCTCTTCCACTTGATATATTTGCAAGCATTCCGTGTATGTTATCTTTTTTTGGCTCATCATTTGTTCAAGTTTGATAGTTCAGTAAATAGCTCCCTCTCCTTGTCGGATAGTTTCTCTGGCAATTTCACTTTCACAGTTACATACAGATCGCCATGTTGTCCATCCTTTTTATAAACGGGGAAACCCTTTCCGCGCAATCGCACAGTGGTGTCTTGTTGTGTGTTTTGTTTCACCGGAAACTTTACTTTTCCTGTGAGAGTATCTATCATAATTTCGCCACCCAACACTGCAGTATAAAGATCAATTTCAATCTGTTTGTACAAATCATCTCCTTTTCGTTTGAAAACTGGGTCTTGTGCAATCTTAAATGTTATATATAAATCGCCGCTTGGGCCATTGTTTATGCCGGGTTGGCCATAACCTTTCAGCCTTATCTTTTGTCCATCGCTCACTCCTGCCGGAATGGTAATGCGCACACTCTTGCCGTTGATGGTAAGTGTTTGCTGGTGCGTATTCATTGCTTGTCGCAACGTCAATTCTAATTCTGCATTCAAATCTTGTCCTTTAAAGCGGCTTCCTCCGCGTGATTGTTGAGAAAATCCGCCACCAAACATAGAGTGGAAAAAGTCGGAAAAATCATCACCACCAAACTCTGCTCCAAAATCTCCTCCTTGACCCGAGTAGTAAGATTGCGAACCTTGACTTTGGTATTGTCTTTGCGATTGTTGTGCACGTTGTGCTTTTTCGAACTCTTCGCCATGCTTCCAATCCTTTCCGTACTTATCGTATTTCTCTCTTTTTTCGGGATCGCTCAACACTTCGTTGGCTTCGTTTATCTCTTGAAACTTCTTTTCTGCCTCCTTGTTGTTTGGATTTAAATCGGGATGGTGCTTCCGTGCCAATTTCCGATACGCCTTCTTCACCTCATCGGCGGTAGCGTTCTTGGTAATTCCCAGCACATTATAATAATCGATGTATGCCATTAATTAGTTATTTGTTAGGATTTAAACAACTTCAATAATTCGAAATCTTTTTCTGATTTCATAAGTAAAATATCATTTACAACATCTATTTCTACCATTCTTATCCATAAGAATTCAACATCATGAAAAAGAACCTGATCTACTGATGCAAAAGAATCGAAATTTGGACCTTCTATTTTAGTTACAGGAATCAACAGGAATGAGGGTAGCGTGCATATGTAATTTCTAAGATCACAATCATTTAAAACCTTGATAACCTTTGGGTCGAATGTTTTTACAACATTTCCCAAACTGGGTAAAGCTGGCAATGATTCTTTAAAAGGGAAATCATTGTCATCCTCTGTTTTAGATAAATATGGAAACTCTGAATTTATATCCTCATAATTATTTAATAAAGATATTTGGATTCTGAGTTCATCTCTATATTCTTTTAATTGCTCCCTAGAGAGACTGTGTATTTTATCTCTTCTCATACTATATTATTGTATTGTATCAATGTACTGTATTAAATTGTCTCTACAAATTTAA
>JARICS010000048.1 GCA_029264035.1 Dysgonamonadaceae bacterium | reverse complement strand
ATTTACTTGCTATTTCCATATCTGTTTATAATTGAACTGCAAAAGTACAAAAAGAATGCATCTTGTTGAAATGCATTCTTTCAGATTGTTTTATTTTTTAATGTCTATGTGATCCTGAACGAAGGAATGGGGCTGCTAAAATAGGCCTGTCATCCTGAACAAAGCGAAGGATCTGTTCAAACAGCCCTGTCATCCAGAACGTAGTGAAGGATCTGTTAAACTATACTGCTCTTCTACTTAAGGATTTCTCCTTGCGTCGAAATGACAGGGTATTCTGTATCGTAATGACAGTCTGTTCTTTTCAAATTTCATCATTCAAAAATAGCCACTCTTTATTGAATCCATATATTAATTCTTCCTTTTTCTTCCTGCTCCATCCTTTCAGTTGTTTCTCACGAGCGATTGCATCATTTACATTACCAAACATCTCGTAATATATGAGGTAAAAGCAGTTATACTTTTTAGTGAATGCATGTTTATCATCGTTGTTATGGTGATAATACAACCTATTCTTTATATCGTTTGTAATACCAATATACAGAGTTGTTTTGTTTTTGTTTGTAAGTATATAAACGAAATAGTTGTGTGTGCGCATTCTGCTCCTCTTCTAACGGATTCCTCCTTTCTTACCAATGACATGTTTTTTAATACCCTGTTAACCAGATATTTCTAAATTGAACTCATTTGCTAATTTCATTAATGTTTTTAGCTTGTTTGCTGCTATTTGTTTCTCATACATACTAACTCCTTGTTCAACATAATCGATTCCTTTTACCATCATTCGCCAGTAAATTTCTGCAAGTTTTCTAGCCATGGCCTTTATTGCAATAGCAGGACCTTTACGTCCTCTTAATCTGCGACCAAAAGCTCCAATGGCTATATTTTTACTATTTATTAGCCCCTGAGCTATTATTTTAAAAATTTGCCCAGCTCGTGGCTTTCCTTTTTTTCGAGCATTCCTGTTCTTTTTTCCTGAGTTCTTTTGTCCAGGTGATAAGCCCAACCAACTTGTAAAATGTTTTTCGCTAGGCCATCTCGTTAAATCAGTTCCTATCTCGGAGAGAAGCTGCATCCAAGTATAATCACTAATCCCAGATATTTTTGTAGCATCATTGTTGTCAAAAAGATTTAGTAAATTACTATCTAATTTATCAACATTGGGTTTATTATGACGAATGGGTTTCCTTCTTTTCTTATCTTGTCCAACTCCAGAGCTCCCTAAGCGATTTAGAACGTCGCTTATTTTCTTATCACATTCTGATATCTGGTTTTGATAAAAATAATATCCATCATAAGCCTGTCTTAGAGCAAAAAGACCTGCTTCTGTATACTTCCCTTCCAAGGCTTTATACACTAAGTCTTTCTTTTTGTTCAAGACATTTATATGGCACAAGCTAACTAACTTATCTCTATTTCTCTCTCCATTAAGAATAGCTTCAATTATTGCCATACCACTAACTCCATGTATTTGGCTAAGCACTTCTTTTAATCGTATATTCATCATAACCAAAGCCTTTTGCATTTGATTGATGTGTTTAGAGCCAGACTCAATATGCCCTTCGCGTATACGAACATAAGTTCTTAACTCCTTGATATCTGAGTCTACCACTAAGCAACGATTTAATAGACCGAAGCTGTGTAGTTCACAAATCCATTGACAATCTTTCACGTCTGTCTTGCGACCAGGAACTTGCTTTGTTTGACGTCCATCAACCAGCCAAACATCAATACCCGCTTCTTCTAGAATTTCATAAAGTATGATCCAATAAACACCAGTTGCTTCCATAGCGACAGTTTCAACTTTATGTTGAAGCAAATAATCACGCAGTTTGTAAAAATCTTCTGTAAACGTTAAATGACTAACAACCTGCTCCCCCTCTACATTTGTAAAAACTCTTTTAGCACCGATATCAATACCAGCACAGTGACTTCTGATTTTTTTCATTTTAATTGAGTTTTAAATGATAAACTTCAAAAATGTGCACCCGAAAAGAGATGAATAACTAAACGTTGGCAGGCTACCATTCGGACATTTCTTTTAAAAAGAAAGTACCACTCTTTTTGCCTCAATTTTTCGGAATCATACTCGGAAACAGGTATAAAAACACTATTCTCTCAGACGATCAAACTGTACACATAAGTGCAAAAGTAGAAATTTCATGTCATATTCTTCTTTTTGCCTAATTAAAAATTAGGTTCCGACTACCAATGACATAATTATATAATATACTAATGTGCAGGCACTTCCATTTTCAGCTCTTTTGCCAATCTCATAAAAGTCTTTAGCTTATTTGCCGCAATTTGTTGCTCATACATCTTCACTCCTTGTTCAACATAATCGATGCCTTTTACCATCATCCTCCAATAAATTACTGCTAATTTCCTAGCCATAGCTTTTATAGCAATAGCAGGACCTTTACGTCCTCTTATTCTGCGACCAAAAGCTCCAATAGCTATGTCTTTGCTGTTTAATAGACTCTGAGCTATTACTTTAAATATTTGTCCTGCCCGTGGCTTCCCTTTTTTGCGTGCATTTCTATTCTTTTTCCCTGAGTTGTTTTGCCCAGGTGATAATCCCAACCAGCTTGTATAATGTTTTTCAGTAGGCCATCTCGTTAAATCTGTTCCTATCTCTGAGGTAAGTTGCAACCAGGTATAATCAGTAATTCCAGATATTTTCGTGGCATCTTTGTTATTAAAAAGATTTAATAAATTACTATCTAGTTTATCAACATTAGGTTTATTATGACGAATAGGTTTTCTTTTTTTCTTTTCTTGACCAGAACCAGAGTTGCCTATGCGATTTACCACTTCACTGATTTTTTTATCACATTCTGATATCTGATTTTGATAAAAAAAATATCCATCATAAGCCTGCCTCAAAGCAAAAAGGCCAGCTTCAGTATACTTGCCTTCCAAAGCTTTATACACTAAATCTTTTTTGTTGTTCAGGACAGTTCCGTGGCATAAATTCACAAGCTTACTTCTATCTCTCTCTCCATTAAGGATGGCTTCGATTATTGCCATACCACTAACTCCATGTATTTGACTGAGCACTTCTTTTAGTCTTATATTCATCATAACTAATGCCTTTTGCATTTGATTCACGTGTTTAGAAGCAGAGTCAATATGCCCTTCACGTAAACGAACATAGCTTCTTAGCTCCTTAATATCTGAATCTACAACTAAACAGCGATTTAATAGACCATAACTGTGTAATTCACATATCCATTGGCAGTCTTTTACGTCTGTTTTGCGACCAGGAACTTGTTTCGTCTGACGTCCATCAACTAACCAAACATCAAGACCAGCTTCTTCTAGAATTTCATAAAGTATTATCCAGTAAACACCAGTTGCTTCCATAGCAACAGTTTCAACTTTATGTTCAAGTAAATAATCACGCAATTTGCAAAAGTCCTCAGTGAACGTTAAATGACTCACAACTTGCTCTCCTTCCACACTTGTGAAAACTCTTTTAGCACCGATATCTATACCGGCAGAATGATTTCTGATTTTCTTCATTTTAATAGAACTATTAAATGATAAACTTCAAAACTGTGCACCCGAAGAGAGTAATAACTAAACGTTGGCAGACTACCATTCGGACATTTCTTAAAAAAAGAAAGTACCACTCTTTTTGCCTCAATCTTTCGGAACCATACTCAGAAACAGGTATAAAAACACTATTCAGCAGAACGATCAAACTGTGCACACTGGTGTAAAAATAGGCATTTCATGTCATTTTCTTCTTTTTGCCCAATAAAAAAATTGGGTGGGGCCTCAGAATGACAGGGTATTCACTGCTAACTGCTGAATCGTTGGTTCTTTACACAGATTCTTCACTACGTTCAGAATGACAGGGTATTCACTGCTCACTGCTAACTGCTAACTGCTATCTGCTCACTGCTCACTGCTAACTGCTAACAGTTCTCAACTTTTAACTTTCAACATGATAAAGACATTTACAATAAAATTAGATACAGAAATTACCATCGATTTCACCATCTGGGCACTATCGGATGCAGAGCAAAGGGGCGGTGACGCAACACGCAGACTCGTATTCAATCATTTCATAGAGCAACGAGGGGTGGATGAATTTGAGATAAAGGAGACAAATAGCAACAGCCTCTATGAAGCAATTGCTGGAGTGGTGAAAGCACAGAACGATTACATTTTGACGCACAAAAATGAATTTTGAAACAATTATATTTTAATACAAATGAATAATAACATGTACATGAAGACAGACAGCAAATTTGTTATAGACCAAAACAGGAAGGACGAAATGAGTTATATAAAACCACTGATAGTGTTTGCTGGTGAGTGTTACAAGCTGATGACAAATCCGCAAAATAAGAGTGATGAATTGTCGGAAACTACCAAAACATGGTTAAAAGAGAAAGCACTGACACAAGTGTTGGGTATACAGTCTACAGCGGTTACAAAACACTACATAAAAAGAATGATGTGTATTCAAAAATCGATTGACTTGTATAACCAAGTTATGCGCACCAACCACAAGGAGAGTGAGTTTGAGACAATAAAAAACGGTTTCAGGGCCCGCCCCACCTTGCTTAGCAAGAATTGGGCCATCAAAATTGTATCATCGTGGGATGCAGGTACTTTTCCATTCTTTAGAGAAGATGTGGATAAATGCGTGAAAAGAAGAGGCCTCGACTGGCAGTGTAGGGTGTATATGATGGTGTGTGACGTGCAAAGAGCATTTGTGTGCTATTGCATGGTGGATACACCTCATGGCGATGTGCTACTGGATAAATGGGATGATATGATGCTGCATAATTTGGAAAACAAAGTGGATGCGCACAAGAGGATATCAATATCTGAAATGATAAAAAGAGATCTATCTATTGAGCAAAAAATGATGGAGCGATATGCAATTGCTAATAGGTATTTCCAAAATTATCAGGAAGAGATTTATAATAAGTAATGCACCTAATGCCTTATCAGTAAATATACTATAGAAAAATACTACAATGAGTAAAGAGACATTTTACTTTTCGCATGATTACAATGCAAGGAATGATATTAAGATACAAGCTCTACTTGTGGAGCACGGTGCTGTAGGTTACGGCGTCTATTGGATTATTGTAGAGATACTACACGAAGAATCTCATAAAAAATTACCATTAAATAAACTCACTTATGTAGCAGTTGCTCGTCAAGCGTCAACAAGTGTTGAACATGTAAAATCTATTGTTGAATGCTGTTTAGAGTATGAATTATTTGATGAAGAGGATGGTTGTTTTTTCAGCAAAAGAATATTGAAAAATATTGACAAAAGGATGGATATTTCTGAAAAGAGAGCAAAAGCCGGTCGTATTTCAGCGGAAAAGCGTAGAAAAGCAACAAGTGCTCAACAAAATTCAACAAACGTCAACAAAGAAAAGGAAAGAAAAGAAAAGGAAAGAAAAGAAAAGAGTATTGTAGATACTAACGTATCCTTGTCGGATGCCGAGCATCCAACGCAAGAAAAAATAGACTACAAAGCCGTTATTAATTTTTTTAATGAGGAAACGCAAGGAGTGTTCGGTTATTTGAAGTATCCGATAGGTAAAAGCCGAAAGGAGAGCATCAGGGCGCGAATTACTGAATTTGGTAAAGATGCGTTTGCCGAAATGATACGCAAAGCATCTAAAAGCAATTTTTTAAAGGGCGATGGCAACAAGGGGTTTGTTGCAAAATTTGATTGGATGATACGCCCCTCCAATTTTCAAAAAATATTAGAAGGTAATTATGACAACAAAAACAAGGGATTTAGCGGTGGTGATGCAGCAAGTGACGCAGAACTTATGTTCCACATCCAGCAAGGCATTGCCAGAGGAATGGAGGAAAACGCAGTCCAATGAAATTAGCCAATATCAGGGTTCTCTATCAGACAGGGGCGTGGCCAAAAATATGCGAAAACTGCAAAGTGCATTTCCAAAACAGAGTAAAGAGTTTTTTAATGTGCTTGCAGAGAGATTAATAGCTAACGGTTTTACGGACGAAAGATTATCAGATGCTGTGAATAACGTAATCGACAATTTTAAATTCAAAGAACTAAACATAGCTGATATTGTGCGCTTTGATAAGAAAATGAGGCTCTACAACTACCAAGAGGCTTGCAAGTTGGTCACTGAAGAGGGATATGAATTTGGGAAAGACCTACAGCGCACCACAGTGGACGACAAGGTTTTCTGGATAATGAATAACAGATAACTCCCCTATCACCCCGACTACTCTGTCATTCTGAACGAAGTGAAGAATCCATAAGAAGAGTAAGCAAGAACAGCCCTGTCATCCCGACACGTAGTGAGGGATCTGCATAAAGAGTAAGCAAGAACAATCTTAATAAAACAATTACACACAACACATGAAAAAAATAAATAACCCACCACACAATCTTAGTATCAACCGAGTGATGTATGAATTTGCAAAACGAATGGGTATTACGCCCATGCAACTTATTGCACCCAGTAAGAAACAAAGAATAAGCGATGTGCGTCAGCTCTATTGCAAGTTGAGATACGATATCCACGGTTTAACCTTTGAAGAATTGGGGGAAGAATTGGGTAGAGCTCACACAACGGTGAGATATGGTGTATTGCGCGTCAATGATTTACTCCGTTTGAACGACAAAAAAACATTGGCGATGTGGAACAGAGTAAGAGATATATCAGAACTTCCAATATAAATAAATAATTAACTACAAATCTAAAACAACAAAAGACATGAAAACACTATTAATAAATTCAACCGGTAGGTCGCTATTCAGCGTAATTGGAGGAGCCATAGCACTCCTCCACCCTACATTTCCATTCATTGCAGTATGCACACTGATGGTGCTGGCAGATGTTTACACTGCTTGGAGCCTCTCGCGCAGGGTGAAACGCAAATTCCCCAATGCCAACGATGGCAAGTTCAAGAGCGTCTATTTTGGGCGGGTGGTCATGACCCTTATCAAAATTTATGTGCTCATCATTTTATCGTTCTTGATGGAGAGATACATTTTTGAAGGACTTCAAATAAAATTGGTAAACATTACAGCAGGTGCTGTCTGTTTTTGGCAATTGTGGAGCATGCTCGAAAATGAATCGTCGTGTAGTGACGAGAAATGGGCTAAGGTTCTCCAGAAAGTTTTGGTGGTTAAAACAGCAAGGCATTTTGATGTGGATTTGTCTGATTTGAAAAAAGGGGTGAGCAGTGAGCAGTAAGCAGTAAGCAGTGAATACCCTGTCATTCTGACTACCCTGTCATTCTGAACGTAGTGAAGAATCCGCCAGAATGAACCAACGATTAAG
>JARICS010000034.1 GCA_029264035.1 Dysgonamonadaceae bacterium | reverse complement strand
GCCGCTCCAATAAAAATCAACATCACCCCAGAGTCTTTAAAAAGACACTTATACTCTTGCACCAAAACGGATACAATGTTCCGAAGGTGTCTGAACTTTATTTTAGATTGCTTAGAATCGCTCATAGTTACTTATATATATCTTAGATTACTTTACAGTGCTGGTATTATTTGGTTTCATAACTGCATCCCTCAATCGCTGGTAGGTGAGAAAGGGCAACAACATAAACGCAGCTAATACTGCAAAATAGATAAGAGAATAGCTAATAGGGGCACCATTGAGCGCCTCGGCTACATAGATTTTAAAATAATATCGGGTTGGAAAAATATGCTGAAACACTTGGACTCCACGTGGCATTGCCTCAATAGGGAATGTAAAGCCTGTGAAACTTATACCCAATATGGCATATACTGCCACTAAGCTGAGAGCTTCGCGTAAGGAGGGTAACAATCCGATAAACATAACACCAATTGCCTGATAGGCCAATACAAAAAGGAAGGTTGCAAATGAATACCGCAACAAACTACCATTCATAGGGAAATGCATTAACTTATAAAGCACCAAATTGCCTCCTATACCCAATACTGTAAACAATATGGTGTAGGGCAATAATTTTCCTATAAGTGCAGCAAGCATCGATTTATTGGCTGTTCTCATTAAGTCATTAGTAGTATTCATTTTTATTTCGAACCCAATTGTAAACACAGTCATCAGCAGTATCAACATTTGCATAATGCCCGGTAGCATCATATTGAGCAAGTACACACCGTAGTTTACATAAGGATTGGCAATCATGTGAGAATCGCTAGAAATTGGTTGCACAATAGCAAGTATCTCTTTATCTATCACCTCCTCGCCCCGTAGCTCCAGCATTTTCTTTTGCACAAAAGCAATTCCCAGGTTACTCATATATATGAGCTCTCTATATGCCAAAGAACCGGCTACAATGTAGGCTTCGTTTACATAGAACGAGAAATCGGGTTGTTGCGACGACATCAGCTTTCTAGCAAACCCTTTATCTAGGGTGTAAAAAGCATATATATCTCCTCTTTGCATTGCATCGCGGGCCTCAGCATAGTCAACATATTGTTTCACAACATGCACATTAGGCACAGCATCCATAGTTCTAACAAATGTGCGTGACACATAAGACTGATCATGATCTACCACACCAATGGGAAGAGAACGAGGCATTCCATCGTTGAATATACTGAGGAAGAAAATATAACAAAAGACCATTACAAGTACCGACGAAACTAGATAAATGGGCCTCCCCAATATCCTTTTCCATTCTCTACGAATAACAGCTAATGAGTTTTGAGGTAAATTTTTGAACATTGTTTATTTAATTACTTTTTCCATTATGGCAGACATGCCTGGGCGTAAATCCTTTACAGGAGCAATGGGTGTGGCGCGCACCTCAAAAGTGCGTGCATCAAATTGGCCTGAAGCTTTTGTAGTTTTCCAGGTAGCAAAAGATGCAAGGGGCTTTATATATGTAATCTCAAGGGTTGTTTTTATATTCAATGCGGGAATAGCAACTTCTATTTCGCTACCCATTTTCATATCTTCTAATAAATCTTCTCTTACATTGAATGAGAACCAAATATCGTTCATATCCACAATATTCATGATGGGCGAACCGGTAGCAACCAACTCTCCCGATGCAGGGAATATTTCTGACACCTCGCCTGAGATGGGCGAGAGCAAAATTGTTTCGGCCATATATGCCTCCACCTCTGCTATTGCACCTTTGGCTTGCTCCACAAGTGCCGACGACGCTAGTTTATCTTCATCCTCTGCACCATTCAAAGCCATATTGTATTGCGATTTGGCACCTGCCGCAGTTGCAACAGCTGCATTGTATTGAGCCTCCACTTCATCGCGCTTCTGTGCAGTTACTACACCTTTCTCAAATAATCGCTCTATTCTATCGTAAGATTTTTTGGCAATATCTACACCAATGGTTGCTTTTTGCCACATTTCGAATGCCCCCTCAATAGTTTCTGAACGTGCACCCTTATTAGCTTTTTGCAGTTGTGCCATGGCTGCAGACTTTGCTGCATTGGCTTGTGCCAACTTGGCTCTTACTTCGGGGCTATCTATTAGCACCAATGTATCGCCCAATGTTACCTGCTGTCCCTCCTTAGCATAGAGCTGAAGAATACGCCCAGGCACCTTACCCGAAACGCGTACCTCATTTACCTCAGCAGAACCTTGAATAACTACTGGTACAGGCTTATATACATACCAACCAATTATAAATACAATAACAACTACAGTAGCCAACCCAATAAGGGCTACTTGTAGGTTACGGTTGTTTTCATTTTCTTGTTTCATAAAAATATGCGTGTTTTAATTTTATATCTATTTTATGTTTTGTGACATTGACGATAGTAATGTGCCCAAAGATTTTTGTAAATACAAGTTGTGTAACTTCACATCGATGGCCGCATCTATATCTTCAGACTTGGCAGAAAGCCATGCAGTTTGTGCCATAAGCACATCGGTAGCGGTAATCACACCTTCGGTGAAGCCCTCGTTGGCATACATCAAATTTTCTTGGGCACTCTCTACACTCTTGGAAGTTTGCATTTGTTTTTTCAAACTTTCATTTGTTTGAAGCACAGATTGATGAATCTGTAGCTCTATCTTCTCTTTTGCATCTTCCAACTCCAATGCTGCCACTACTTTGCCCGCACGCGATGCGTTTAAGGTGTGTATGCGTTCTCCAAAGTGAAACAAAGGCACTTTGGCTAATACTCCAAATCTAAACATCCCCTCAAATCTTTTGTCAACACCATTAAATGCACTTGGATTGGTTGCTAAATAACTTCCAGTTAGTGCTACTGTAGGCAGAAGTTCTGCAAACTTCAACTTCTCTTTTGATACAGCAATATTGGCTGCTTGTGTCAACATCTGTATCTCGGGACGATTGCTCAAAGCCTCGTCTGTAGGAATCACTTGTACCAATTCGGGATTTGTATCTAAGTCCTCATCCTCTAGTTTTATTTGTTGGTCTAGTGGCAATCCACAAATCTGATTGAGCGCCATACGAGATAAGCTAAGTCCGTTTTCTGCTTTAATTATAGACAAGTCGGTTTCGTTCATCTTCACCTTCACTTTTAGCACATCGGCTTTAGTAGCCATTCCCTCATCAAAGAGGGCGTTTATGTTGGTGTCGAGTTTAGCAACCACATTCTTCATCTCATAAGCCAATTTCACTTTATTTTCTAACGATATCACACGCCAATAGGCCTCATCTACCTCTAAAATCAAATCAATCATAGCATTTTGCGAACGTGCATCGGCTATCTTTTCGCCATATCCTGCAATGGAATACATTTGCTTTATTTTACCACCCATAAAGATAGGTTGCATAAAGCTAATACCACCAACAAAGATATGAGAAGCATCCATCTCAAAAGCTTTTTTTGGTAGAATTGCGTGGTTTTTCCATTGCAAATCGCCAGGATTTTTGCTCGGGTCAAAAGGTTGCCCATTGCCATTAAGCGGAACAGGCTGTCCATCTATAAGTGTGAAATTATTATTGATAGCAGCATCTTCAAATCTGAAAGTTCCGTCGGCATTAGGAGTAGGCGTTGAGTTTGCACCTACACCAATGCCTAAGCTACCATCGGGCTGTTTCACCCCCACTGGCAACATTAAGTCGTGTGGAAACAGCGACATATTTTTCTCGCTCCAAGAGTAGCCACCCATGGCTGAAAAATCTGGCAAGAAATATGTAAATGCCGCCTTCTTCATACTTTGAGCGGCTTTCACATTCTCTTGGGCAATTTTGATGGAGCGGTTGTGCTCTAAAGCCATTTTTCTAACATCCTCCACATTATATACTGTTTGTGCCGCCATGGGAAGAGCCATCAGTAATGTAAAGTATAAAATAAATTTTCTCATTTCAATTTAATTAAGATAACAACTGTTGCCTATGCAACCAGTTGCATGTTCTAATATTTAAGTTTTGGGGTTTTATTCTTATGCGTCGAGGTTCGCAATTATCTAATTCAATACCGTACGCGCAACCATTATTTCGCTCTCGCTAACATCCTGGAGGGCTTTGTCCACAACACTTTGCACAACAGCGGTAACTTTCTCGCGTAAGCTAGCACCGTATTGAGTAAGGTGAATGAGGTTTACTCTTCTGTCAGTGGCATGTGGCACACGCACAACAATCTTACTACGTTGTAAATTGTCAATCAAACGGGTCATACTGGGTTTGTCTTTTCGGGTCAAATCACACAAATCGCTCTGTGTTACCTTGTCCTCTTTCCACAAACATGACAATACCGACCACTGCTCAGTAGTGATGTGCAGGTCTTCTTGAGAAAAGGCTCTCAACAACGCTCTATTGATGGTAGATGATATCTTACCCGTCAAAATACTAAATACTTCCCGTTCGTTTACTTGCAATTTAAGTCCTCTTTAAGTGTGCGATTTATATATAGTTGTCCAAACAACTATACAAAGGTAAACTATTTTACTTGAAGAACTAAAGCATTTAAATTTTTATTGGATAGTTAACGTTAATTTCAAAAGTGAGGTGTGGGGCAAGAATCAATTACGAATTAGAAATTACGACTTACGAATGGTGTGGGCGGCACATCAAACAGCACACAAGTTTTGCTAGTCTTAGGTGATTCATCAATCGCATACATGTATTGTAGGGTGTTTCTTCCCTGGGAGTGTGGAGCTCCCGCTCCGCACAGGAAGATAAAAGAAAAGGTGCAGCAGGAGCCACGTACGCCCCATGCTACTGTCATTTATCATTTTACTAATATCAAATAGGACACAATATTCAAAGACACTTTCACGAGGAGCAGGAGCTCCTCGCCCCCAGTAAGGCACACCATGCAAAATCCATGTACGGTTGATGCATCATATAACAATCATGGCAATCAAGAAATCCTTTAATCATGGTTCAGATAATTGTGGAGGGCTATGCAATACGTCCTCTTACCAAAACCATCAAACCAATGATGCACCTACGTACCTCAGAACACCCCGCAACTTTCAACTTTTAATTTTTAACTATTAACTTTTAACTCAAAGAAGGCTTCATCACCACCCCCATCTTCTTCCGTCCATTTATCTTTATAGTAAAAGGATTATCGAATCGGACATGGCGAATATACTTAGTTTCGAACATTGCAGGCTGTTCATCCAAAAAGGCTTGATTGAAGAATCCGCCATTTTCCATGAAAGGGTTGACAGTGAAATAGCCTACACCCAGTGAAGTAAGGTTTTGAAAAAAATGAGAACCCTGACTTGGGTCAATGCGATATTGATCTAATGAGACTTCGCAAATGACACGTGCTTGCGATATGTGTGGCCATTTGATGGGGATGCCCAACCATGAGTCTGAAGAGCCCCATCTGCCAGGACCTACCAATATATAGTAATCGTCTTCCACAATAAAC
>JARICS010000016.1 GCA_029264035.1 Dysgonamonadaceae bacterium | reverse complement strand
GATGAGAAGTAACCAAGTAATCCACCTATTGCGGTTGCTATTAATAGTATCCAAAGCCATGTCATAATTGTATGTTTTTTTGTTGTGTTAATATTTAAAGCTGACTATCTGTTTGATTCATGAAAATGTGTCTCCATATATTTGTATTGATAATAAATATACAGATTTACTTTTTATAAACCACATATTGCTTTTATTTTCTCTCGACCAGAGAAATATAGAAAATAAAAGAGACTGTATGAAAATGTGTTCTTTGATCTCCTCCTCTTCATTAAAGGGATTCAATATTTTCACTTTGTATTTTCTTTCTACTCTTCAAGATGATGATAGTGATTATATATATGCCAACTATCGCAAATGGTATTGCCACAAATCGATGCTCAGGAAATAGATACCATAATACCATCACAGTAATGGTTCTGACTATTGCATGAAACAAACCCACCCAATGTTTGATGATCCAAGAGAAAGGAACCCACATCAATCCTGTTAGTATTCCAACTGTTAAGGGCAATGAGGAATAGTCGATAAGAAAGAATGGAATAGCAATTGAATAGACTAACAGAGCTTGCACTACAGTAAACATGAAAAGTTGATCGAATTCGTTCTTTGGTTTCGTTTTGTCAAGAAAATTCTCGCCAGTAAACTTGGAGATAAACATTCCCAAATAAACGATACTGCCAGTGGCTATAAACAAAGTCCACACCACATATTGAATGGGTAGGAATAACCCCGCAACTCCAATTACAGACCAAGCAATTAATCCAGCTAGTGGAGTTGCTAGGAAGTTACTATTAGCAAAATCAATTCGTTGTTGTTGTAGTGTTCTTTCAGTTGGATTCATTTAGTTTATTGATTAAAAACTTGTCAAATTATAGCGTATTTAAAAACCAAAACCATCAATCACATGCTCCTCTTTCTCTTCATGCACTAGCTCAATTGTTTGTTGCTCTTTCAATCCTTCCACATAAATGGCTTTGAAAGGAACGGCAGGGCAAACATATTCACAACCTCCACAACCAACACAAATAGAGGGTTCGATATGAGGAATGGTGAGTGCTCCCTTGTAAGGAACCATGCTCACAGCTTGTGTGGGGCAATGTTCGGAACATGCGCCGCAACTTGTTTCGTCGTAATAGACAATGCAGTTTTCAATAATGAAATTTACTTGCCCCATTTGCGTGTGATGCTTCTCGTCTTTGGTAAGTGGTAATATTGCTCCTGTTGGGCAAACATCGCCACAAACAGTGCAATCGTAACTGCAGAAACCATGATCGAAATAGAGCTTTGGTTGCATTATCCCTCCCAATCCATACTCAAAAAGAGCAGGTTTGATAACATGCGATGGGCATTTGGTAACACATAGATGGCATGAGATGCATTTTTGCAACAATCTATCTATGTTTTGCACACCAGGAGGGGCTATGGGTTGTTGGCGTTTAAGTTCGCGTTTCAATGAGAAACCAGTTGTTGTTTGTGCAAGCAGACTGGTTGCAGCCATACCAGTAGTGAAAGTTGATGTTAGAAAACGTCTTTTGGATTGATTGACATCTACTACAATTGCTTCTTTAACGGAAGCCTTTTTACTCCAAATTGGTTTGTAATGCATTGCGTCTCTTTTGCATGCTTCCACACAATTAAAACAATTGATGCAGCGACTATAATCGACAATCAGTTTCTTTGAATCGATACAAGATGCTTTGCATTTCATAGCACATAGGCCACAACTGTTGCATTTCTCGTTGTCGAACTGAACTTTGAAAAGAGAATAACGACTAATGAAGCCTAAAACTGTTCCAACTGGACAAAGTGTGTTACAATACGTACGACCATTGCGCCATGCCAAAAGCCCAACACCTACTAAAGTGAAAAGTGCTATGAATGTTGAGAAAACACTGAGTGAATAGATGCCTACTCGAAAGAATGTGTAGTTGTTGAATTGCGTAAAAATTGATTCCAGAAGATTGTTGCCAGCTAAATAGACTGGTCTGAAAAGATGTGTAGCTATGCGACCATAAGCACCATATGGATCTAACAGTCCTACTAAAAAAGTAAAGCCAAACAAGAATGCAAGAAGAACGATTAGGAGAGTAGTCCATCTCAGAATAGTTTTGGCAGGACTGTATGTATATCTCTTTTTGCGTTTCACTCTTTTAGATAGCCAACCTACAATATCTTGATAGATGCCCATTGGGCAAATGCTAGAGCAATAGACACGGCCAAAAACAAAAGTTAGCAATACTAAACTCAATAAAATAACTATATTGAGTGAGAGCAAAGCAGGAACAAACTGAATCTTTGCTAAGAAGTGCAGACTCTGTGGCAGTAACTCTCTAAAATCTAGAAAGTAGAGTGTTATTAAAGAAAACAGTGTGATAGAAAAGGCTATTCTTATTTTTCTAAGCATGGGTTGTCTATTTTATAAGTTTTATATGAGAAAAGGAGAAAGACAAGGTTCTTGTCGTTTTTTGCTCTTGCAATAAGGGAATACAATCTTTGTTATAAATAAAAGCATCTGGCATTACAGTTTAAATTTAAATTCTTCCCCAAAAGGATAATATAATTTTCAGCTACTGTTTTAATTGAAAATTTACGTATTCGATAAATTCATTGGGACGAGAGCAACTTAAAACATAATTATTATTAATGGTCCGAATGAGAATCAAGTTATTCAAATCTGTTGCGTACATATTAAATCTGCCCAGTTTATCATTCTTGAAACGACCTAAATAACCGAATAAACCTCCACTTCCAAAAGTTTGTATAGAACTACTTATGTCGCGCTTAGAGATTCGGTTCACTCTTGTCACTTCGCTCAATGGTATTACTCGTGAACTAAATAACATTCTTACAGTTATTTTCTCATCATTTGAACTCAAACGTATTGGTGCAAAGCAAATTCCAACAATAATAGTGATTAAAAAAACAGCAATCATCAAATATTTTAACCAGAGCATGTCTGTTGGCCATTTAATTGACAAAATATAAAATGCTCCTCCCGCAATAAAAGCCAAAGTCACAATCGTTATAGCCCATACACTAGCACTCCAATTAAAAGGAACGGAAATACAATTATTCTTCAAGTCTATAATCTAATATTTTTTATATATTTCACTAATAGTAAAGATGTATTGATTCTGTAGCAACATTCTCGATGAAAAATATAAAAGGTGAAATTATATTCTTATACTTTTCTTTCTTTAATTTCTTTTTCATCAAATCCCGAAAACATCATCTTGTTTCAGCTGCTCAATTACTTCCCTCTAATTGAATTGAGGAAGAAGAATATGAGAGCCAAATGCTTTAACTTTTAATTCTTCACTATTAATTCCTTATATTTTTATTCTTTTAATATTCAATTTATCCAAATCCATAGTTCCTAACTTTAACTCTTGTGCTTTTCCAATGTGAGTTACTTTCTCCAATGGCATTTCTCGCACTTGGTTAAAGAAATTGGCAGCTGCAGTATCTACGGCTACAATATCTTGAGAAATGAACAGTCCTTTTGAAAGCACTACATCACTCATCGATTTGCCACGTGGTCCGCTGGTTTTCATTAAACGATAGGCGTCTACTATATTCAAAACCGCAGGTTTGTCATAAGTGCAAATATCAGCAATACATTGTTGTAGATCATTGGCATGGAAATAACCTCTGTCCCACACAATTCCCATGTGGTTTTTCATAGAGATAGTGAGTTGAGCTCCACCATGATTTTTAAGAACAGGTACATTTATCCACTTGTCGCAATCTACGATAGCCTGATGAATTTTGGTTGTCTTGAGGCTTCTTCCTTTTGGTAAGGATACAGTTTTGAAATACGACTCTTGGTCTGCAGGCATAACCTTTGCTCCTGCAGCTTTTGCAGCCTCTTCAATACCACTGTTGGCATAACATTTTCGCCAATTATCGCAAGTGTGGTCAAACACTGTTACTTCTTTTGCTCCTGCTTCAAAACATTGCTTGATGATTTCAGCTACCAGTTTTGGATTAGTGTTAGCAGCCATTTCCACAGGTTGATCCCAGCCAATGTTCGGTTTTACCACTACTTTGTCTCCACGACTAATAAATTTCTTCATTCCACCCATTTCTGCTATCGCTTTGCGAAACATAACTTCGGGTTCACCTCCCATTATGGCTACAAGGTCGTATGATTGAGCTGCGCTGTTTGCGTTAAAAGATTGTGTAAGCAGGCTCATTGCATCGCTCTCTTTTATAGTAAATGCTGCTCCGGTAAGGGCAACTGCTCGTAAAAAATTTCTTCTGTTCATAGTTGTAAGGTATTTAAGAATGTAAGTACTAAGTCGTTAATTGCATGTATATAAGTTTACCTATAGTCTCTTGCTTCTTGTCTTCTGTCTCTATTATCTTATAATTGTATTCGTAATCCTCCAAACACTGTTGTTTTGGGCATAGGATATCCTGCATTCATTTCATACTTTTCTCCCAATAGATTCTCGCCTTTGGCAAAAAGAGTAAGTATCGAAGTTGCTTTATAGTTTACGCGCGCATTCCATAAGTTGAAACTCATAGTTTGTTCTTTGGGTTGAACCGTTGTATATAAATTAGAAATAACTTGTATCCCAGTAGAAAAACTCCATTTCTCTTTTGTGAAACTACCCCCAGCATAGAACTTATGTTTTGGTGTACCCACAATGGCATGATTCATATCCAAATAGCTATAATTAGCTGATAGGTTGAGTGATTTAGTTATCTGATATTTTGAACTAACTTCCATACCTTTGTTTTCTATTTTTCCGCTATTCAAGTTTATAGGTTTGCCATCTATAAAATTTGTCTGTATCATATTGTCCCCATTGATATAGAAAACATTCAATCCTATTGATAATCTGTTTTGAAAAAGGTTTTGAGTGTACGAAACTTCGTAATTCATTAACCTCTCTGGTTTCAAGTCAGGGTTTTGAGGAGGAAACATGTACATTTCTCTAATGGTAGCATTACGAAAACCTTTGCTAACCATTGCTTTCAATACATTGCTGGAAGTGGGTGAGAAACTGACACCTATTTGAGGTATCCATTCTGCACCATTTGTTTCGTGAAAGTCCAACCTAACACCTGCATTGAGCCATAGTTTGTTTGAAAGAAGGGCCTGTTGAGTATGCACATATCCAGCTACTTCAAATAAATGGACATCGGCAAGCGATTTATCCTCTCTTTGGTCAGTGAATTTATTCCACGCTTTTCCTCCAAATCGTTGCAAATCTATGCCTGCAGTTGTATTATTGTTAGTAAAAAGAGAATAGGTTTGATGTGCTGAAAGACCCATCATTTGGTCGGTTGAATGAAACCGATAGGGTAGAGAACTCTCTCCTGGTTTATATCCATCATTAATCTCGTGTGTACCAAAGTTGTAATAAAGCTTGATAGCTCCTGATGTTTTTTCAAAATCATTTTTAAAAGATGCTGATACAGTTCCTCGCGTTACATTAGCATCATTGTCAATAATTCCAATCGTTACAGTTCCAGGATTAGAGCTTTTGGTAGTTGATAAATTCAGATCGATGTAAGAACTCCAATTGGAGTTGAACTCATATCCCAACTTTCCCTGTCCGTTCAATTGTTCAAAGTTCATATTCTCACGATGCCCCTCAGATCTATTATATCCGATGTTAAAGCTCCCTTGTATAGCATTTTTTCTACTCATAGCAGATACTTCTGAACTTAGGGTGTTGTAGCTCCCATACATTATTTGAGCTGAGGCCTTATTTATGTCAGTTTTAGTTTGGTCTGTAATAATATTTATTACACCTCCCATTGCATTAGAGCCATATAGCATGGAGGCTGGACCTCTTATAACTTCAACCTTCTCTGCCATCAGCGATTGGTAACTATCGGCAAGAGGATGCCCCATTAGTCCCATATATTGCGGATTACCATCAATCAAGACTAAAACTCCAGCAGTAGGAGATCCACCAACTCCTCTTACATTCATTCCGCCTGCAGCACCTGCGGCAACTCCATAGCCCATTACGCCACGTTGGGTTATAAACAGTCCAGGCACTTCTTCACTCAAAAGCGGTAGAAGTGAGGTTGTGAGTCTGCTTTTAATTTCCTTGTTGTTTACAACTGAGATGCTCATGGGCAAATGACGTATGCTAATGGTACGTGATGTACCTGTTACAATAACTTCGTCAAGCTGAATGCTATCTTTTATAAGTAGTGTTTGTTGTGCATTTGATTTGAATGCAAAACTAAAGCACAAATAGAGTATTAAAACAAGTTGAACTTTATATCTTTTCATATAATCCATGGAAAGCGGAAACAAGCTTCGTCGTATAACGAATAATCTGCTTCTCCATTCACTGCAAATGTTTTAACTGTTGCAGCATCTTGTAATAGAGTAACTGCCAACTTTACAGTAGCACCAGTCTTCACACGGTCTTCGACCAAAAGAATGGTTTTGTTTTTGAAGTCGAAGTTAATCGGTTCTAATAATTGAGGAGTGTCGAATTTAGGCTTTTGATTGGGGTCGCGTAAGTTTATTTTCAATAAGTTTAGTTCTAAGTTGAGACGTTGGTTGATAATTGCAGCAGGAATAACTCCTCCGTTGGCAATTGCCACCACCATATCAAAGTTTTCTTCAAACTTGATATCTTTAAACTTTTGTAATACTTCTTCAAAAGATTTGGTTGGGAGCATAGGACTTAATGTTATAAGATTGGGATAAATGAATGCGAAATTAAAGAATTAATAACGCTTCATAAACTTCAACACCAAGAATCCACCTATAATTTGAATAAGAATTCCAGGGAAACCTAAGCGTATGTCTTGCAGGGCGATATGTAGGTTTTGTGTAAGTATCCATTCAAATGCTGTACCAACAAATTGGTATGCAAAAACAGCCAATACAACTCCTAAAAAAGAAACTTTGCCAAAATATTTTGCTGCTAAGCAAGCTGCAAGAGCCAAAACAACTGATTTAATCATGATTGCTGGAAGAACTGCCACAGGGGGCATACCGAAAATAAGCGAATTGATTAAAGGTGACGAAATTGCTGTGAGCATACCCACAAATAGTCCGTATTTATATGCGGCAATGAGGGTGAAAAAGTAGATAGGCAGGAATATCAACCCGCCTTGCGGAATTAAATGCGCCAATTGAGGAAATACTAAATTGCCTAATACAAAAAGAGAAGCCAGCACATAGGTTTTGGAGTTACCAAGGCTCAAATAATTAAGTTTTGCTGTTGTGATCATAGAGATATGGGTTATTAAATAATTACACAATGTTCTCAGACTATATATAATGTATGAGATTACACAAAAATAAGCAATTTATTGAATTACTAGTAATTTAATAGACCTTATTTGCTCAATAGTTAGAAGTTGTTCTATATTTATTGTTGTATTTTCAATAATTACACAAACCTAATTACTATCTTTGGATTAATCTTATAAAAATGAATAGTATGATATCTCTACCATCATTGCCAGTAGATAATACAAATAGGGTAGCATCAGGCATAACCAGAAGTAAGGCATGGAATTTATTGCTGCAATATAACAAGGAGCCTTTTCATTTGCAACATGCGCAAACTGTGGAAGCTGTGATGCTCTATTTTGCACGTACATTGGGCTACGAAGATGAAAGTCTTTTTTGGGGTTTAGTAGGTTTGCTTCATGATTTAGATTTTGAAATGTTTCCAGATCAACATTGTATTAAAACGAAAGAGATATTGGAGCAAGAGCATGTCAATTCTGAATTGATAAGGGCCATAATGAGTCATGCATATGGTATGCGTAGTTACACCCAGCCTGAGCATACGATGGAAAAGATATTGTATGCCACTGATGAACTCACAGGTTTGATAGGAGCGACGGTGCTGATGCGCCCAAGCAAAAGCACACTCGACTTGAAAGTATCGTCGGTGAAAAAGAAGTTCAAAGATAAGAAGTTTGCAGCAGGCTGCTCGCGTGATGTAATTGAGAATGGTGCCAACATGCTAGGGTGGGAGCTTGATTATTTGATAGCGGAAACCATTAAGGCTATGCAAGAAATGGAAGTTGAAAGTTCAAAAAATTAAACAATCCTTTTGCTTTCTATTGCTTTCACCCATTCTTTGTTCTTTTT
>JARICS010000144.1 GCA_029264035.1 Dysgonamonadaceae bacterium | reverse complement strand
GGGAGATTTTCAAATGAAACTCAGTATGCAAAAGGGATTTTTTATGATAAGGAGAATGATCCTATGGGGAAACAAGCATTGGATATTTTATCCTCCAAACTTGCAGCATCTGGAAAGTTCTTACTATTAGAAAGGAGTGACTTGTCTACATTATTAGAAGAGAGTGTGAAAGGGGGTAATGCTTTATCAACTATTGGAGCTGACTACATGATAATTGGTTCTATAACAGAGTTTGGGAGAAAGAATGTTGGTCAGTCTGGAGTTTTTAGTACAAGTAAAACTCAAACGGTTGAGGCAGCTGTTACAGTCCGTTTAATTGATGTTTCAACAGGATTAATTATCTATTCAGATGAAGCAAGAGGTTCTGCCGATCTTACAACAAAAACAACGCTAGGAGTAGGAGGTAGAGCAGATTATGATGCCACGCTTAGCGACAAAGCTATATCAGAAGCAATTGGGCAGTTGGTTGAGAACATCATAAATAAGTCTACAGATAAAGCTTGGAGAACATACTTCCTTGCTTTTGAAGAAGATGCAGTCTTAATTGCTGGTGGCGCTAGTCAAGGAATAGAAGTTGGCGATATATTCACTATTAAATCAAAAGGGAAAAGTGTGAAAAACCCTCAAACGGGTTTAATGATAGAGCTTCCAGGTAAAGAAATAGGAACTGTAACCATTCTAGCTTCTGGAGGAGATACAGCTGAAACGGAATATTCTTTTGTGGAGGTATCTTCAAATACTGATATAGATGTCAATAAACTAACTGAGTATTTTATAGAGGAAATAAAATAATATTGCTATGAAATTAAAATTAATATTTGCATTAGGGCTTGTTCTTTTACTGTGTGGGTGTAGAGCTCATTATCCCGTGGCACAACAGAGCGGAAAAGATGATGTTGCATATTTACTCTTTGTGAGTCAAAAAGATTATGCCAATAAACATGTTACAGTCTCTTTAGATGGTGAAAAGACTTTTGAAGCTAAGGTTGTAAAAGCAAAAAATTCATATCGTAAGGGTACATCTTACGCAATAGCAACTGGAAGAAGAAAAATAAATGTGGAATATAAGGGTAATTCAATCTACAATAAAGAAATATTTGTCTCAACACAAGAAACCAAAATAATTACATTACCATGATAAAGAAGTTCTTATTAATAGGAGGCTGCATTCTTGCTCTAGCTTCTTGTTCTTCCACAAAAAACATGTACTCTTGGTACAATTATGAGGACATTACTTATAAATATAGTAAGAAAAGCACCGATGAGTTGCAAGTAAAACTACTAGAAGAGTACCAAAAAATCACCCATAATCAAAAAGGTTTAAGAGGCGTAGTTCCTCCAGGTTTGTATGCAGAATATGGATTCTTACTTTATAAAACTGGCAAAAATGATGAAGGCCTTTCTTTCTTAAAAGAAGAGATTAAGCTGTATCCCGAATCAGAGAAGTACGTATCAAGAATAATTAAACAATTAGAGCAATGAAAAATTATTTTATTATTACAATAGTCACAATACTCTTGTCATCATGTGCTCAGGGCGTAGGCATAACAAGGGGTGTACAATACGCACAAATGTATGAAGAGAAGCCTACTTCTATTGTTATTATGCCACCTATAAATCAAACGAATTCTGTAGAAGCAAAAGAGTTTTTTTACACTACATTGTATATGCCTCTTAGCGAAAAGGGATATTATGTATTCTCACCCTATCTTACAATGGAGATGCTTCAGTCTGAAAGTGCTTACGACAGTGAAATGTTCCTAGAAAGTGATCTTGGCAATTTCAATAGGGTACTTGGTGCAGACGCTGCTATATTTACAATAATAAAATCTTGGGATAGAAATAGCCTACTGGGATACTTAACTGTTGGTGTGGAGTATGTTTTGAGATCTACAGCTACGGGAGAAACTCTCTATCATCGAGAAGGTTTGATTCAAGTTGATACAAGTGTAAATGGAGGTGGAGGTGGCCTTGTTGGGTCTTTAGTAAACATGGCTGCAACTGCTATTACAACAGCTATGACTGATAAGGTTGTTGCTGGAAGAAAATGTAACGCCTTTGTGTTGAGTGATATGCCTGTTGGTAAATACAATGCAGCTTTTGGTCTAGACAGTGAAGTTTTAGCAGGAGCTAAATTCATAAAAGCAACGGTAAAATAAACAACTTGTCTGATGAAAACTATTCATATTTAGTCTTCAAGGCTTGTTATTATAAGAAAAAAGACGGTTGAAAGGTGATGCCTTTTTACCGTCTTTTTTTTATATAGTATTTACTAAGTTGAGCTATCTTACAGAAGCTTTCATTAGTATGCTCTAGCAAAAACAACCCTTTGTGAAGATGGTTTACCAGTTACCATACACTCGCCAGGAGTTTTATCTCCTTCCAAAGGAATGCACCTAACTGTAGCTTTAGTTTCATTTTTAATCAACTCTTCTGTTTCGGCTGTACCATCCCAATGGCACATCAAGAAACCTCCTTTTTCAATCTCCACCTTAAATTCTTCATAGCTATCCACATTGCGGGTAACCGATGCGCGGTAGTCAAACGCTTTCTTGTAGATGTTCTTTTGCATCTCTTCCAATAAGGTTTTGATATGCTCTTCAATACCTTCTTGTGGAAGTGTCTCTTTTGTCAATGTGTCGCGACGCGCAATTTCGATAGTGCCATTTTCTAAATCGCGACCACCCATTGCCAAACGTACAGGTACACCTTTCAATTCGTATTCAGAGAATTTCCAACCAGGTTTCCTGTTGTCCGAGTTGTCATATTTTACGCTCACACCAAGGGCTTTGAGTCTTTTCACAATTTCAGCTACCTTTTTGTTTATCATGTCCAACTGCTCATCGTTTCTGTAGATAGGAATAATCACTACTTGATAAGGAGCCAATAGGGGAGGAAGTACCAATCCATTATCGTCGGAGTGAGCCATAATCAATGCGCCAATCAATCGGGTGGAAACACCCCACGAACTAGCCCACACATATTTGCGCTCGCCATCTTTGTCAGAAAACATTACATCGAATGCCTTGGCAAAGTTTTGGCCTAAGAAGTGCGAAGTGCCTGATTGCAATGCTTTTCCATCTTGCATCAATGCCTCAATAGTGTAGGTGTCCAATGCACCAGCAAATCTTTCAGATGCCGATTTCACACCTTTTACTACTGGCATAGCCATGTAAGTTTCGGCAAATTCAGCATACACATCCAACATTTTGCGTGTCTCTTCCACAGCTTCTTCTTCAGTAGCGTGAGCCGTATGTCCTTCTTGCCAAAGGAACTCAGCGGTACGCAGAAACAGACGCGTGCGCATTTCCCATCTCACCACATTAGCCCATTGATTGATGAGGATGGGCAGGTCGCGATACGATTGTATCCAATTGCGATAGGTGCTCCAAATGATGGTTTCAGATGTTGGGCGTACAATCAACTCTTCTTCCAACTTTGCATCTGGGTCAACGATGATACCCTTTCCTTCAGGGTCGTTTTTCAAACGATAGTGAGTCACCACAGCACACTCTTTGGCAAATCCCTCCACATGGTCGGC
>JARICS010000143.1 GCA_029264035.1 Dysgonamonadaceae bacterium | reverse complement strand
TTGGTGGGTTTTCAGCCCGACGAGTTGGAGATAGTGGATGGTAAAATATATGTTGCTAACTCGGGTGGATATATGGGAGCTGGAAGCACAGCGAACTATGAGAGAACAGTATCGGTAATAGACATAGCTACCTTTAAAGAAGAAAAACGCATAGATGTTGCCTACAATTTAGAACGCATAAAAGCAGACCAGCGTGGCAATTTGTGGATTAGTTCGCGAGGAGACCATAAAGATTTGCCTGCTCGTCTTTTCTTTTTTGATATGAATGAACAACAGATAACCGATACTATTGAAATAGCTGCTAGCGACTATTGGATTGACGAAGACTTGCTTTATACCTATGGAACAGAGTTTAATCATTATACAGGAGATTGGGCTTATTCATACAACATAGTAGATACCAAAACTCGCAAAGTATTGGATAGAAAAATAATTACTGATGGCACGGACAGGGAGATTGAAAAACCCTATGGTATTATGGTACATCCTGAAACTAAAGACGTATATATTACGGATGCTAGTAACTACGTCACGCCAGGCATATTGTATTGTTTTGATAAACAGGGAAAGAAAAAATGGAGTGTGAGGGCAGGGGATATACCTGGTCATTTTGCACTACTACCAGTATATAAATAGAATTAACTAAACTAACTAATTGAATTATGAAACAGAGAATTATTCTCGCTTTACTCATTGTGTTTGCAGGATTTGCTTCGTGCAGCGATGACGATGAAGTAGTGCAAATTAAAGCACCAATTATTTCAGGATTGGAAAAAGCATATACCATTTTGGAAGATGCTGAATTAGAATTGAGTCCTACCATCGAGAATGGGAAAAATGCTACTTATGTATGGCAAGTGGATGGTAAAGAAGTGGCCAAGACATTAGACTTTGTATTTGTACAATCGACATCAGGAGACTACAAATTAGTGCTGAAAGCAGGTAATGAAGGTGGTGTAGCCGAACATAAAATAACTGTTACAGTTGTGGAGAGAGGTTTGGCACCAGTAATAACTGATGTAGAGAAAGAGTATAATCTTGAATCGGGTACAGATTTGACAATAACTCCCACCATTACCACTGACAATGAAACAACCTATAGTTGGTATTTGGATGATGTGGAAGTGGCAACTACACTAGCTTATACTTTTAATAATGCTAAGGTTGGTAAACATGAAGTGACTTTTAAAGCTACCAATCAAGGAGGAACAACAGAAATGGTTTTCTCTATTGTAGTTACACCAAAAGATACTGCGCTGGCTGCTATAACGCATAAAATGCTCGCTTTGGAAATTCCAGCCTACATACCTGCGGATAATGATGGTGTGGAATGGAAGGTATTGAAAGCTCCTTCTGATTATTATAGATTATCGCAAACAAATAATGCAAAGACTCTCTTTGTGTCAGGTGTTGAAGGGGAGTATTCACTTGAAGTGACTGCAGGAGAAATATCGGGTAAAGTTAAAGTTATAGTTGCAAAAGCAGAACAAACTCCATCAGCTTACTTTGCCAATGCATTTGACTATTTACCAGCACCTGGTCAGTTTGTGAACACTATGCCTAAATATGATGAAGGTGACTCGCACGATGATATGGTAGCAAAAGTGGGCAAAGCTTTAGTAGGCGAAAATGCAGGCATGATTACTCTTGGTGGCTGGGGTGGTTATGTAACCATGGGTTTTGACCACACCATTGTGAATGTGGCAGGCAAAAAAGATTTCCGAATCGAAGGAAACGGTTTTACTAACAGTAGCGAACCTGGTATTGTGATGGTATCGTATGATGCTAATGAAAATGGAAAACCCGATGATGAGTGGTACGAAATAAAAGGTAGCGCTAACTTTACTGCAGAAAACGAAGAGTGGTATCAGTTGGCTAAAGATAATGGGAATGATGTAAACACTCATCGCGATTATAAAATGACTTACTACAAACCCGAAGTAGAAACCACAGTTGCAACCACAGAATATATCCGATGGGAAAACAACAAAGGAGGTAAAGGATACAAAGTCAAAAATTCATTTCACACCAAAAACTCGTACTATCCATTGTGGGTAAATGAAGACAAAATTACCTTTAGAGGAATCAGACTGGCCGAAAACGGAGTTGATGAAAGTGGAGAAGGCTCTTATTTTGTTTTGAAGACTTTCAAATATGGATATGCTGATAACTATTCCAATAGAGATAATGGGTCGACATTTGATATTGATTGGGCAGTGGATAATGATGGTAATAAAGCAAACCTGCCAGGCATCCATTTTGTGAAAGTTTACACTGGTGTAGATCAAGAAAATGGTTGGATAGGCGAAAACTCTACCGAAGTAGCTAGAGGTACAGACCTTCATGTGAAAGGTGAGATTATTGATACAATCAAATAGTTAACAGTTTTGAAGCATATATTTATACTATACATTTAATATTATACACAACAAACAAAATGAGAAAGAGCGTAAATTTTATTTTAATCCTATTGAGTAGTGCTATTCTTTTTAGTTGCTCATACGATGATGATTTTTTGAAAGAGGAGATTGATAAAATCAAATCAGATTTGTCAGCTCTGACAAAACAAGCTAACTCACTGCAAACAATGGTAGAGGCACTAAATGCAGGAAAAGTAATTACTAAAGTTGACAACATGGCTGACGGTAAAGGTTACAAAATAACCTTTAATGATGGCACCTCCATGGATATTACAAACGGAACAAATGCTCCGGTAATAGGTGTTAAAGAGTTTGAAGACGAGTACTATTGGGCAATAACTACCAATAGTGTTACTGATTTTGTTTTGGACAAAGACAATAATAAACTACCCGTTTCGGGGAAAGATGGTAAAACTCCCGTTATGCAGATTGATGCAGAGGGTTTCTGGACTGTAGACGGAATGCGCATTACAGATGCAAATAATAAACCTGTAGAAGCACAAGGAGACTCTTTCTTTAAGAGTATAGAAGAGACAGAAGAGTCTGTTACATTTATCATGGCCAATGGTAGCTCAATAGTGATGCCCAAAGCAGGTGGAACTTATTTGAAATTTGAGAATGATGCTAACGAGCCATTTTTTGTATTCGAATCAGGCAAAGGTCAAAAGCTGAAATTTAAATTTGCAAATCTTCATTCTTTAGAACTTATTGAGGCTCCTGCTGGATGGAAAGTTTTTCTTCATGTGCCTCAGAGAGAGTTGGAAATAGTAGCTCCTCATGATGCAACCTACGGAGTAAGAGATATTATTCTTCGTGGTCTTGACAAAAACGGTATGGTGTATCAGGCCATTGCAAAAGTAAGTGTGTCAGGCAAGGCATATTCAGATCCTAATGGACTATTTGTGTTGAACGAAGGCAATATGACTACTCAAACTGGCTCGCTTATTTTTATCACTCCTAACAAACAAGTGCTCAACAATCTTTATTTCACTATGAACGGAAGAAGATTGGGCAATAGTGCGCAAGACTTGTTCATTAAAGATGGCAAGATATACATAATTTCTCAAAATGGTGGAACAAGTGCAACAGGGTCTACATTTGATAGCGATGGTATGTTGATTGTAGCAAATGCTGAAACCATGCAAAAGATTGAGGGTTACAACGATGAGTTGTCCACATTGAGCATGCCGTCACATATTGCAGTATTGGATGAAGCAAATGTATTTATCAGAGACACTAAAGGGGTATATATCTTTAATACAACTACCAAAGAGTTGAACCTAATAGCAGGAACACGAGGAGCAGCTAAAAACAGAATGGCTGTTGCTGATGGCAAAGTTTTCGTGATTGCTAGCAAAAAGATATTTGTTCTAGAAGCAAACCGATTGGATATTGCTCACACAATAGATATGGGCGCAAACATAAGCGGAGTGCTGAAAGCAAAAGATGGCAATCTGTGGGTTTCTACTACAGGCACGCCAAACAAAATTGCAAAAGTAAGCAGTTCTACTTATGCAGTTATTAAAGAAAATGAGATAACTGAAGGTAAATTAGGTGCTGGTTGGGGTGCAACTCCAGGCATAACCGCAAAAGGCGACACACTCTATTATAGTAATGCAGGAACAACTATCTATCGACATATCTTTAGTACAGAAGAGTCTAAAATGATTATTGATGCTAAGACAGTGGTGCCAAATGCCAATATGATTTACAATAACATAGCTGTGCATCCTATTTCGGGCAAAGTGTATATGACTACCATAAAAGGCTATGGTTGGGATTTCTTGACAAACAATATTAGTGAGTTTGATTTTAGTGGAGCAGAGCCAAAACTCAGCGAGAACTATACTGACAAAACATATTTCCCTGCGGGAATATTTTTCAGTGCTGATTTTCAATAATTAGATTTCATCCTTTTGCAAGGGACAAATAGTTATCCCTTGCCAAAGGTGATATTTTAAAAACATACAAGATGACAAAAACAACAAATAAAAAAGTGCAATTGCGCTTTTCATTAATTTCAGTGTTGATTGCTCTGGCAGCTCTTAGTCGTTTAATTCCACATCCACCAAACGTAGCACCTATTGCTGGCATGGCATTGTTTGGTGCTGCCTATTACAGCAAAAAATATTGGGCCTATCTTATTCCTATTGTATCTATGTGGGTGAGCGATCTGATATTAAACAATGTGGTGTATGCGCAATATTTCGACCAATTTGTATGGTTCTATTCTGGTTCTCTTTTCACTTATGGTGCATTTGCATTGATAGTATTGTTGGGAACTGTAGCTTTAAAAAAGAGAAATGCAGGGAGTATTCTTTTCTCAGCATTAGGTGCTTCGGCAATCTTTTTTATTGTATCTAATTTCGGTGTATGGCTCTCATCACCTTTATATGCAAAATCGTGGGAGGGATTAATAGCATGTTATGTTGCTGCTATTCCTTTCTTGCAAAACACATTGTTGGGAGATTTGGGCTACACTGCTCTACTTTTTGGTTTGTTTGAACTATCGATGGTTCTTTTTCCCGAATTGCGTATTAATCGTCAACCGATAGCAGAAAGAGTAAAGAGATAAATTGTGTTTTAGTTTTTTTATGTTGGGTTAGAAAGAGGTGTTATATATATGGAAAATATATAATGCCTCTTTCTGTTTTATGTTAGAAGGGTAGATTTATTGAAATATTGGGTATGAAAAGGTAGATTAAAATAAAATGTGGGGCAGAAATAATGGTATCACTCAATCTCCAATACTTTAAAAATACTTTCACCATGTTCCAATTTAAGCACGACTCTCTCTCCAATCTTCTTGTTCATCATCACTTTTCCGAGAGGCGAAGTGAATGCAATTTTGCCTTCCTTAAGATCGGCCTCGTCTACCCCAACAATCTGTAGTTTGCGGGTTTTCTTTCCTCTCCCTATTTGTAGGGTCACAGTAGAGCCAAAGCGCACCTCGCTCTTGTCTTGTTCTTCGTGTTCAACAACATTTGCAGTGAGAATCCTATTCTCCAACATTTGTAATTCTATGTGAATTATTTTCACAGCAGTCAGCTTTCCGTGCTCTTCACCTTCATTTAGCTCCTTGAGTCTTGCTAAAAGCTCTTCTTTCTCTTTCATTAAAGCCTCTAAGCCTTCTGGTGTCACATAGTTTGTTTCTCCCATGGGTAGATCTGCACGTGGTGGTACGAAAGGTGATTCTACTAAGTCGTCCTCATTTATAAATGCTCTGCTCATTATAATAATTATTTGTTTGATATAGTGTTAGACCACTTTGAGGAGTAATATCTGTATATGTGTTTTTTATGATTTCAGATAATGAATAGTCTCCACAAAATGGTTTTATCTTGCTACCAAAGATACACATTTTTTCATAAGATTACAATATTTCAAAAATATGTGG
>JARICS010000140.1 GCA_029264035.1 Dysgonamonadaceae bacterium | reverse complement strand
GGCTGTAGGGAATAGTCAATGCCATAGATCCAAAAATGATGCTGTATTCTCCAAATAGCATTATTTTGGAATGGAATGTGTTGTTGACCCTCTCTTTATGTGTTGACATAGACTATATTAGTAATTTATATCTGTTCTTTCAGGTCCTTCTCCCAATTCATCAAAGATTATATTATGTTGATGACAAAGGGGTCTGATTGTATTTTCTATCCATGGCAAAATCTTTGCTTCTTCGTATTTTGGATAGAGTAGGTGTACATTTGGACCTGCGTCCATGCTGAACCCAACAGGCAGATTTTGCTCTAGGCGAGCTTTCCGAACCTCTTCAATTACCTTTAAACTGTTAGGATGTAGAAGGGTGTATCCTGGGTTGGAACTCATCATGAGGGCGTGCAACGATAGTGCTTCGTTTTCAGCAATATCGAAAAACTTATTCCAATCACCTGACTCTAATATCTCCAATAGTAGTTCGGTATTGTCATTGGCCTGTTTTATACGTGCTGCTCCATAAGGATGATTGTTCATTAATGCATGACCTTGACTACTACTCACTTTCTTGCTTTTGGGTTCGATGATGAGTATGGCGTTAGCAATCTGCATAAAGTTTGGGTGAATATTGGGAAGCTCTACAGCATAGTTGTCACTGCTATCTGCAATGGCTGTAGTTTCGCCCCATATTGTCCATCCGCCATAGAGGGAACGCGCTGCACTTCCTGACCCCAATCGTGACAACTCTGATACTTTTTTGATATCTAAGTTGTGGTTTGGTTCGTTGTCAACCAGTAGCTGCAAATCTGCCAAACATAGAGCCAATGCACTCATGCTACTTGCCGATGAGGCAATACCAGAAGAGTGGGGGAAGGTGTTCGAGCTCTCAATGGTGAGATGATGTGTGGTAATAAAAGGAAGCGTGGACGATGACAATTGAAGCAAATTGGCAATCTTTTTATTGAATGTCTCTTTCATATTGCCATCTAAAGAGAAAGTAAAACCTCCCTGTTCCGATGGTTTTGCTGTGACACGTGTTGTAGTTACAGCATTCTTTAGAGAAAAACTAATGCTTGGATTCAATGGAAATTGAACATCCCTTTTTCCCCAATATTTGACGATAGCCAAATTGGAAGGGCTTTTCCACTCGACAGTGAGCTCTTGAATTTTATTATGGGTCATTAATATGATGTCTTGATTATTTGTGTGATTGTCTGTTTATAATAACTTCCTCAAAAGGCATCACAACTGGATATCCCTTTGATTGAAACCATTGCTTGTTGGTGGTGAAGCTATCTTCTGAAAGAAAGAGAGCGAAGTCGCCACCCCATGCGCCCAATGATTTTATCGCTCCTTTGTAATCTGTAAACAAGAGTTCTTGAACAGGCTTTAATCCAGTAGCTTTTGCAATTATCTTTTCGTGTTGTTTCATCAGGTTCATGAAGCTACCTATCTCATGTTCAGTAGTAAATTCTTGAGATAATGCAGATATTTTCTTAATCAAATCTTGATTATCGGAGGCTGTTTCCAAAAAAGACTTCACTTGCGTTGAGGAGTTCTGTTTTTTATTGAGAAACACAATTCCCATCTGAAGAATAAAAGGAGGATGAAAAGGAGTAGGTGTTATTTGTGGACGTTGACCTTTTGCGCGGCGATAGAAAATGGGTTGATTGGCAGCTGCACAAGCTATATCGTAGCCCGATCCTCCAATGGTTTCATCCATCAATCTGTATGGATCTATTTCTAACCACTGTTCTAACAAATGCAATAGAGTAGAGCTACTGCCCCAACCCCAATTGACATCAAATTCAAGTTGGGTGATTACAGAACTGTAATTCAGTTTGTCTTGAATGAATGGGTTTTGTTCTATTGCTTTACGAAGCATTAATTGTAAGTTCTCCGATTTCTTGTAATCTGTAGTTTCTAAAATAGTTAGCTGCTCATCAAACTTAACTTCAAACCATAGACCTTCAAGAGTTTCGGCACGCCAATTGAGTCCAGGCTCATTGGAAGTAGTCACAGTAAGGCTTTGTCCTTTATTGAGTGGTACAGCCAATGCCAAGGCTCCTTTAAGAACTAAGTATTCACTCGTTATTAATAGTTTGCCATTGGCGTGATATTTCTCCATAAATATTATCGATTTAAAAACTCTCTCACTTTTTGAATGCTAACAGTTTTATCTGAAAAATAAGCTTCCGTTCTTTCTCTCTCTTCAGGTGTAGCATTAAAACTTGTAAGGATATTGGATAGGTGCAACTTCATGTGTCCTTTCTGTATGCCAGTAGTTACCAATGAAGCAACTGCCGAAAAGTTGTTGGCCAAGCCAGCTGCAGCTGCAATGCTCATAAGTTTTTCGGCCGATGGATTTTCTAAAATCTCCATTGATAAAGCAGCCAATGGATGCAAACGGGTCAATCCGCCCACAGTGCCCAATGTCAACGGAAGTGTGAGGGAGAGTTTGAACTCACCTTCATCTGATATTTCACATGTAGAAAGAGAACGGTATTGACCATCTCTTGAAGCGAAAGCATGACCTGCAGCTTCCACTGCACGGAAGTCATTGCCTGTAGCCAATACAACCGCATCTATTCCATTGTAAATTCCTTTATTGTGCGTCACAGCTCGATGTGTGTTGTGATAAGCAATATCCATGGCCAATTGGAAACGTATTGCAAAATCTTGGGGAGAAAGTCCTGTTGAGTAAGGAGCAAGTTCCTCTACTTCACAACTTACTTCACATGTAACCAAGCAATCGGGTGTATAATTGGAGAGTATCGCCATAATTATATCTACTGTGGGTAAATTTTGCTCGTCAAAATAATTAGCCAACGGCTCTTTCATCGCCTCCAAACAGGTGTTGATGAAGTTAGCTCCCATACTGTCGGCTGTTTTGAAAGAGACTTGCATTTGCCACACATTGGTCAATTCCGGTTGTTGTATAAATTGAATATCTACAATTCCACCGCCTCTTCCATCCATACTTTGTGTAATCTCTTTGACGGATGCCACTAAATATATTTGAAGTTCAGAAGTCAAATCATGAAGAATTTTAGCATCGCCACTCCATTGAAACCAAAGATGTCCTATTTTTATAGAGTCGTGAATTGTTGTCTTAAATCCTCCATGTTTAGCCCAAAACGAAGCAGATCTTGCTGCCGCAGCTACTACAGAACTCTCCTCTGTAACCATTGGCAATACATGCATTCTGCCATCTATCAAAAAGTTGGGCGCTACACCATAAGGCAGATAGAAGTTGCTTAATGTATTCTCCGAAAAGTCATCAAAGAGAGCTTGATTTGTTTCATGGCGATAGTGATTGGCAACTCTCGCCAAATCAGCCACCATGGGGACGTTATTTTGAATATATTCTATTTTCTCGGCTCGGCTAAGTTTTGAAAAGCCTCTTACAATTTTCATGAAGTTGTTTTAATAAAAATAGCTTTTATTTTAATAAGACTAAGTCCTATTTTTTTTGCGAAAACAATTACAATTCCAAACCTTTAGCAATAACCAAGCGCAAAATTTCAGAAGTTCCTTCGCCTATTTGAAGAAGACGTTGGTCTCTATAAAATCGTTCAATGGGGTTGTCTTTGTAGAGACCAGAGCCACCAAAAATCTGTAGGGCTTCATCTGCAATCTCTCTCGCTATTTCCGAGGTATATAGTTTAGACATAGCGGCCTCTTTAGAGAACGGATGTCCGTTGTCTTTCAGCATACAGGTGCGATAGAGCGTGTTTCGAGCTAATTCTAGTTTCATTTGCATATCAGCCAGTTTGAAGCCAATGGCTTGATTACGCCCTATAGCTTTGCCAAACTGTTTGCGATTTTTGGCGTGTTTGAGAGCCATTTCAAATGCCCCTTGAGCTAAACCCAATCCCATAGCTGCTATCGAAAGTCTGCCACCATCAAGCGTTTTGAGCATATAGTGGAAACCCTTACCCTCTTCACCCAGTAAATTTGTGTATGGAACGCGACAATCTTTAAATGTGAGTAATGCAGTATCTGCGGCTCGCCACATCATCTTTCCCAACATTCGCTTGGCTTCATAACCAGGAGTTCCGTTTTCTACAAAAATGGCGCTCAACTTTGACTCACCATTACTGCCTTTTGTCATTACCTGCAAGGTAATACCCAAAGTTAATGGAGTGGAAGCATTGGTAATGAATCTCTTAGCTCCGTTTATTACCCACTCGTCGCCATCACGAACTGCAGTTGTTTCTGTTCCACTTGCATCCGATCCTGCATTCACTTCTGTCAAACCAAACGCCCAAAGATGATGCCCCGATGTTAATTGGGGTAGGTATTTCTCTTTTTGATCAGTAGAGCCAAAGTTTATTATAGGAGCTAATCCAAGACTGTTGTGTGCAACTGCTGTTGCCGCTTGTGAGCTATCTACTCTTGCCAACTCTTCCATGGCAATGATATAGGATAGGGTGTCTTTTTCTTGACCTCCATATTTTTTGGGGGCGATCATACCTAAAAGTCCTTGCTCGCCCATTTTTATAGTTAGTTCAGATGAGAAACGTTCCTCTTCGTCCAGTTTAGCAGCTTCCGGGGCTATTACCTCCTCGGCAAATGCACGAACTTTCAGCCTCTCTTCTTCTTGTTTCTTAGTAGGGAATAAATACATATTTGATTATATAGTTATGTTATTATTGTTGTTAGTCAATCGAGCGATAAAGTTACAAATTACTTTTTAATATTCTCGATTTCTACCAAAAGCTCATTGGCTTTAACTTGATTACCTTGTTTTATCAATATCTTTTTAACAATGCCATCTTGTGGCATCTGTATGCTATTTTCCATCTTCATTGCCTCTAACACCATTAAAGTGTCTCCTGCTTTTTTTAAATCGCCCTCTTGAATGGTTATCTCTATTATTTTGCCAGGAATAGGAGCTTTTACTCCTGCTCCATTGTTATTGGATATATAAAGAGTTTTGTTAGCATTATCTTTTGGCAATTGATGGTGTGGAATCACCGTCCAGCTTTCCATATCTCTTTCTAAAAGTAGCTCATTATTAGGAGTAACAACCCAATTGAATTGATTTTTTTTATTATTTAATGAGAATTCAATCTTGTTCTCATTAATTACAACACTTGAAATAGTAAAAAAGGTTTCATCTTTTAGTGAAAAGTTTAGAAACTCTTCTTCTTTTTGATACTTAACGTCAATGGATTTACCGTTTATCCAATATTTAGCTTGCTTACTAAAACGGAAAAAACCAACTTCTTCCCACACATTTGTGGCGTGTGGTTTTGTTTGAAACTGCCAAACAAGAATTGCAGCTACAACAGACTCAATTGCTGTTGGGTTAGAAATTGGAGCTTTAAAGGTTTCGCAAAAGGCAGTGTTGATTTTACCTGTTTTAAAGTCATTATCATCCAAGATACTTTTCAAATAAGCAATGTTATTGATGTTGCCTATCAGAAGCGTGGATTGCAATGCTATTTTCATTTTCTCAATAGCATAAGAACGAGTAGGAGCATGGGTAATGATTTTAGCCAACATCGGGTCGAAGTCTGGACGTATATCTACAGTATCGTGAAACCATGTATCTGTACGTGCTAAGTTCTCTTTAGGCCATTGCACACTCAATATAATACCAGGAGCTGGTTGGAAATTGTTTTGCGGATCTTCTGCATAAATTCTGCACTCCAATGCGTGACCATCAATTATAATGTCCTTTTGCGAAAGTTTCAATGGCAATCCCATGGCAATAAGCAGTTGTTGCTTCACCAAATCAATAGAGGTAACCATTTCTGTAACGGGATGTTCCACTTGTAAGCGGGCATTCACTTCTAAGAAATAATAGTTTGAATTTTCGTCCACTAAAAACTCTACAGTTCCTGCATTATGATAGCCAATGCTTTTACAAAGTTTTAAAGCATCAGTTGTGAGTTTTTCTCTAAGATCTTCAGATACAAAAGATGAGGGAGATTCTTCAATTATTTTTTGAAACCGTCTTTGAATAGAACACTCCCTTTCGTAAAGATGGATGCAGTTGCCATGTTGGTCGGCAAGTATTTGCACTTCTATATGACGTGGTTGTTGAATGTACTGTTCCACCAAAAGAGTTTTGTCTCCAAAATATCTTTCTGCCTCGCGTTCTGCTTGTTTTAATTTTGAATGCAGTTCATCAGAACTTGACACCATCAGCATTGCTTTACCCCCTCCACCAGCCGCAGCCTTTATCAAAAGAGGATAGGGCAGGGTCTGCTTTTTACTATATATTTCTTCTACTGTTCCAAATAGACCTTTAGTAACGGGGATTTCAAGTGATTGAGCTAAAAGTCGGGCATTAGTTTTGTCTCCTATTTTTCTGATAACATCCGCTGTAGGACCTACGAATATTAGCCCTGCTTGTTGCGAAGCTTCTGCCAATAATGGATTCTCAGATAAGAAACCATAACCTGGATGAATGGCATCAGCCTTTTTTGTCAATGCTGCTTTTATAATTCCTTCTACATTCAAATAAGTTTCGGCAAGGGTGTCTCCATCCAAAAGAATCTCTTCATCAGCTGTAGTATAAGGTTCAGAATGAGTGACAATGCCAATTGTAGTAATGCCCATCTCCCTTGCAGTGCGAATAATGCGCACAGCAATTTCCCCTCGGTTGGCTACCAAGAGTCTGTTTATGGGACGATATTTCACAGAGTTGTCAATCATTATGTTCTGAGTTGTTTCTATTAAAAAAGGAGGAGACTCTCTTTTGCCCTTCCGATGATTTTCGTGCAGTTGCAATGAGAGAAGCACAATAATCTTTTGTCTCCTGAGAAATACTAAATGCTGTTTGGTCTAAATTGTTCAATAGTTCTTTTGTTTTCGCTACAGCATCCGGTCCTAAAGTTGCCATTTGCTCAGCTATTTGACGTGTGCTGTTTTCTAAATCCACTTGAGAGACAAGCAAATCCGCCAAACCATATCTAAGTGCATCTGTTCCATCAAAAAGATGTCCTGACAACAATAGAAAGCGAGCATTGCCACTTCCAATTCTCCTTACTATATAGGGGGCAACAGTTGCAGGGATGAGCCCCAGTGCCGTTTCACTAAATTTGAACTTAGCATCAGGCGAAGTAATAACTACATCGGCGCATGTCATCAATCCAATGGCTCCGCCATAAGCTCCGCCCTCCACTTTTGCAACAATTGGTTTTGGATAGATGGACATCTGGTGATACATTTCATTGAAGAGCTGAGCATCTGATAAATTTTCTTTATCAGACTGATGCATGGCTTTCTTCATCCATGCCAAATCTCCTCCAGCAGAAAAGAAGCCTTTACTACCCGACAAAACCAACACATTAAACTGTGGTGAATTGGCTGAGGTTTTTAAAAAGTCTATCAACTTTTCAATGGTGGCTTTTGCTAAAGCATTCTTTTTATCGGGTCTGTCTATTTCTATGTAACAAACTTGGTTGGTGTATTCTTTTATTGTTATCATAATTTTATTCTTTGCAAGAAAAGCGCAACTACTGCGTTATTCTCGTTTTTGAAACAGTCATTTACTTTATGTAAATTGACTTTGTCTTCTTCCTCCTAGCAAGGCAAAGTCAAAGCGAGCTTTGTCTATGCTCTTGCTTCGTTCGTCAGCTCCTTATTTCATAAACTTCGAAAGCCTTGTCCTTGCTCTTTTTCTATCAAAGAATTTGGATAAGGGTTTTGTACGGTCTCTATAATATGCTACATTCTGAAGATTCCATATTTTGCCTTTTCAAATGGAGCGTTGAGCGAAGTTTCTAAAACCATACCTAACACATCTCTTGTTTGAGCAGGGTCGATAACGCCATCGTCCCATAACCTGGAAGTGCTATAATACGGAGAGCCTTCTTTTTCATATTGTGTAATAATACCCTCTTCAATTCTCTTTAACTCTTCATCGGAAACAGATTCTCCTTTTGCTGCTGCCTGATCTTTCTTCAATGTGCACAGCACTTGCGCTGCTTGTTTAGCTCCCATTACTGAGATTCGGGCATTGGGCCACATGAAAAGAAAGCGAGGTTCGTAGGCTCTTCCAGCCATAGCGTAATTGCCCGCTCCATGAGATCCACCAATGATTACAGTGAAAAACGGAACAGTAGAATTGGCCAATGCATGCACCATTTTTGCACCATCTTTGGCAATCCCTCTTTGTTCATATTCCTTACCAACCATAAAACCAGAGATATTTTGTAGGAATATCATGGGTATACCCCGTGAATTACACATCTGAATGAAATGTGTACCTTTTAGTGCAGACTCTGAAAAAAGAATGCCATTGTTGGCAATAATGCCTACTTCGTATCCATGCAATCTGGCAAAGCCTGTCACCAAAGACTTACCATAGTTTTCTTTAAATGAACGAAAAGATTCTTTGTCTACAATTCTTTCTATAATAAGGCTTACATCCGGCCACGGTTTATTGGCTTCGGGAATGAGTTGATAAAGTTCTTGTGTGGAAAACTTGGGGAGTAGCGACTCTTCACGATGAAGTGATTGTTTGACGTTTTGAGGAAGATGCCTAAATATATCACGACAAATCTCCAATGCATGATCATCATTCTCGGCCAAGTGATCGGCAACGCCCGATATGGATGTATGCACTTCTGCGCCACCCAGCTCTTCTTCGGTAACCACTTCGCCAGTAGCAGCTTTCACCAATGGAGGTCCAGCTAAATAGATAGTTCCCTGATTGCGCACTATTATTGTTTCGTCACTCATGGCAGGAACATAAGCACCGCCAGCAGTACACGAACCCATAACGATGGCTATTTGTGGCAATCCAGCTGCAGACATGCGTGCTTGGTTGAAAAATATACGACCAAAGTCATCTTTATCTCCAAATACATTGGCTTGCTCGGGCAGAAATATACCGCCTGAATCTACCATATAGACGGAGGGCAAATGATTTGTTTCTGCTATTTCCTGTGCTCTTAAATGCTTTTTGATAGTTTCATGCACATAAGTGCCACCTTTCACGGTAGCATCATTTGCCACAATCATCACTTCTCGACCATGTATCAAGCCAATACCTGTAACGATACCTGCCGAGGGAAACTCGTCGTTGTACTGCCCGTTTGCCGCAAGTTGGGAAAGCACCAAAAAAGGTGTATTTGCATCTATAAGCCTATCAATGCGATCACGCACCAACAGTTTGCCACGACCAACGTGACGTTCCCTCTGTTTTTTAGGGCCTCCCAATGCCGCTTCCCTTATTTGCTGCAAAAGCTCATTAGCCAATGCTTTATTGATGATTTCGTTATTTTGTTTAGTCTTTGTATCCATATTGTTTCACAAATGAGTT
>JARICS010000126.1 GCA_029264035.1 Dysgonamonadaceae bacterium | reverse complement strand
TGGCTGACAGACGGGGAAGATGTTTATACAAAACCGTCAAACTAATGTTCTCTCAAATTATTACAACAAAAAAAGGATCAAATAGGATCCTTTTTTTGTTGTATGTATAACTTCTAATCGATTGCCTATTTCTTTGCTTGATTAGCAACTGCATCCATTAGCTTTTTGATCTCTTCTGGATCACCTAAGAAGTAATCTTTTGTTACATTCAGGTCTTCATCAAACTCAAAAACGTAAGGAATACCTGTAGGTATGTTCAATTTTAGAATATCCTCTTCTGAAATATTCTTTAAATGCATTACAATACCACGCAAGCTATTTCCGTGAGCTGCAACAACAATTTGGTCGTTATCCTTTAGACTCGCCAATATTTCATTTTCCCAATAAGGTAGAATGCGCTCAACAGTTTGTTTCAATGATTCTGTTAAGGGTAAGAATTTTCTATCAACTTTTGAATACCTTTTGTCCATGAAAGGTGAGCGCTCATCGTTTTCCTCAAGTGCTGCAGGAGGAACATCAAAGCTTCTACGCCAAATAAGTACTTGCTCTTCACCATACTTCTTAGCGGTTTCAGCTTTATCTAAGCCTTGCAACATACCGTATGACTTTTCGTTGAGACGCCATGTTTTTTCAACAGGAATCCAATCCAAATCCATCTTATCTAAAACAATATTCAATGTTTTAACGGCTCTTTTTAAATAAGATGTATAAGCTTTGTCAAAAGAAAATCCTTCTTTCTTCAATATCTCGCCTGCTTTAGCAGCTTCTTGCTCACCCTGTTTGGTTAAGTCAACATCTGTCCATCCTGTAAATTTATTTTCGTTGTTCCATGTACTCTGTCCATGACGAATCAATACTACCTTCTTCATATCCAATCAGATTAATGTTTATTTATACTATAATTGTTTTGTTCTTATATTGTATTTTGAGTATACAAAACTAACAGAATAAAGCAAAAATCATGCCTTTTCAAATTTAAACTCGTTTAAAAACGACATTTATTTTCCTTTCTTGCTTATCATTTGATTCAAAATCTTTCGCTGACGAATGAAAAACGTTAATGCCAAGAGAGAAGCCAGAAAATCTGAGACGGGTGTAGCAGCCCAGACTCCATCAAGACCAAACATACGAGGGAGGATAATAATACTGGGTGTCAGGAAAATGAGCTGTCGACTCAAACTCAAAATAATAGATTTCTTTGCTTGTCCAATACTCTGGAAATAACCTGACATTACGACTTGAAATCCTACAAATGGAAACGCAACAATACTAATGCGCATTGCATTCTCGGCGAGGTCTAACAATTGAACGTCGGAGGTAAATGCTCTTGCAAATATTCTTGGGAAAAACACACCAAATATAAATCCAATTGTAGTTACAACAGTTGCAATTTTTACTCCATAATAAAAGGCAGCTTTAACACGATCGTATTTCTCAGCGCCATAATTATATCCAATGATAGGCTGTAGCCCTTGATTTAATCCAATGACGAACATGGTGATGAGCATAATCAATGACACAAGTATACCATAAGCACCAATAGCCAAGTCGCCTCCATAATTCTTCAAAGATGTGTTCATCAATACTGCAACGCCTGATGCTGCAACCTGCATAAAGAATGGCGAAAGACCAATGGACACAATGGCAATAAGAATGTTTTTTTCAAATCGTATATTCTTTCTACGCAACCTTAATGAGGTGGTTTTTCTTGTAAAATGATACATCACAAAAAGCATTCCTATGAACATTGAGATCACAGTAGCCCAAGCTACTCCAGCAATTCCCATTCCAAACACGAAAATAAAAATGGGATCTAAAATAATATTCAAAGCAGCACCAATGAGCATGGTGTACATAGCTTTTTGAGGATATCCCGATGCTCGCATCATGCTATTGAAGCTATAGGTCATGGTTACAAATAAATTACCGGGTAATATGATTTGTAAATAATCTCTTGCATAGGGATAGGTTTCTTCACTCGCCCCAAAAGCCATTAGTATAGGCTCAAGAAAGATCATAAGTAGCGTAATGAAAACCAAGTTGAGAACAATAGTCAATAAGAATGAGTTTCCTAAAATCTTTTCGGCTCTTTCAGGATCTTTTTTTCCTAAATTAATAGAAATTCTGCTTGACGCTCCCGCTCCAACAAGCATACCCAATGCAGCTATAAGATTCATCACCGGGAATGTAACAGCTAATCCAGATATTGCCAATGCCCCTACTCCTTGTCCAATGAATATGCGGTCGACAATGTTGTATGTGGCGTTTACCATAGTTCCAACAATTGCTGGAAGTGCGTAATCCCACACAAGCTTATTCATCTTCTTGGATTCTAATTCTATTTCTCTTGTTGGTCTCAATATATAAATCTATTTATTTTCAATATTCGCAAAAGACTATTTGCTTTGATGCTTACATTCGAATAAGCCTCTTCATTTCCTTTCAAAAGATCGAGATGAGCACCTCTATTACACATCAAGCGTAAAGAATACTGCTTATCGTATAATTTGCTTTTAAATGTATTGCAAAAAGCATTAAATGAAAGGGGGTTCTTTAGACATTTAAGTCTTTTATTTAAAAAAACGCCATCTATTTTTTATTGGTCATTATATCCAAAACTAATTTATCGGTTTCGAGCATTCCCTCTTTTCCAATTTTAGCCATATTCCGAATTGTTTGATCAACATCTTCGTCGACAATTCCTTCTTGCTCACTAATTACGCCGTTTTCTATTGCCATTAAAGCAGAAAGCAAAGCTGTGGAAGTTCCACTCGTAATTTTGAGCGAACAACTGGGCTTAGCGCCATCACATATCATACCTGTAATATTGCCAATCATGTTTTTGGTTGCAAATGTAATCTGTTCGTATGAGCCCCCCATCAAATAGGTAATTCCACAACTCGAGCCAGTAGAAGCAACCACACAGCCGCAAAGTGCTGACAATCTGCCTAAATGTTGCTTTATGTAGATGACAGCTAAGTTACTTAACACCAAAGCACGTATAAGTGTTTGCTCATCGGCACCTATTTCTTCTGCATAAGAGAGAACTGGCATGGTGGAAGCAATACCTTGGTTGCCACTTCCTGAATTGCTCATTACAGCCAGTTTTGCACCATCCATTCGCACATCGCATGCTCCAGAAGTAGCTATCAGCATCTTTGAATGCGGATTGTTTCCAAAAACAGAAAGTCCCTTTTTACCTCCTATTATTTGAGACACATTGTGCCCATAGTTATCATTTTGAGCTTCTTCTGATACAGCTTTATTCATTTTAGCTGCAGCATAAATAAACTTCAGATCCTCAATAGGGGTTTCGTGAGCATAATCATATACCTTTCTCATGTTTAACGAAACTGCAACATTGTCTGTATCTATCTCCTCAAATTCTTTAGAAAGTAAAATCTCTCCATCTTTCTCAATATGAGAGAAGAAAGTATGGGCTCCGCTTATAATAGTTTTAACCACACTATCTTTGGCGTAGCAAACAACCTCTATATAAAGATTTTGAGAAATGTTTTCTTTTATCGCAATGTTTATCCTCTCTTCGTTGATATATTGCTTAGCTTCGGCCAAATCGTCAGCATCAAAGTCGAGGAGGACTTCTAAGCCGTACTCCGATTTACCAATCAAAGCTCCTAAAGCAATTGCAATGGGAAGTCCAATCATTTTAGTGCCAGGTATTCCCACGCCCATAGCGTTTTTTATAACATTAGAGCTTAAAAAAACATCGATTTTATCTGGTCGATGTTCTAATAGTTCAGATGCTTTTGCAACACATAACGATACTGCAATAGGCTCAGTACAACCCATTGCTGGAACAATTTCTTGCTCCATTAAGTGTTTTATTGCTTTACGTTCGCTTAAGGATAACATATCTGTATTTAATTATAGAGTTTCATTTACAATTTCTGGAAGAGGCAAATTTACACAAAGTGTGCGAATAAAATGGCATTGTGCTATAAAACAGATACTGAGTGCTAAATGTTTAATTATTTTTTGCAATTAAACAAGAATGTTATATATTTGGGAACACAAAAATAAATGCCGTGAATTATCCTGAACAACTACTTCATTACATTTGGAAATATAAACTCTATACCAACCAAACTTTCGTTTCGTCTGATGGCGATGAAATTGAAATTTTAAACACAGGTATGCTTAATAGTAACGCCGGTCCCGACTTTTTCAACTCGAAGATTAAGGTAGGAAACAAAACATGGGCTGGCAATATTGAGATACACAAATCCTCGTCGGACTGGAAGAAACACATGCACCATATCGATCCGGTTTACAACTCTATTATACTACATGTGGTGGAGAAGATAGATTGCGACATATATACGCAAGACAATAGGAAGATACCACAAATTGCAATAGATATTCCCCACAATGTAGCGAGCAACTACACCCAGCTTTTGAATTCAAGTTTTACCATCCCTTGCACAAATACATTAAAAGACGTACCTAAGATACACCTCAACAATTGGTTGTATGCACTGCTTGTGGAAAGGTTGGAGAGAAAAACCAATGACATATACACTATATTGGATAAATTCAACAATTCGTGGGACGAAACATTTTACGTGCTTCTTGCCCGAAATTTTGGATTTGGATTAAACTCAGAAGTATTTGAAAGATTGGCATTAAGCCTACCCTATTTTTATATTCAGAAACACAGCGACAACATCTTTCAAGTTGAGGCCCTACTCTTTGGTCAAGCTGGTCTTCTTGAAGACGATACAATATTGGACGACTACTTTCTTCAGCTAAAAAAAGAATACCATTTTCTTAGAAAGAAATACACGCTCAATAATTTAGATGGATTTCTATTCAAATCTTTACGAGTGCGTCCGCAAGGGTTTCCTCAAGTGCGCATAGCGCAATTAGCAGCTGTATTGCAACAATCAAAACGCCTCTTCTCTCATGTTTTAGAAAAAGAAGATGTTGATCTGCTTCGCCTGTTTTTTCATATCAATGCATCAGAGTATTGGCAAACCCATTACACCTTTGGCAAACCCTCTAATAAGAAGACAAAGTATCCAGGAGATTCTTCCATCAACGTTATTCTCATAAACACTGTAGCCCCCATCCTTTTTGCTTATGGAAAGAAGAATAATATTGAGAAATATTGTACAAATGCATTAGCAATATTAGAAGATTTGAAACCAGAAAAGAATAGTCTTATAACCGAATTTAAGAAACATGGCATCAACCCACTTAATGCAGCCGACACACAAGCGCTCATTCAATTAAGAAAAGAATATTGCGATCATCGCAAATGTTTATACTGTAAGGTTGGCTATCAAATACTTTCGGGGAAGGTGACGACAGTTTAAAAAAAATAAAAATAAGCGTTTTACTTATTTTTGTCTCCCATTTTTTACTATACTATCTAAATCGTTGTATTTTTGTAGGATAAACAAAAATTGAACTTCAATTAATTCGTATTTCAACTATGTGTTTAAACAAAAGATTTATCTACAAAATACTTTCTGCATTGGGAAGCTTGCTATTACTTTATGCTTGCGCAAATATTGCAGCTCCCACAGGAGGTCTGTACGATGTAGATCCTCCAAAAGTTGTGAAAGCTTCGCCCGATTTTGATGCATTGAATAATAGCCGTACGAAAATAGAAATTATTTTTGATGAGAATATCAAGATAGAGAAACCGATGGAGAAAGTAATCATAGCTCCTCCTCAACAAAAATTTCCGGTTATAAAAGCTCAAGGACCTAAAGTAATAGTAGAATTGGAAGACGAATTGAAACCCAACACTACTTATACAATAGATTTCACAGATGCTATTGTAGATTTCAATGAAGGCAACACACTCGAGAACTTCTCTTACTCGTTTTCTACAGGAGCCCATTTAGATACGCTTGCAGTATCTGGTATAGTGCTCAATGCCGAGAATCTTGAACCTTCACAAGGTATATATGTGGGAGTACACTCCAACCTTAACGATACTGCATTCACTCAGCTTCCTTTCGAGAGAATTTCGAGAACAGACTCTCGTGGTAGATTTACGATTAAAGGTATTGCTGAAGGCAAATACAAAGTGTATGCTCTAAACGATTTAAACAGAAGCTATACATATGATAACCCACAAGAAGCCATTGCTTTTTTAGACTCTATATTGATCCCTTCTTCAGAATCTGCTGTGCGCAATGATACTGTTTTTAAAGACAGCATTACCATAGACACATTACTGAACATAAAATACACCCGCTTCATTCCAGACGACTTGCTCTTAAAATCATTTGAATCGGGCTTCGCTCGTCAATATTTGCAAAAGCACGAAAGAAGCATGCCTCATAAATTAGATCTTTTTTTTGCAGCACCTACTCAACCTGCAGATTTCAGACTACTTGAACCCGTAGCCACATCTGACAAGTGGTATGTAAAAGAGAATAGCATTACTAACGATAGTGTTTCTATTTGGATAACCGACTCTCTTATCTATAAAGCCGACACGGTGAAATTGATAGTAGATTATTTACGCACAGATACATTGAACAATCATGTGCTGAATACAGATACTTTGAGTTTTACAATAAGAGGAGGACAGAAAAAGAAAAGCGAGCCCAAAAAGAAAAAAGAAGGAGAAGAAGACAAGGAACCCATTCGTCATTTAGCTATAAAGAACAATGTGCAGTCGACCCACGAAATATACAACTCGCTCTTTTTAGAATTTGAGCAACCAATTGCAAACTTCGATTCGTCAGAAATAAAACTTCAACATGAAGTAGACTCCACATTCAACCCAATTGAATATACCCTCCTGCCCGACACTCTTAATGAAAGGAGATATAGAATAGAACACAGATGGGAGCCCGGAGAGAAATACAAGCTTCTGATAGACTCTGCTGCTTTTGTGAGTGAATATGGGCTTCACAACAATAAGTTAGAACAAGTGTTTACTGTGAAGAATTTGGAGTTGTATGGCAACTTAATGTTTATAATAAGTGGATTGCCAGAGGGAAAGACCGCTTATGTAGAGCTCTTGGACGCACAAGATAAACCTTTTAGGAAAGTACGTGTCTTAAACAACGAGGCTTTGTTTATGGATTTAAACCCAAGCAAGATATATGCCCGTCTTTTTATAGATGAAAATGAAGATGGAGAGTGGACAACGGGAGACTACGATTTGAAACGCATGCCCGAGACTGTCTACTACAATCCGAAATGGTATGAAATAAGAGCTTTCACGAACCATGAAGAGTCGTGGAATATAAATGAACGTCCATTTGACAAACAGAAACCACTGGACATAACCAAAAACAAACCCGAGGAAAAAAAGAAGAGAAATAGGAATGAAGAGGACAGAGAAAAAAGAAGTTCTAATCGCTCAACAAATCCATCAATGAATCTTGGTGGTGGAGCAACTGGAGGAATGCAGCAAACTGTCAGGAGGTAAGAAGGTACTTATGTCCATCAAAGCGAAAATGCGAATTACATTTCTATAAATCACTTCCAAAAAAAACAGAATTAAAATTTAAACAGATAATAATGAGAAAGAAAAATTTACTGATAGTTTTCGCTTTATTGTTTTCTTTATTTAGCTACACCATGAATGGTCAAACTAAAATTAAAAACAATGCTTTTAAAGCAGGCGAAAAACTTACTTACGATTTATACTACAAATATGGTATTTTAAATATGAAAGGTGGAACTGCCACATTGAACACCGAGGCAACTACTTACAATGGCAAAGATGGTTATAAGCTAACGCTCCATGCCTCTACAAGCGGATTGGTTAACAGTGTATTTTCAGTTAATGATACCCTTACAAGCTATATGGACAAAAATTTGGTTCCTCAATTATTTATTAAAGGAGCAAGTGAAGGAAAAGATTACACACGCGAACGACAACTGTATAGTTATCAAAATGGGAAAACCTCTATCAGATCTATACGCTACAGAAATGGTGATTTAAGTTTTGATGAAAACATAACCACAGACCGTTGTACCTACGATATGATGTCAATATTGGCTTATGCTCGCACATTAGACTATTCTAAAATGCAGCGTGGAGACAATACACAAGTGCAATTTATAAGCGGCAAGCGATTGGTAAACATGTACATAAGATACATGGGGTCCTCTAAAATGAAGGTAAACAATGGTAAAACCTACGAAGCAATAGAGCTTTCGCTCATGATTTTAGACAAAGCCTTTGTAGACCAAGAAGAGGCAATGAGAGTTTGGATAACAAACGATGAAAACAAGCTACCTCTTCAGATTCACACTAATTTGAAAGTCGGCGAAATGCGCTCAGTTTTAAAAGACTTTTCAGGCAATAAACATCCACTAAATTAAATTCAAAACAAATAGTTTATGAAAAAATATTTATTACAAATAATAATTTTATCAATTATGATGGTTACATCTAACAACCTATCTGCACAACAAAAAACAGTTGCAGACAACAGCAAACCCATTGTTCTTTTTGTAGAATTCCAGTTTGACTCTAAAGACATGGATCTTGCAGTAGAATTGCTTACTGAAATGCAAAGCCAAACTATTGAGAATGAAGAGGGATGCATTGCATACGATATGTTGTTGAACGTTGAGGAGCCCAACACAATTTACATGTACGAATGCTACGAAAACAAGGTAGCCTTGGATGCACACAACAATGCTCCCTATTTTAAGAAAATTGTAAATGATAAATTAAAACCAATTATCAAAGCTCAGAAAATATTGAAGTTGAATCCTATCAATGATATTGGTATAATGATGTAGCTATCCCTTTGCAAGGAACGATTAGCAAAAAGCTTTTCAAAAAGATGCTCTCTTAAATCGTCACCTCACACCAATCCAATTTCATGAAAGCATTGCTTATAGATAGCGGCTTTCTTTACTAACGCCATTGGATAGGCACGAGACGATGAAGGCATACGGTACAAATTGATCTTACGTTCGCCATAATTGAACGATATGCATCCTCCCACGGGAGGATGTTTTATTTTATCTATAAATTGAAGCAGCAGTGTTTCTGTAGCTTTCTCTCCAGTTGTTATGAAAGTGTGACACAAAGGCATCTGATCAAGAATAGCTGACACATTCAGTGGATTCACTATCTGCAAGAACTTATCCGAGGCATTGTTCTTCAATCGAATCACCTCTTGCCCCATATCTGCTATCCCAATTCCCTTGTGGGTGAGAGTAGACTTCAATAGGTTCATATCAAATGATTTTTTATCGTCAACCAAAAAGTAATCTTTGTTTTCAAAGAAAACCAATCCCAATATACGCCACATGTCGTTTTGAAAGTTGGGATAATAAAACTCCATATTCCATTTGGAATGTGCAGGAGGGAAACTTCCAATCATCATCACTTTCACTTCAGGCGAAATGAAAGGCTTCAAGGGATGCTTCTCTATTTTATCATTAAATGTGTTACTCATACTACAAAGATATAAAAATGAGTTTCAAAGGCAAATGAAAACGATTCAACAGCAATA
>JARICS010000067.1 GCA_029264035.1 Dysgonamonadaceae bacterium | reverse complement strand
CCATTGCGAAGGTCGTCCATAATCTTCACCCTATCCAATGTTTCCACATCGGAGTGAATGTAGTTGCAACTAACGCCATTTTGCGCTAAATAGTCTGTCAACTCTTCGGCCATACGTTTGGTGAGCGTGGTTACAAGCACCCGCTCGTCTCTCTCAATACGCAATTGAATCTCTTCCATCAAATCGTCAATCTGATTGAGACTTGGACGGATATCAATGGGCGGATCTAACAATCCTGTTGGTCTTATCAACTGATCGACCACTACACCTTCAGATTTTTGCAACTCATAATCGGCAGGAGTTGCACTTAAAAATATTATTTCGGGGGTAATCTCTTCAAACTCCTCAAACTTTAATGGACGATTGTCAATTGCTGCTGGCAAACGGAAACCATATTCCACCAAATTTATTTTTCTGGAGCGGTCGCCACCATACATGGCCCTAATTTGGGGGATAGTTACATGACTTTCATCAATTACTGTGAGATAATCATCGGGAAAGAAATCTAACAGACAGAAAGGGCGTGTTCCAGGCAATCTGCCATCAAAATAGCGGGAATAGTTTTCAATTCCCGAGCAATATCCAATCTCTTTTATCATCTCCACATCATAAGTAACCCGTTCATAAAGCCTTTTGGCCTCAAGCGGTTTGCCTATCTCTTTGAAGAATTCAACCTGCTTTCCCAGATCTATCTGTATCTCATCTACTGCCCTAAATATACGCTCTTTTGTAGTAACAAATAAGTTGGCGGGGAAAATACGATAAGAGTCCAATCGCTCTATTGTAGTGCCATTGAGTGGATCTATACTCTCGATGCTCTCTATCTCATCTCCCCAAAAGATGGTGCGGATGATATAATCGTGGTAAGCCAAGTAAACATCTACCGTATCACCTTTAACCCTAAAATTGCCTCGGCTAAACTCAATTTCATTGCGGGAATAAAGACTATCTACCAAACTTCTCAAGTAAGTGTCTCGCCCAATATTCTTGCCCACTTTCACCTCAACAATGGTCTCGTTGAAGTCATCGGGATTTCCAATTCCATAAATACAAGACACAGACGACACCACTATCACATCTTTGCGACCTGATAGTAATGAGGCAGTTGCAGCCAATCGCAGCTTCTCAATCTCTTGGTTGATGGAGAGGTCTTTCTCTATGTAGAGGTCGCGGCCTGGCAGATATGCCTCTGGTTGATAGTAGTCATAGTAAGATACATAATATTCAACAGCGTTGTTAGGAAAGAAACTCTTGAACTCGCTGTAAAGTTGCGCCGCCAATGTTTTGTTGTGGCTCAGCACGAGTGTGGGTTTGTCTATTTGTTGTATCACATTGGCTATGGTAAAGGTCTTTCCCGACCCCGTAACCCCCAGCAATGTCTGATAAGGTACTTTGTCGTTCAAACCCTCCATCAAAGCCTTTATTGCTTGAGGTTGGTCGCCTGTTGGTTTGTATTGTGAAGTTAATTCGAATGCCATATATTAGTCAAAAAAACAATTGCTGTCATCATTTGTTCGCTACATCTTATTTAGGGAGCCTCTGAAAAAGGTTTGGTCTCATAAAATGAGAAGATTTTGAAATTATTGTCCATTTTCAGATGTACAATATAACCTTTTATTTGATTTGAGCCACCATTTTGGTCTTCAAATATCTTTTGTAGAGGAACATTTACTGTATAGGTTCCATTCCCCATCTGCTCATATTTTAGCTTAGCCATTTCGGGTTCATACCTCAGCGATTTGGCATCTGCTTTAGCTGAAAGTAGCAACAGCTGACCTATCATTTGGTCACTGGTCATATTGGTGAGATTGTTGAACCTTGCCACAGTAGGTGCTAAAAATTCGCTCAACGATGAATGGGACAGATTCGATAGACCCACAAAGAAACCATTTACACTCTCTTTTATTTGCACTAAATCTTCTTCATTAATAGGAGTGGATTGTTCCAACATTTTAAGTCGTTTCTCGGCATCACCAATAAAGTCACCCGATATTTGTTGATTGGTAGTTTTGTTTATATATTCTTTATATCCTTCAATTGAGTTTTCTTTAAGAGATGATTGCCACATCAGTGAGTCGAATCTGTTTTTCACCTTGCGTCCGTAAGGACTATCGGGATATTGCTCTATGAAATCGGTAAACTCAGTAGTATTTTCAGAGGTCATCAAGTTTTGCCATTTCTGAGTCTCTTCATTTTTGAGTGAAATCATGCGTGCATGGGCTTCATCCACATAGGTTCCTTGCGGATGTTCATCCATATAGGAGAGATAACTGTCCACCGTATTTACACGCTGCGCCACTTCCCAATTAGAGCGTTCTAAGTTGCCGCCTTTCACCTCCTTATTGTATATATAGAGTCCTGCCACAATGACGATAACCAATATAAAAATAGAGATAATTGTAAAGCGTATTTTATTTGTCTTCTTGTCCCTCGCTATTTCGTAGTATGTCTTATCCGATTCTGAATATTTGTCTTTTCGTTGTCTTTTCCAAGCTCTCTCATCCAATCCAGGTGTTGCAATAGGTTGTGCGGGCTCTTCTTTCACCTCTTTTACTACTTCCGCTTCTTCTATCCTTTCAGCTGTCACATTATCTTGCTCCAAGTTTTGCACGTTTTCATCTTTCTCTACCCTTTCATCATTCTCATCAGTTTCATTTATCTGCACACTTTTTGCAGGCGAATTTCCCGAAGCAGGAAGATTTACTTCATATTCACTGTTTAATTTAACAGTACATTGGGTGCAAAACAAGTTCTTGTCTGTTTTGCTTTTTCCGCACATTGGACATATTTTTGACATGAAGGCAAGTTGTTTATTTGAAGGGTATATCGTTTCTACAAAGATATAAAATGATTTATAGAGACACACTATTCGTATACTGTTTTATTAAATAAAACATTTTGTGTACATTTGATTCAGCTTTTCAATTTACAACCTGAAATGATAGAAATTACAAAGGCCTACAAACAACACATTCCAAACATTAGAGAGCTTGCAGACCAACTGTGGCCTGTAGCGTTTGCATCCATTTTGTCTGCAAAGCAGATAGAGTATATGATGGAGATGATGTATAGCCCTGCATCGCTTGCCAAGCAGATGCAAGAGGGCCACCAATATGCCATAGCAAGCCTTGGCAAACAGGATATTGGCTATGTGTCGTATGAAATAGATCACCATCAATCCAATCAAACAAAGATTCATAAGCTTTACATCTCTCCTCACCATCAGCGACACGGAGTGGGCAAAGCCGTGATAGACTTTGTTGCAAAGCAAGCTTTAGAGGCAAATAACTACAGCTTATTTCTGAATGTAAACAAGTACAACATGCAAGCTATCAACTTTTACTGCAAGCATCATTTCGTTTTGGTAAAAGAAGAGACCATAGATATAGGAGATGGTTTTATTATGGACGATTATGTATTTGAGTTAACACTCAATTAAGCAGAGCAATAGGTTCACAACTCATTTCTTTTTTTAATTACTTGCGATTATGACAAACTATATAAAAGGTAGACTAAAATCTTTCACTTATGCTTTCAGTGGTATTTTCACGCTCTTCAGAGAAGAGCGCAATGCGCAACTCTATGTTGTATTTGCTATAATAACACTGCTGATGAGTTGGTGGTTGCAAATTTCGCCCATAGAGTGGATAGTGGTTTGCTCGGCCATTGGGCTCATGTTTGCTATGGAAGCAGTGAACACAGCCATTGAAGAATTGTCAGACTTTGCCTGCAATCAAAAGATTCAACACAGCATTAAGAAAGTAAAAGATTTAGCCGCAGCAGCCGTTCTTATTACTGCAATAGTTGCATTGATAGCAGGGCTCATCATCTTTCTACCTAAATTATTAGCTCTATAATTTTACAATTTCACTCTCCCATTTTACATCTCACGCCTCATGATCAACACAGATAACTATTGCGAAGAAATTGGCATCATCACCCATGCTGACACTGACCTTGCTAACAAAGCAACCCAACTAAAGCAACTCTTAGAGCGTCTTTGCAAAGAAGCTACAAAGAGCGAGGCAATGCAATTCTCGACCCTCTTTTCTCGATTGGTATTTATATCCCAAAAGTACAACTTGCCAAAGAAGACAGAGTGGGAGTTGCAAAACTTTAGGGTGAAAGTAAAAGAACAAATCAAAAAGAACATCCCCGTCGATCTCAAAACATACAAGCAGTCTGAGCAAGCAGTCTTAGATTTATGTCAACATCTTTCTTCTGATAACTCAGAAGAAAGTAAAAACATCACAGTAGAAGCACCTATTAAACAGCCATTGCAAGAAGATTCCACCCAATATAACGATGTAAAGCCTACCTTAGAAACTACCATAGAAGATTGGCTACGAGTTCAAATTTTATCCATCGACAAAGAGAACTATCTGCTGCAATGTGCCGTAGAGAACAGCCCTGGCAAACAAGTAACAGTGCGCTACAATGTGAAACCAGACAATTCCATATTCACCCCATCAGTAGAACTGTTCAAAGAAAGTGCTCAGCTGAATTTGGTAGATTACACCATTGATACCAACGGCTATATCGTCCCCAAGATAATAGTTTTAGAGCCTGATTACCTCATTGATGCATCGGCCATTGCTTTGTGTTTCAATAACTATAGCGTATCGCATCTCAACTACTTTATGAACAAGTTTCAGTTGATGGAAAACAGAGACTACCTCCTTTTGGGAAATTTGGCCAACTTTTTCTTAGACGAACTCATATTTGCAGACAATCCCGCGGAGTTAGAATTCGATAAAGTCTTTTTGCAATCTTTCAAGCAATCACCCTTTGAATACGCCACTTGCGAAGATATAATGACTGACGAGGGCTTTCGTGCCTTTATGGACAAAGCTCGAAATCAATTTCACAACATAAAACGTGTCATTGCATTCGATTTTCCTCAACAAAACATCAACCCCAGAAAGAGTACACTCGAGCCTTCTTTCTTTAGCCAAAAGTATGGCTTTCAGGGTAGATTAGACCTGTTGCAAACCGGCAATGGAGACACACCCTACAAAATAGTGGAGTTGAAATCGGGTCGATTGCCATTCCCCTCAAACGATGCAGGCAAAATAGCTTTGGGGCACGAAGTGCAAACAGCTGTGTACCGAATGATGATAGAGAGTGTTTACAGTAAAACCTCACGCGACATAGATGTAGCTATACTTTACTCGGCTGGCGATCATCCGGGTCAGAATCTGCGCTTTGCAGCCATTTATCAACAGCTTGAAAAAGAAATTATCAATCTGCGCAACCTTATTGTACACAACGAATATGCTATAAGTCAAGGCTCTATCAACGATGTGCAAGCACAATTTAGAAGTTTGCGCACAATGATAGACCCATCTGCCAGAGTGCCCGATTTCTTTGTCCAAAAGATTAGGAAGGTCGAAGATACGCTAATCCAGTGCACTCCCCTCGAACGCATGTATTTCTACCGATTTGTGCAGTTCATATCTAAAGAGCTCTACTTACAGAAGATTGGCGACATTGCCCACGAATCGCCTGTAGGAGTTGCTGCTCTGTGGAACAGTGAGTTTTGGGAACGAGCCGAAGCGCTCGATTTGCTCTTCGACCTCACCATTGCCTCCATAGATGACAGCTCCAATGACATGAAAATAGTTTTCAACCGCACCACGCATCAAAACGAATTGGTCAACTTTCGCGAAGGTGACATCTGCATAGTCTATCCCCGAAATAGCGAAACGGATAGCGTCTTGAACAATCAGATTCTAAAAGGAGTTGTCTCTTGGATAAATGCAGATGAAGTGGAAGTGAGATTTCGTTATAAACAGCGCAACAAAAAGCACTTTGCCAAAAACACCTATTGGGCTATAGAGCACGACACCATGGACTCATCATACAACAGTATGTACAAGAGTCTATTCTCATTCTTAAGTGCATCGCGGGATAAAAGATCACTCCTATTGGGCATTTCAGCCCCCAAAGCTGCAATAGTTGAGTTTGAAGAATCAACTCCCTACACAGACCAAGTGATAAGCAAAGCAATGGCGGCAGACAACTACTTCCTGATTGTTGGACCTCCCGGAACAGGCAAAACCTCCATTTTTGCACGCCGATTGATTGAGAAATATCATGCCGAGCCATCCAAAAATATACTCGTATTGGCCTATACTAACAGGGCTGTAAATGAATTGTGCGAAGCTGTGAATGCAGCATTTGGATGTGCAGATGGAGAGTGTGACAAATTTATTCGCGTAGGATCGGAACTATCTTGTGGTGAACCTTTTCGTCACCGACTGCTGCAAAACATTTCTGAGAAATCGCCCAATAGAGCAGCACTGTTGGATGAGATAAAAGGAACGCGCATATTTATATCCACCCTCTCGTCCATCAATGGCCGACAAGAACTATTCAACCTTAAAAAGTTTGATGTAGCGATTATCGATGAAGCTTCGCAAATATTGGAGCCTCAATTGATGGGCGTTTTGTCTATGGTGGAGAAGTTCATTCTCATTGGCGACCACAACCAATTGGCCACCATTGTGTTGCAAAACGAATACAGTTCAGCTGTAACAGAGCAACCCCTCTTGGATATGGGCCTACAGGATTGTCGCATCTCCTTTTTCGAACGCTTACTGCAAACCTGCAAAAAGAACCAATGGTCACATGCTTACTCGCAGCTCATACACCAAGGACGCATGCATGAAGACATTGCATCGTTTCCCGCTCAATACTTTTATGACAACAATCTTTTCCCCATAATGGATTGGCAGTCTCATACGCTTGAACTTATGGACACTAACGACGGTGATGAAAGAGATAGCTGGATTGCCAATAATAGAATGCTGTTTCTCTCCACCGAGAACCTCCTCCAAAGCCATACAGACAGCAATGCCCTTAACAATGCATCCAACAAAATAAACTACAACGAAGCAGACACTATTGTCACACTAGTGCAATCTATCTTAAAGATTTATGCCCATAGCAATCAGCCACTTCATGCCTCTCAAATTGGAATTATAGCTCCCTATCGCAATCAAATAGCATTGATAAAACAGAAATTGGCATTTGCAAACATTGCAGACCACGACCAAATAAGTGTAGATACTGTGGAACGCTATCAAGGGAGTCAGCGCGATATCATTCTGCTCTCGTTTTGCGTGAACAAAGCTTACCAATTAGATTTTCTGTGCAATCTTAACATCGATGGCACAGTAGATAGGAAACTGAATGTAGCCATCACACGCGCTCGCAAACAGTTATTTATGGTGGGCAATGGTCATATTTTGCGTCGCCATCCTATTTATGCAACTTTGTTGGACTTTATGAAGGAGAATACGGTGATTATGAAAGGGTAGATAATTGCGAGGTTAAAGAGTATTTGCCTGTCAGCGAGACGGGTTGCAAAATCGGCCAGCTTTAGAAAACAGCGCTAACTATATTAAGAATATATAACTCTTTGTTCACGTTACGTGAACATCCTTTTTTTTGTGAACAGACCATTTAGCAATCACTCCAATTCTTTGCGGAAACTGATAAGCTATAGAGCTTGCAATATTCTATTAAATCATTACATTTGTAATCAAAAAATGAATTTATGATCAAGAAACTAAAATATGCCATTATAGCCGACATTGGCAACTTCAATCCTGTCTATTATGAAGCTGACAAAGAAGCAGAGCTAATAGCCTATTGCAACAAAAATGGGTTTACCTATCTACCCAGCAAATCAAAAAAGTCTGTCTATAAATTAGAGAACAATCACTTTGTGAGAACGGGCATAGATGACGTTGTGAAAGTAAATGCTTTTGATTTAATTTTTGATCAGAAAACCATCCATAAATTTGAAGAGCCCAACCACAACGAAGTTCGCTTCATAGTTGAGAACAATGAGATAAAAGGCGTTGTGCATATTGTTGATTACAACAGTCCATTCATCAGTGTAGAGCTCTATAAGGCACTTTTCAAATT
>JARICS010000054.1 GCA_029264035.1 Dysgonamonadaceae bacterium | reverse complement strand
TTGGTTTACTGCTCTGCGTGTTTAAGGCAGAATAAGACATGTATATCCATCCATTGTCTTCGTAGTTTGGATGCAAGGCCAGATCCATCAATCCTCCTTGTCCGAAAGCCATTATTGGAGGTAGCCCTTCTATGGGAGGAGACAACTGTCCATTTGAAAAGGTGTGCAGTGTTCCACTCCTTTCGGAAATGAGTAAATCGCCATTTGGAAGAAAGGCAAGTCCCCAAGGAACATCTAATCCTAAAACAACAGTATCTATTACAAAACGATGCACTTCTGATTCTATAATTTGATTTGCATGAACACTTGCAACCAATTCTTGTCTGTCGGCAGGAATTCCCTCTTTAACATAAAGAGCCAGAGCTTCGATTTCAGCATCAGAAAATGTTTTTTCGAAAGCAGGCATTCCTATTTCTATGATACCATTCTTTATGCTTTCTTCTATAGATGAGGTTCCCTCTTGGTCCATCCAAACTTTATCAACAAATTTTTCAAGATTATCGCCATGGCAACCTGCACAATAGGTTCTATAGTTATCGGCTGGTAACTTTTCGGCCTTAGCACTATTTTGTGCTGTAGAGGTGCAAGATGCTAAAGCAATGGTAAAAACAAATAGCGAAAGGAAATTAATAAAAACATTGATGAGAAAAGTTTTCATAATTGTAAGTGTTAGTTTGTTATTGTGTTAGAGTTTTGTTAATAAATATAACAATCTATGAGGCAACTTGTTCCGTTGTTTCCTCTTTAAATAAAGAAATATCTAACTGATTTTGACTCAGCAAAATCAAAGTACACAAAGATACTTAAAAGAAATCTTTTTTTCGTTTAAAAAAACATAAACAACGAGCTATTTACTATGAGAGCAATGCGTGCAGCTGCAACTATTTATTTGAATGATTTTCATAGCAATTACTTACAGATTGATTCAATTATAGAGCAATGCAGTAAAATTACATTAAAAGAACAGGGATAATAATCTAAACATCATTCCATCTTCAGTGCCAAAAATACAATATTGATTAACAAACAACCAGTATATTGTAATCTGCACATTGCAATATGAGAACTATATAGCGATTTCATTGTTATTAGAAACAGATGAGTTATTTTGAATCAATCCAAATAACAAATAAATATCTTGATAACTTCAACTTAAAAACATTACATAAATGATTTTCAAAGATTTTAATCCATTAGAAGATAAGGTGCTCAGGATTATCGACAATGACGGTAAGGTTGTTAACCCAGACTTGATGCCCGATTTAGACGATGAAACCATTGTAAAAGCATATAAAGATATGCTTTTTGAGCGAGTGGCCGACGAAATGGCTGTTTCCTATCAGCGCCAAGGTCGCATGTATACATTTCCACCTAACCAAGGACAGGAAGCTATACACATTGCAGCAGGTATGAACATGAAAGAAGAAGATTGGTTGGTTCCTGCATTCCGCGAATTGGGAGTGATGCTTGCCAGAGGAGTAACAATGAAAGAAATTTTCTTGTACTACAATGGTAACGAGCAAGGAAGTAACTTTGCTAATGCAAAAAAAGTTTTACCCATAGCCATATCCATTGGTACTCAGTATCAACATGCAGTAGGTATTGGCTACTCTATTAAATATCAAAAGAAAGACGATGTAGTATTCCCATTTATTGGTGATGGTGGTACATCAACAGGAGATTTTAGCGAAGCACTCAACTTTGCCTCTGTGTGGAATGTTCCTGTAGTCTTTACTGTTCAAAACAATCAATATGCCATATCGGTGCCTGTTCAGAAACAAACTAAGTCTATTAATTTGGCTGTAAAGTCTGTTGCCTTCGGCATGAAAGGTATCAAAGTAGATGGCAATGATTTCTTCGCCATGTACTTGGCCTATAAAGAAGCGTCAGAACATGCACGCTCTGGAAAAGGTCCGGTGCTAATTGAAGCCCTTACTTATAGAAGAGGTGCGCATACAACTTCTGACGACCCTACAAAATATAGAACTAAAGAGGAGGAAGAGAAGTGGGGTTTGACCGATCCATTATTGAGACTTAAAAGATATATGGACCACAAAGGTATAATGGTAGAAGACGAAGAGAAATTGATAGCTGAAAAGAAAAAAGAGGTTGATAAACAATTCTTAGAAGCAGAGAACTTTGGTCCCTATCCATTGAATGAAGTGTTTGACTTTATGTACACAGATATGCCCGAAGACCTAAAGAGACAAAAAGAGGAGTACGAACAGTTTTTAAATTGGAAGGAGAATAGAAAATGAGTGTAATGACAATGGTAAAAGCGATTAATAACGCTTTAGATATAAAATTAGCCGACGACAAATCGGTTGTAGTGTACGGTGAAGACGTTGGCGTAGAAGGTGGTGTGTTTAGAGTAACCGAGGGACTGCAAGTAAAACATGGCGAAGAAAGAGTTTTTGATACGCCCATAGCCGAATCGGCTATTGTAGGTACTGCTTTGGGTATGGCCCTATCGGGTTTGCGCCCAGTAGTAGAAATGCAATTTGATGGTTTCTCCTATCCTGCTTTAAATCAAGTTATATCAAATGTATCGCGTATGTACAACCGATCGCGTGGTAGATTTAAAGCTCCTATGGTAATCCGTTTTCCTTATGGGGGTGGTATAAATGCATTGGAGCATCACTCTGAAAGTCCCGAAGCAATATATTCACATATTCCAGGGCTTAAAGTTGTTGTTCCATCCACGCCACATGATGCAAAGGGACTGCTTATTGCAGCCATAGAAAGTGACGACCCCGTTATTTTCATGGAGCCAAAGCGCATTTATCGTGCCATTAAACAAGAGGTGAACGACGACTACTTTAGCATACCCTTAGGAAAAGCAAAAGTGCTTACCGAAGGAACTGATGTTACCGTTGTAGCTTTTGGTGCAATGATTCGTGAATGTCAGAAAGCCATGGTGATGACCAAAGATGCAGGTATATCTGTAGAATTAATAGACCTGAGAACAATTTATCCCATAGATAAAGAGACAATTATTGAATCTATCAAAAAGACTGGGCGATTGGTTGTGGTGGCTGAAGCTACGGAATCCTTTAGCGTGGGCTCTGAGTTAATGGCAATTGCTAACGAAGGTGCATTCTTGCATCTTGAAGCACCACCAAAAAGAGTGATGGGTTTTGACACAATTGTACCGTTAGCGCAAGGTGAGGGTCACTATATGATATCGCCCGATAGAATCTTTTATGAAATAGAGAGAACAGTCAAAT
>JARICS010000004.1 GCA_029264035.1 Dysgonamonadaceae bacterium | reverse complement strand
CTTGATCGTTGGTAAGGTCGCGATTCTCAATACCGAGATCGTAATATTTTATATCTAAATTGAGGTAGGGTAATATCAAATTGTCTTTGATGTTGCGCCATATCACTTGCGCCATCTCATCTCCATCTAATTCTACAACTGGATTTTGAACATCTATTTTCTTCATACTTGTATCTATATTAAAATAAGGGGCCAAGAAGTTGATGATTCCTGACCCCAAGTTAAATGTTTTATTGTTTTATCGTCTTATCGTTTGTTCATTGGAACAAAGTCTTGTAGCTCTCTCACATTTTTATAGGCAGGGCGAATGATACGCTTGCTACTGAAATTCAATTCCTCTATTCTGTGTGCTGTCCATCCCACAATACGTGCCATGGCAAACAAGGGTGAGAATACCTCTACGGGCAAACCAATTGCTTTGTACACAAACCCTGAGTAGAAGTCAACGTTTATACAGGTTTGTGCAGCGTCCGCTCCTTTAAATTTATAAAATACTTCCAATGCACGTTCTTCTATCAATTCTAATAGAGCAAACTCTTTATCCAATCCTTTTTCTTTGGCCAAGTCTTGTGCCATGTCTTTTAATAATCCTGTACGAGGATCACTCATTCTATACACAGCATGACCTATTCCATATATTAATCCCGACTTATCAAATGCTTCCTTATTTAATATTTTCATCAGATAACTATCTACCTCCTCTACATCTTCCCAATTACTAACATTTGTCATTATATTTTCGAGCATCGCAGATACTTTCACATTGGCTCCTCCGTGCAATGGACCTTTCAATGAGCCAATACCCGCTGCAATAGAAGAATAAGTATCAGTTTCTGTAGAACTTGTGACACGTACCGAGAATGTAGAGTTGTTACCTCCGCCATGGTCTGCATGCAAGATGAGCGCCAAGTCAAGAATCTTAATGTCTAACTCAGTATAGTTGCCATGTCCCTTCATCATCAACAAGAAGTTCTCTGCTACAGAAAGATTTTCGTCTGGATGTCGCACATGCAATGAACGGCCTTGTTGATTGTGTCTCAACACATTGTAGGCGTAAGCAATGATGGTGGGAAACTTCGCAATCAAGTTAATGGATTGACGAATGAGGTTATCCTTCGACACATTATCTGGATCTTCATCATAAATATATAGCTCCAGTACACTACGCGCCAAAATATTCATAATATTTTTACCCTGTAGCGACAGAATGTTCATTGTTGCTTCATGTTTCAGTGGCATAGTTTGCATAATGAATTTCCGGAACGATTCCAATTCGTCTTTTGAAGGAAGTGAACCCGAAAGCAACAAAAAAGCGGTCTCTTCAAATCCTAATCTATCATCTTCTTGTACACCACGCACGAGGTTTTCTACATTTATGCCACGATAATAAAGTCTTCCAGGTACGGGTTTAAGTGTGCCATCTTCATTCCTTTCATAACCCACCACATCACCAACTCGTGTAAGACCTGCCAACACTCCAGAGTGGTCATCATTTCTTAATCCGCGCTTTACACCCATCTCTTTAAAAAGATCTTTGGGTATATTACTGGTAGTTTTGATGGATTCGGATAATCGTAAAATTAGTTCTTTAGTTTCCATATAGACGTTGTTTTTATAAATTATGTATTAGTTGTTCTGAAAATTCTGTTGTTGTAAGAGATTGCCCATTGGGCATAAAGCGTGCTAAATCGTGTGTGGCAATACCATCCTTAAACATGTTTTCGAGAGCTTTGGTAATTAAATCTGCAGCTTCGTTCCATTTCATATACTCCAGCATCATCACGGCAGATAATAACATAGAACATGGGTTTGCTTTATTTTGTCCAGCAATATCGGGGGCAGTGCCATGAGTGGCTTCAAATATGGCATGTCCAGTCTTGTAGTTGATGTTGGCTCCGGGCGCAATGCCTATGCCACCCACCATGGCCGCCAATTGGTCGGATATGTAATCACCGTTGAGATTCAATGTTGCAATCACCGAATATTCTTCGGGTTTCAACAATGTGTTTTGCAAGAAGGCATCGGCTATTACATCTTTGATGAATATCTTACCATTTTCTTCTGCTTCTTTGTATGACTTGACCGCTGCTGCCAATCCTTGAGCGTTTTTGATTCTAACAAAAGTATTGTTTGTGTACACTTGATCGGGGAATTCTCTTTCGGCCAATGCATATCCCCATTTCTTGAATCCACCTTCGGTATATTTCATAATGTTGCCTTTGTGCACCAATGTTACTGAGGGCAATTTGTGTTCTATAGCATATTCAATAGCTGCACGTACCAATCGTTCGGTTCCTTCACTCGACACAGGCTTTATGCCAATTGAAGTTGTTTCGGGAAAACGAATATTCGTTACTCCCATTTCGTTTTTCAAGAAATCGAGCACCTTTTTCACTTCGGGTGTGCCAGCATTCCACTCTATTCCGGCATATATATCTTCGGTGTTCTCTCTAAATATGGTGATACTCACCTTTTCGGGTTCGAGCAGCGGAGTGGCCACCCCTTTGAACCAACGCACAGGACGCAAACATACAAACAGATCGAGCTCTTGGCGCAAAGCAACATTCAGTGAGCGAATGCCCTCACCAACAGGAGTTGTGAGCGGACCTTTTATTCCCACCAAATAGTCGCGAAATGCTTGAACAGTCTCTTCTGGCAGCCAACTCCCTGTTTTGATATGGGCTTTTTCTCCAGCAAGCACCTCTTTCCATTCTATTTTTTTACTCTCGCCATAAGCTGTTCTCACAGCCTTATCAAGAACTTGCTTCACAGATCTCCAAATTTCTTTACCAATACCGTCGCCCTCAATAAAAGGGATTATTGGATAGTTGGGTACATTAAGGTTGTTATCTATTTGTTGTATTTTCTGAGCCGTCATTCCGATTGTATTTGTTTTGATTTGATTTGATTGAATGTTATTGAGCGGACACCTTCAACCAGTGAGAGTGTATTCGATAGTTACTTACTAAACATTAATTTAACAATAAAGTTCAACTATTTTTTACCAATCAGCTAATTTCATCTCTTGTTGTTTGCCTTTCTCTATCTTGTAAGTTTTCGATATCATTTACCCTTGTACAACCAATGATAATGAGATAACTATTCACTTAATTTGTATGCTCTAAGAATACTAATTGACAATATTAATAATAAAAGTGAATAAAACAGTCGTCCATTTTGATTATATTTTGTATTTTCGGGACAAATTTGTCCACTGTTGACTAATACACGTTAAAACCATATGTAATGAACGAAGAAGAAAAAGTAAAAGGACTGCCCGAAAATGCTTCGCGAGAGCTGAAGCCTGGGGAGGAGTACAAACCATTGATGTCGCCGGACAGAGAGTATCCGGAAGTTAATTTCAGATCAGTTTCTTTAGGATTGCTCATGGCAGTTCTGTTCTCGGCAGCTGCTGCTTATTTGGGACTGAAAGTAGGCCAAGTATTTGAGGCTGCCATCCCCATTGCCATTATAGCTGTGGGATTGTCTACTGCCACCAAGCGAAGAAACTCGTTGGGCGAGAATGTAATCATTCAGTCCATTGGGTCAAGTTCGGGTGTAGTTGTTGCGGGTGCTATTTTTACATTGCCTGCACTTTTTATTTTGCAAGCTAAATATCCCGAGATAACTGTTAGCTTTATGCAAGTGTTTGTGAGTTCACTATTGGGAGGTATCTTAGGTATTCTCTTCCTCATTCCTTTCCGCAAGTATTTTGTGAAAGATATGCACGGCAAGTATCCATTTCCTGAAGCAACTGCTACTACGCAGGTGTTGGTGTCGGGCGAAAAAGGTGGCGACCAAGCAAAGCCTCTACTTATGGCAGGTATGATTGGAGGTCTTTACGATTTCACTATCGCTACTTTTGGCGGATGGGCCGAAGTGTTCACAACACGGGTTGTGCCAGCAGGTGTAGCACTTGCCAACAATGCAAAAGTTGTATTTAAAATGAATGTGGGTGCAGCTGTTTTGGGATTAGGTTACATTGTAGGACTCAAATATGCATCAATCATAGCTATTGGCTCAGCACTGGTTTGGTTTGTAATCGTTCCTTTGCTACCTTTTGCAAGCGATGCATTGGCTACCACGCTCAACCCTGCTTTTGTGGGAAGCATAGGTAGTCTATCACCCGAAGATATTTTCTCTACATTTGGTCGTCACATCGGTATTGGTGGTATTGCCATGGCGGGCGTAATTGGCATCATCAAATCGTGGGACATCATAAAAGGAGCCGTTGGTCTTGCAGCCAAAGAGATGGGTGGAAAACTACCCGCGACAGAAGCTAAGGTAAAACGCACTCAGCGTGACATCTCCATGAAATTTATCTCCATTGCAGTAATTGTTACTTTAATATTGACTTTCTTGTTTTTCTATTTAGGAGTTTTACAATTCAACTTAATACACGCCATTGTAGCCATTTTAATTGTAGCCATAATTGCTTTCTTGTTTACCACAGTTGCTGCAAATGCCATTGCCATTGTAGGAACGAATCCTGTATCGGGAATGACATTGATGACGCTTATTCTTGCATCTGTAGTTTTAGTGTCAATTGGATTGAAAGGTCCAACTGGCATGGTGGCAGCGATGATTATTGGTGGTGTTGTATGTACGGCTCTCTCTATGGCAGGTGGTTTTATTACCGACCTTAAGATTGGTTATTGGTTGGGAACTACACCTAAGAAACAAGAGACTTGGAAGTTTCTGGGAACTTTAGTTTCAGCAGCTACCGTTGGTGGTGTTATTATGCTGTTAAACAAAACATATGGTTTTGTAGGCGAAGGCTCACTGGTTGCTCCTCAAGCCAATGCTATGGCTGCCGTTATTGACCCTCTTATGTCTGGAACTGGAGCTCCATGGTTATTGTATGCAGCAGGTGCTCTATTAGCTATAGTGCTTACATTCCTAAAGATTCCAGCGTTGGCGTTTGCTTTGGGTATGTTTATTCCTTTCGAATTGAATATCCCTCTTGTTATTGGTGGTGGCATTAGCTGGTTCATCTCTTCACGTAGCAAAGATGCACTATTGAACACTGCACGTCACGAAAGAGGAACGCTATTGGCTTCTGGACTTATTGCCGGTGGTGCACTGATGGGAGTTGTGAGTGCGGCTATCAAATTTATGCAAGATATACCTGCCGATGCGGCCATCAAAGCGCAAGGTATTGTAAATCCTCAAGATATAATGGAAATCAAAAATAGCTACAATTGGATCAACGAAAGTTGGGCAAATGGCAATGGTGCAATCTGGTTAGGATTGGGTATGTTTGTTCTATTGTGTGCTTATTTGGTTTGGGATTCGATGAAAGCTGAAAAAGAAGACTAAATTCTTTGCAAGAAAAAGAACATAAACTGCAACAACTTGGTCGCTAAGGCTGTCGAAGTACTGACTCTGAGCTTCTGGAAGTGCGGTCTTTTTCTTATCAAAGAATAGACACGTCCATATTATAATGAATATATAAAGGAGTTGAGGCAATCCATTAGGTTTGTCTCAACCCTTTTCTTATATTACACTACATAAAAAAAAGAAAATCATATAAATATGAAGAAAATATTTTTATTAAGCATCGTAGCCTTTATCACCACATTGTCTTGCACTTCAACAAAGCAAGACGTAGTGAGCGCAGATGAAGACTACGCACAATTTGTAGATCCATTTATTGGTACTGCATTCACTGGCCACACCTTTCCGGGTGCAACCTATCCGCTGGGCATGGTGCAACCAGGACCAGAGACAGGCAACTTCTCTTGGGATTATTGTTCGGGCTATGTATATGGAGATTCCACCATCACAGGGTTTTCACAAACTAGATTAAATGGAACTGGTGTTACCGACTTGGGCGACCTTCTTATGCAACCTTTCTCGGGTGACAAGCGCGACAATTTGCATAGCAAATACGACTTAATGAGCGAAGAGGCAACACCAGGATACTATGCTGTGGACCTTACGGACAATGATGTGAAGGTAGAGATTACAGCTGCTCCACATGTGGCTTTCCACAAATATGTGTTCAACAAAGACAAGTCTGCCAATATACTTGCCGATTTCCAAAGCGGATTGGTGTGGCGCAAAGAGCAGGTGCATCAACATATATTGGCCAACGAAATCAATTTTGAGGACGACAAAACCATTTCGGGTTATACCCGTAGAACGCAATGGGTGGAAAGAGAATACTTTTTCGTTATCGAATTTGACAAACCAATCATCAGCAAAGAGGAATTGGCTAAGCAAGACCCACGAGAGAAAGCTCCTCGCTACATTTTGACTTTCGATATGCAAGACAGCAATGAGTTGAACATGAAAATTGCCATGTCTTCTACCAGTATTGAAGGTGCAAAAGCCAACATGAAGGCCGAAGTGCCTCATTGGGACTTTGCAACGGTTTATAAAGATGCAGTGAAAGAGTGGAACAAATATCTATCGCGCGTGCACATTGAGGGGACCGACGAGCAGAAAGTAAATTTCTATACTGCTATGTATCACCTCTTCATTCAGCCCAACAACATTGCCGATGTGGATGGTAAGTACATTGGCCCAAATCGCCAAGTGTCACAATCATCTGATGGTATGCACTACTCCACCTTATCGCAATGGGATACGTTTCGTGCTGCATTCCCCATGTATACACTGTTGAGTCCAGAGATTATTCCAGGATTGGTCAACTCCATGCTCGACTATAGCGAACAGCAAGGTCACCTGCCTGTATGGGCATTGTGGGGACAAGAGACCTACACTATGATTGGAAACCACTCTGTACCCATGATTGTGGATGCATACTTGAAAGGTTTTGAAGGTTTTGACAGCGAACGTGCTTTTAAAGAAATAAAAAAATCTATTGTAACAAGCACACAACCAAAAGGAGATTGGGATGTATATGATAAGTATGGTTATTATCCTTACGATTTGATAAAATTAGAGTCTGTATCTCGGGTAATGGAGTGCGGTTTTGATGATTACGCAACAGCATTGATGGCAAAGAAGATGGGCAAGAAAGAAGATTATGATTTCTTTTTGAATCGATCCAACTTTTACAAGAACGTTTACGACAAAGAGTCGAAAGCGGTTCGACCAAAAGATAGCAAAGGTAATTTCATGACGCCATTTGATCCTTATGCACTGGCACACTCCGACTCTGACATTGGTGGACACTACACCGAAGGCAATGCACGCCAATACACTTGGCACGTGTTGCAAGACATGCCAGGACTAATCGATTTGATGGGTGGTAAAGAGAAAGCAGGTCTTATTTTGGACTCATTGTTTTACACAACCACAGAAACTTCTAATACACTAGCTGATGTGACAGGACTTATTGGTCAATATGCGCATGGCAATGAGCCAAGTCATCATATTACTTACATCTATCCCTACTTGGATCGACCAAAAGAAGCACAGAAACTGATTCGTCAAATAAGCACAGACTTCTACAGAGCTCGACCCGATGGATTGATTGGTAATGACGACTGTGGACAAATGTCGGCATGGTTTCTTTTCTCATCCATGGGTTTCTATCCACTCAATCCTGTTAGTGGCGAGTATGTAATAGGCGCACCACAAGTGCCTTCTGCAAAAATTCCATTGGCAAATGGAAAAACATTTACAATGAAAGCTGAAAACTTATCGGTGAATAATCTTTATGTAGAAAAAATTGAATTGAATGGTAAGCCATATACTAAGAAAACCATTTCTCACCAAGATATAATAGATGGTGGCAATTTGGTGTTTTACATGACGGACAATTCTGAGGATTAGACCTGATTGAATAATAATTCTGAAAATAAAATAAAACCCGCTCTTACATATTTGTAGAGCGGTTTTTTTTATATCCTCAAAATACCCTATAAGATTCTCCATCTAAAGACATGCAAAATTATAAGTTTGCTTTGTAATCTTTCGACTTAGCAATTCAAAACATTTCCACGGTCTGCAAAATGTTTTAAACTGTTGAAACATGCATCCACGACGAGGGAAATGATTGAAAACACATTATTTCCCTTTTGTTGTCCAAATTTGCTCCATTCATGTCTTAAAAATCCATTTCCTGTTGTCAGATTTTTTTTTCAAAAGTCGATTTTTCAATATTGGGCTAAATTCTCTCTTTTCATGGAATTCTTCTTCAATATTATCCCTAAAATAAGCCATTTTATCGATTCGAAACATTTCTACGACTGTAGATTGCGTTTTCAACAGTTGATCGTCCAATCTTTTGTTGTGGACTTGATTTCTAACTTTAATCGTTGTGTTTGTGAGTGAATTGAAAAAACCAAGAGCTCATTACTATCAGAATAACACTTTCTATAAATAGACTTCTCGTAGATGTTATCTGCTTCCTGCTACAATTACAGTTTCTTATAAGTTTCGCGCACATCCTTCTTCTCATAAAAAGTAATGGCGATACCCACTAATATTAATACTCCACCAATGGCTTTTTCAATGGTTATCACTTCTCCCAAAATGAACCAAGCCAAAATACTGGCAAACACTACTTGGCTGAGCAAAGAGAGAGAAAGACGAGTAGCACGCATCCGTTTGGTAGCATAACTTATAAGTAACCAAGCAAGTAATTGACTCACTAAACCTTGGATCAACAACGAAATCCAAGCATTGGTAGAGAATCCCCACAAAGGTTGGTCTGCTACAATATTAATGACAAGCAAAAACAGAGCGCTAATTGTGGAGCTGAGGGTGATGAAAGATACAACCTCCATTTTGTTCAAAACCTCTTTGCTCAAGAGAATATAGAGCGCATAGAAGAAACCAGAGAAGATTCCCAATATAAAACCTCTATCGAATGATAAAGTAAGAAAAACATTTACACCAATAAATATAACTATTCCAGCTATGGCAAACACTGTACCTATCCAAAATGAGCGTCGTGGTTTGTTTTTAAAAAACAAGAAAGCAATCAACCCCACCCATATAGGCGCCAGATTGGTGAGTAGTGTTCCTTGTGTGGCAGTAGTTAGTTGTATGGATAGATTCCAAAACGCAATATCGGCAGCAAAAAGCAATCCACAAGTTGCAGCCAATAGCCCCATGCGTACAGATGGCACTTTGAGTGTGCCAGAAATGACTACGTAACTCAACAGTGCAACAGAGGATATTGCCATTCTGTAGAAAGCAGAAGTCAAGCCGGGAGTGAGTTGCATAGCAACAATAACTGGGAATAGTGATATAGATAGAATGCCTATTAAGAGGGCAATGCGGGTCTTTTTCATATGCTAATGTGAAATATGTTTGTAATGAATAGCAAAATTACTGCTATTTAGGTTATGAAAGAAAACTATTGCTCAATTATTAAAATTACAATGAACCCTTATTTCATAAGGCTTGTTATATATTGAGTTTATCAATAATAATGAGATGACATGGCAACACCAACAACAGATATACTCCTTCCAAAAATTAGTCCTAAAAAGATTGCAAAAATTAGCAACGATCCAGAGAAAACGGCAAAAGCAGTAAACCTGATTTACGTAACAGATTCGGAAGATGGAATAATAAGAAAAAAATCTGGCCGAGGATTTAGTTATACTTTCGAAGAAAAGAAAGTAGCAGATAAAAAACAACTCGAACGCATAAAAAAACTTGTAATACCTCCAGCATGGAGAGATGTGTGGATATGTTCTATTGAAAACGGGCATTTGCAAGTAACAGGTATGGACGATAAAAACAGAAAGCAGTATATCTACCATCCCATATGGATTGCTTTGCGCAATCAAACCAAGTTCTACAAAATGATTCAATTTGCTCATGCTCTGCCCAATATACGTTTAAACTTAGAAAAAGATCTTGCATTGCGAGGGTTGAAACAGCGAAAAGTTCTTGCAACAGTTGTTAGTCTTATGGAGCGTACAAATATAAGAGTGGGCAATGAGACCTATGAAAAACTCTATGGATCTTATGGCATAACAACATTAAAAGACCGGCATTATAAAGGAACGAGCAGCAAGTTGCACTTCACTTTTAAAGGAAAGAAGGGTGTGAAGCATGACATCACCCTTACTAATAAGAGATTGGCTCGGATTGTTCAACAATGTAAAGAGATTCCGGGCAAAGAGCTGTTTCAGTATTACGACGAAGAAGGCAAGAGACATCACATAGATTCGGGCATGGTAAACGATTATATTAAAGAGATAAGTGGCGATGACTTCACAGCAAAAGATTTTAGAACTTGGGCTGGAACGGTGAACGCTTTTTTAGCGCTGAATGAATTGGGGATGGCAGACACAGAAACAGAAAGAAAAAAACTCATAGTGTCAGCTCTCGACAAAGTTGCATGTCTGTTAGGAAATACGCGTTCTGTTTGCAAAAAATACTACGTACATCCTTTGATATTGAATCTCTATGAAACAGAATCTTTAAAGAAATATCTAAAACAACTTGACAATATAGAGAAGAATGATAATAAAGCAGGGCTTACCTATGAGGAGGAAGTGCTATTGACTATATTGGAAAATGAAGGGTACTAAAAAAACAACAAATCGCTCCCCACATATAAGTGAGAAGCGATTTGTTTTGTACTGAGCAACACTTGCTCATATATTACATAACTTTTCTATAAAAGGATGATTTTTTTTCAATTTCTACGAGAGCAACTTCTTTACAGTGTCTGCAATCATGCGACCTACAGCTTTAGCGCCCAATTCTTTGGTAGCAGCTCCCATCACTTTACCCATATCTTTGAGTGACGATGCATCTGTTCGCACAATAATTTCTCCAATAGCTCTTTCCAACTCCTCTTGCGAGTAAGGTTTTGGCAAATAAGATTGCAATACCTCTACCTCAGCAAGTTCTTGTTGGGCCAATTCCACACGATTTTGCTCTTCATATATAGTTGCACTGTCTTTGCGTTGTTTCACCATGCGTTGCAAAATTGCTATCGATTGTTCTTCAGTCAAATTGTGCGCAGCTCCTTTGGCAGTGGTAGTTTCCATGAAGGCAGTTTTAATACTGCGCAAAGTTTCTAATTTTATTTTATCTTTGGCCATCATAGCCGTTTTTATTTCCTGATCAATAGTTGTGTATAAGTTCATTGTATATAATTATTTTCTGTTGTGTTAATATCAATTATCGAAAAGAGAAGATGAATGCGCAGATGATTCATTGCGGTATTCGCGTGGATTGAATTCGCGCGTTCTTTTAAAAACAGGGTTCTTCTCTAATGCTTCTATAATTTTATCATCAAATAGTTCTTCTAAAGTCAAAACAAAAGTTTCTGGTTGGTTGTTGCTTTTGGCAATATCACGCAAACCATCTTCGCCGTAATATTTTCGCATCAGTTGCCTCTCCAATTCCTTTTGCTCCTTCAGCGCATCTTCTTTTATTTTACGCTCCAGCTCTTCAGCTTTCGACTCTTCTATACGTTTCTCATTTATGCCTGGCACACTGCTTATATTGAACCCTGTGGCAAGCAATGTTATCTTAACATCTTCGCCCAACTCTTCCTCAACAGCAGCACCCCATATAACCTCAATCTCTGTTCCAAACTTCGACATAAATTCATGGAAAGCATTCATTTCCTCCATCATTAAAGGTGCAGCTTCACTATACGAGATGTTAACCAATATCTTTTTGGCACTAAACACATCGTTGTTATTCAACAAGGGCGAATGCAATGCATCTTTAATGGCTGCATTAATTCTATCTTCTCCGTTCCCTATTCCACGGCTCATAATGGCCACACCACCTTCTTTCAATGTAGTGTTTACATCGGCAAAGTCGAGGTTCACATGACCGTGAATGGTAATAATTTCTGCAATGCTTTTTGCAGCGGTAGCCAATGTATCATCGGCTTTTGCAAATGCATTCATAATGGTCAAATCGGAGTATATATCGCGTAATCGTTCGTTATTTATAACCAATAGCGCATCCACATTAGCAGCTATTTCTTCTACGCCTTTCAGGGCTTGTACAATTTTGCGAGGACCTTCAAAGACAAATGGTATGGTTACAATGCCAATGGTGAGTATACCTAAATCTTTGGCTACACGAGCAATAACTGGTGCTGCACCTGTTCCAGTGCCTCCTCCCATTCCAGCAGTAATAAACACCATGCGTGTTCCGTCGCCCAGAAGGTCTTGAATTAAATTGATACTTTCTTCTGCCGCTTCTCGGGCTACTTCAGGTTTATTACCCGCACCCAATCCGCCTGTTGTTTGTTCTCCGAGTTGAACTTTTATAGGAACTGGAGACCTTGTCAAGGCTTGATTGTCAGTGTTGCACAAAGCAAATGAGACATCATGTATTCCCTCATGAAACATATGATTGACTGCATTACTACCGCCACCTCCTACTCCAATCACCTTTATAATTGCTTGCGTATGATTTTGTAATTCAAATTTTAAAATATCGTCGTCCATTGTCATTTTCATAAAGTTAAACTACGCACAAAGCGTATATCAAATTTAATTCTCCTCGTCTGTATCATCAAACATTCCTCCAAACATATCCTCAACTTTACCAAAGAATCCTCTACCTTTGGGTTTGGGTTGTTTTTTAGGCTTCTCCACTTGTTTATCGGGCTCTTCATCTACTATTATTTCTTCCATTTCTGCTTCGCAGTTTTCCCATCCATACAACAGCAAACCTAACGCTTGTGTCAACGATGGATCATTGGCCAACTCGGGGAAATTGTTTATCGAAGTTTTCTTTGCAGAGGCCTTTCTTACAGGCATCGACAACTTCTTCTCTAAATACAAGTGCAGGTTTTTCAGTTGAGAAGCCCCACCTGTTATCACCACACCTCCACCTAATTGTCCCTCATAGCCCGACAACTTTATTTGTTGCTCTATATTATCTACAATCTCTCGAATACGCATCTCAATAACATAATTGAACTTTGATAAATCTATATCGGGTTTAGCAGTAAAAGCATTGAAAAAACCTGGCTCTTGCGTTTCATGTGTTTTGCCAAATTTAACCTTATACGATTCTGCATCGTCCTCTATAAAGTTAAGGTCACAAATATCACGCGTTATTACAGCCCCTCCAAAAGGTATTTCTACCATATATCGTAGTTTACCACCCTTATAAATTGACAATGAAGAAGTTCCTGCACCAAAATCTATGAATGCACAGCCCAACTCCTTCTCGTTATCGTTCAACGATATATTGGCCGAGGCTAATGGTCCAACCACATAATCGGCAATCTCGAGATTTGCTCTATCAATTATACTTTTATTAATGTTCGTTATTATGTTTGGCCTGCCTACTATCATTTGATAATTGGCCTCTATTTGTGTTGTAGTAACTCCTACGGGTTGCGACTCAGACTTTCCGTTAATGACATATTCTACATCGGCTATTTTGTATAGTTTGCTCATTTCGGGCAAAAACTTCTCTGCCTCTTTGCGCATTTGATCAATTACATTTTCTGTCACAATACCCGATGAAGACAATTGCTTGTTAATGGTGTGCTTTATGGCATGAAGAGATTGGCCTGCAACAGAAACATACACTTTAGCTATTTTTACACTAAGTCTGTTTTCAAGCTTATTAATCACTTTTCTAACATTAGCGCCTGTGTCTTCTATGTTGTAAACCAAGCCTCGCCTAATGCTGTGTTTGGATGGAGTGGTTTCACAAGCCAAAACAGAGATTACATTGTCTTCGTTTTTACGTGCAATTACACCTGTAATTTTCGATGTCCCTAAATCAATAGCGGCGATAAATCCTGATTGTACCATTGTATATATTGTATTTGAACTGTTGTTACCTGTTGAAACAATTAATAACCGTTTCTGTTTACTACTCTTTCAAAGAAAGGTAAAATAGTGCGTTGGTAGCCTATTATGTTTGAATATAAATAGCTTTATCTCAAGCACCCTCCTGTAATTTAATAAAAGACTCAATGAATGAGCCCATTCTGTGTGGTTGTTACTTCAATGTGCAGACTACTTGATTGTTGTACTCCAAGTTTACCTCTGAGTATCTGTTCCAACCAACTACATTCAGTCCTTTATCTATAAAGAGTTTCAACCTATCTAACTTTTCTTCATATTCATTAAGCGAACCCAATTTAACTTTAAAGTCGCCTGCACGGGGCACTATATGCACTTTATGATGCTGATCTACAACTATCTGCTCTATCCAAGCATCCCATTTTGTGTGATTAGAAATGTACGTAACAAAGTCGTACAATTCATTTTGTGCAAACTCTTCGGTGATATATCCAGTTGCCAAAGGCAAGTAGACAGTGTAGTTTTGCGAGGTAGGCATTCGCACACGTTCCGAGTCGATATAGTAGCTTCCATCTCGATGCGATATAATGCGCATCACAGGGTTGCGCTGATAAATGCTTGCTATAATGCTACCACTTTGTGTGATATAAACCTCTACAGATTTTACCAGCTTGTTGGTTCTTATGGCTTCTTCCATTTCCATGGTGTTGATATCGGCCAAAGGTTTGCCTATTGGGTGCAATTTAGCTCTCTTGAGAAGTTGCTCTATATCTGCTGTTTGAACAAATTGCTTATCGAGGCTATCTTTAACCATAACCTTGAAGTTTTCGCACACTTTATCGTGCGTATTACCTTCGAAGTATAAAGTGGAAAACACTAAATACCCCAGAATTACAAGAATGGCAACAACAAGCAAAAATCTCTTCATCTTAATTGGATAAATTCATACAAATATACTCGTTCTATTTCAAAGTGAGAAATTGCAAATCAAGAATATAGTTGAAAATATTATTCTGTCCTATTTTCTCGAAACAATTCCTCTATCTCAGGCAATAATGTATCAATATCGCCTGCACCTAATGTAACAACTACTTCGTGATGACTATTTCTGAGCAAATCAACTACTTCATCTTTACTACACAATGTTTTGTTGTCGATGGTTACTTTATCAAAAATAAGTTGAGATGAAACTCCCTCAATGGGTTCTTCGCGTGCAGGATAAATATCAAGCAATATCAGCTCATCTAACAATGAAAGACTATTTGCAAACTCATCGGCAAAATCGCGCGTGCGACTATAAAGATGAGGCTGAAAAATGCCAGTAATTTTTTTCTTGTTATATAGCTTCTTTATCGATGAAATAGATGCCAACACCTCATCGGGATGATGCGCATAGTCATCAATTAGTACTCGATTGTTTGTTTTGTAACGAACATCAAATCTGCGTTTTGCTCCTTGATAGCCCAATAAAGCTGCTTTTATCTCATGTGGTTGCGCTCCACTTATCAAAGCAGCTGCAGCTGCGGCAATAGCATTCTCAACATTTATCAGAATAGGCACACCTAACTCAATATCGTTTATGACACCTTTGGGATGAACAAAATCGAAGAATAGTGTGCCATTGCCAATACGTAAATTGTCTGCATGGAAGTCGCCCGAATTGAGCGAATAGCTATACCGCTTTACAGATGCAGGACACTTGGGAGTAACAGGTATATCCTTTCTCATAATCAAGTATCCATCTTCACGGATAAGGCTTGTAAACTTCTCGAAACTCTCTCGATAATTAGCAGCATTGTGGTAAATATCTAAATGATCGGGGTTGGCAGAGGTTATGATAGCAATCCAAGGATGCAACCAATGAAACGATCGGTCGTATTCATCTGCCTCAATTACTGTAATATTGCTCTCCTTAGAGAGTATAAGGTTGCTTTTGTAGTTTTTGAGAATCCCTCCCATAAAGGCACTACAATCTACTTGCGATTGACGGAGAATGTATGCCACCATAGTACTTACAGTAGTTTTGCCATGCGTTCCTGCACAGCAAATGGCATCGCTAAGTTTTGTAATATCGCCCAACACTTGTGCGCGCTTCATCATGGTGAAACCCTTTTGCTGAAAATAGACAAACTCTGTGTGAGTTGTTGGCACAGCAGGCGTGTAAACTATCAATGTGGTGTGAGAATTCAAAAATTGTGGTGGAATGCTGTCCACATTGTCTTGATAATGAATGATGGCTCCCTCATCCTCTAACAATTTACTCAATTGCGTAGATGTACGATCGTAACCGCCAACATTTTTCCGCTGGGCTAAGAAATAGCGTACCAAATTGCTCATACCTATACCACCTATTCCTATAAAATAGATATTTGAGAAGCTTTCTATCACAGGTGAAGCATGATTTGGCTGCATGTCAATGGTGCTTGATGTTGTCATGAAAGTGAGTTTTTTAAATGGTTGCTAATTTTTCTATTTCATCTACAATTCGGTTGGCCGAATTGTGTTGCGCATGAAGAATGATATTTGCGCTAAGATCAATAAGTTTTGCGGGGTTTTTCACCAAACTGAGTGCAATGGAGAAAAGCTGTTCTTCGGCAGTATTATCTGCCACAAGGATGGCTGCATTTTTTTGCACCAATGCCAAAGCATTTTGAGTTTGATGGTCTTCTGCCACATTAGGCGACGGAACCAATATCACAGGCTTTCCCAACAAGCTGAATTCTGATATAGATCCCGCACCTGCACGCGATATAACGAGATCGGCTACAGAGTAGGCCAAATCCATCCGCGACACAAAGTCATAAAGCTTCACATTGGGTGGTATATTACCAGCAACAGATAGCTCCTTCATTTCATTGTAGTAATATTTGCCGCACTGCCAAATGATTTGAACTTCTTGTTCCCTTATTTCGGGAAATGCACGCACAATACTATTGTTGAGTGTGCGCGCACCAAGGCTACCGCCAATCATCAGAATGGTTCGTTTGGTGGGATCGAGACTAAAAAAACTGCATGCTTCTACTACTTTGTTAGGGGTAATCTCTAAATCTTGTCGGCACGGATTGCCAGTGAGTACAATTTTCTTTTTGGGAAAGAACTTTTCCATACCCTCGTAAGCCACACAGATGGTGTTGGCGCGTTGGCCCAACCATTTGTTGGTCATTCCGGCATATGAATTTTGCTCTTGCAGCAATGTAGGAATGTTTTGTGTAATTGCGGCACGCAAAACCGGAGCACTTGCATAACCCCCTACTCCAATAACAACATTGGGGTTAAAGTTTTTCACAATTTTTTTAGCACGGTGTAAACTTTTGAGGAGTTTAAAAGCTACCGACACATTTTTGACCATATTCTTTCGGTCAAATCCTGACACGGGAAGTCCCACAATTTCGTATCCGGCTGCTGGCACTCTTTCCATCTCCATTCTATCTTCTGCACCTACAAATAGGATTGCTGCTTGTGGCCAACGTTCTTTAATTGCATTGGCAATAGAGAGGGCGGGAAATATATGTCCGCCTGTGCCTCCTCCGCTAATAATGAAGCGGGGTTGATGGTCTGAATGTGGAGCGGTTTCTTTTGTCATAGTGCTATTAATTGATTGCGTTGTGTGCTGTGATTGTGTATTTATGTGTAAAGATAGCAATTAAGTGAATTTTTTTCAACAAATGGCTATGATTGTTTTAATTTTCGCACATTTGATTTATTATACAATCTTGTGTTCACAAATTTGCGACATTATTTGTATCAGTTTGCAATCCATAAGTTACAAATCTGATTCCTTTAATAAAACTAATATCGACAAATTAATATTTTTTTTGCAATAAAAAGTGAGCATGTAAATAATCGTACATTGTAATTAAGAGAAACTCCACTCTCTTTAACCATTCGCTCTCGCTTATTGCGAGGCTTGTACACTCCCAACACTTTTTTGATGAAAAAGCGGCGGATAGAAAAGCGTAGATTAAACCACGAATACATATTTCGATTGAAGGCTGTGACGCGATTGAACGATTTAATGCAGAGTTTTAGGCCCTCGTAATCGATAGCCTTTATTTCGTTTCGATCATCCTTAAGCGTTTGCCCGTTATTTGTAAATATGGTGGGGGAGGGTTCCCATAAAACCTTCAGCATTCTTAAAGTCACTATTGACTATTACCTTTATGTTCATGTTGTTGATTGATAATAATTAAAAGCGCCAAAAAACAAGGCACTTCAACACAGTGAGTGTTATAAATGTGCCTATGTGCTTGGTCTAAAAGTAAAGCGAAAAAATATTGATTGAGCAAATTCTATTATCAGAGTTATTGCAAAAGGTTTTTCTACCTCTCGGCAATCGCAATAATGTGTCCGTCCAGATCTGCAAGATAACCCACAGAGTCTCCCCAGTCTCGCGGTTCAATTTCACTAATGAGCTCACCACCAAGCTCGATGGCACGCTGCAAAAACTTCTCAGCAGAAGGCACTTTGAGGTATAGTTCACATCGAGGAATACCGTCTCCTTCGGATGGATGCGGCATTTTGCTCTTCAAAACTTTGGCGACATTCTTTACAGGCATCAATCCTAACTTCACTTCAGGCATCAATTGGAATTCTGTCAAACCTTCAACATTTGTTATGGGCACGAGCTTCAACAAATGGTGGTAAAAGGTGGTGCTTCTCTCTTGATTTGCGACATAAAGGATAAACTCTATTTCTTTCATTGTGGTTAGATTTAAAAAAGTATATAATGTATGTATTTTATATGAACACAATTCTATGATTTTACAATTTCGAATTTCACTTCGGAAGCATACTCTTCATGAAGAACGGGTTTGGCAAATGGGTTTTGCTCCTCATCATCCGCACCTTCCATTTCTTGATAGTGGTCTATATTCATCATCCCAATATCTACTCCATCTGTAGCTTTCTTTTTACACTTTCCAAACCTATCGGCACTCAAGATAATACCAAAATATGCGCAAGTGATAAGCGTAGATGTTCCCCCTCTACTAATGAGTGGCAAGGGCTGTCCAGTAACGGGAATGAGATGCACTGCCACTGCCATATTCACAAATGCTTGCATGGCAAGCATAAGGGCCGAGCCAAGGATAAGGTATTTGGGGAACAACTTGTCGGTTTTCCGGGCAATTGTTCCTGCACGCATCAGTATAATTATATAGAGTATAAGTACAAAAGTGCCTCCCACTAATCCCATCTCTTCTAAGATGATGCTATAAATGAAATCTGAATAGGCTTGTGGTAAAAAATCGCGCTCTTTACTGTTGCCCGGGAACTGACCAAAAACGCCTCCATTGGCAATGGCAATTTTGGAGTGTGCTACTTGATAGTTATCGTCGGTTATTTGGTAATAAGTAGCCTCGTCTGTTTGGTCTGTACTTCCAAATCTGTCAATACGGGCTTGCCATGTAGAGACACGACTTAGTGCTCCTTTTTGAGTCCATTCCGTTGGAATAATCTTCAATAAAAGCACTGCTAAAATAACTGCTACAATACCAATAAGGGCCACTTTTGTTAGATGTTTAAACTTAACATTGCCAATAAACATCATGACAAAGCAGACAAAGAACAACAGCACAGCAGTAGAAAGATTGTCCATAGCAATGATGAGCGAAACCACTATCATCAATCCTATCATCCACTTAAAAAGAGTAGTTTCGTTCTTGCTATTCTGCTTACTCAGCAAGAAAGCAATTGTCCCCATGAGCGATATCTTCGCAATTTCGGAAGGCTGTATGCTCACTCCCATTATTCTTATCCAGCGCTCGGCGCCGTTAATTGTAGTGCCAAGATAAGGAGTCAAAAGCAACAAAATGATAGAGCCAAACAGCACAAATATGAGCGATGAGAAGTATTTGTAGGGCACATTGTGCATAAACAAGATGACGCCCACTCCACCCAACAAGAAAGTGGCGTGACGAAGTATGGGGCCCCAATGATTTTGTTGTCTGTACACAATAGTGCTTGTAGCGCTAAAGACCTCTATGAGAGACACAATGCATAGGGCTATAAAAACTGACCAAATGATTTTGTCTCCTTTGAAAATTTTGGAAAAGAATCCACCGTCAGATGTGGGGTCTAAGCTATATGGGCCAGGGTTTGATGATTTTTTTTCCATTTTGATATTTTTTTGCAAGTTAATTTTCTCTGCTTGGGTGTATTCGCTCAGTCACATTCTTTAATGCTTGTGTCGCCTTAGCGAAAGAATTCATTATTTTCTTCTATTTTTGAAACGTAATATAAAGATTAAAAATCGGCGAGTGCAGGTTCACTGTTTCTCACTTAATTCTTAATTCCCTAAAGATCTCTCACACACTCCTTAAACTGATCTCCTCTATCCTCATAATTCTTAAACAAATCAAAGCTCGCACAACTGGGCGAAAGCAAAACCACATCGCCTTTTTGAGCAACATCGTAAGCTAAATCCACCGCCATTTGCATGCTGTCAGCATCGAGTATCAATGGAACCATGCCATCGAAAAATGCATGCAATGCGCTGTTGTCTTTCCCTAAGAAAATGAGAGCTCGCACCTTTTCTTTTACCAATTGCTCTATCTCTTTGTAGTCGTTACCTTTGTCGGTACCGCCCAAAATGAGTACTACCTTCGATTTCATGCTCTGCAAAGCATACCAACAAGAGTTTACGTTGGTTGCTTTTGAGTCGTTCACATAAAGAACGCCACGCACAGTTGCCACCTTCTCCAGTCGGTGAGGCACACCTTGAAAATTAGTGAGCGATTCACGTAATGTGTCGTCACTTATGTCCAACAATTTAGACACCAATCCTGCTGCCATAGAATTATATAAATTGTGAGTTCCCTGTAGGGCCAGTTGATCTTGTTTCATCCTAAAAGTACTATTATTGGATTGTATATATATGTGTGCATCCTTCTCATAAGCACATATTCCATCGGCTTTTGCTTGTGCAAAAGGGATGAGATGTGCCAAAGGTTTCATTTTTTCTATTTCTCGCACAATCAGTGGGTCATTGGCCCAATAGATAAATGCATTGTCGGCTGTTTGATTATTGAGTATACGCATTTTGGCATCTACATAGTTCTGCATTTGATAAGCATAACGATCCAAATGGTCGGGCGTGATATTGAGAACCACAGCATAATCTGCGCGGAACTCTGTCATTGCTTCCAACTGAAAGCTACTCAACTCTAATACGTAGTAATCGTGTTGCTCCTCGGCCACTTGTTTAGCAAAACTACTGCCTACATTTCCTGCCAGACCAACATTTAATCCTGCCGATTTTAAAATGTGATGGAGCAGTGTGCTTGTAGTTGTTTTTCCGTTGCTCCCTGTTATGCAAATAGTCTTTGCATTGGTGTATCGGGCTGCAAATTCAATTTCGGATATCACAGGAATGTTGTTTTTCAACAACTCCACAACCAAAGGAGCTGTGTAGGGAATGCCTGGGCTCTTTACCACTTCATCGGCTTGCAATATCTTGTCAAAAGTGTGTAGTTTCTCTTCATATGGGATATCATGCTCCATCAATTCTTTGCGAGATTGTTCGGAAAGCTCCCCTTTGTCAGACAAAAACACATCCATACCTTTTGCTTTACCCAATATGGCTGCACCTATACCGCTTAGACCACCGCCCAAGACGACTAATTTCTTTTTTGTATGTTTATCTTCTGCGTACATCTTATCTCATTTTTAAAGTTGCAAGCGTCAATACCGCTAAGATGATACCTATTAACCAAAAACGAACAGTAAGTTTTGATTCAGGTATTGGAATAATTGGTTTCTGTATAATTGCGTTGATACTTCCATTGCCAGGTTTCTGAAAATGGTGATGCAAGGGTGTCATTTTGAATACACGTTTGCCATATCCCAACTTTTTCTTTGTAAATTTAAAGTAAGTAACTTGAATAATTACCGACAAGCTCTCAATAAAGAAGACGCCACACAAGATGGGCAACAATAACTCTTTGTGAATGATTACAGCAAAAACACCAATGATTCCTCCTAACGTCAAACTGCCTGTATCGCCCATAAACACTTGTGCTGGATAGGCATTGTACCACAAAAAACCAACAGTAGCTCCTACAAATGCGGCAGCAAATACCATAAGCTCTTGACTGCCGGGTATAAACATTATATTGAGATAAGATGCAAAGCCTACGTGACCCGATACATAAGCCAAAATGCCCAAAGTGACTCCTATAATAGATGATGTACCCGCCGCCAGCCCATCGAGTCCATCGGTGAGATTGGCACTATTTGAAACTGCTGTTACAATTACTATAATAACTATTACAATGGCAATCCATACAGCTTTGTCAGCATAAGGACCCATGAAAGAAACAAGCTTTTTGTAATCGAAATTATTGTTTTTTTGGAAAGGTATGGTAGTTTGGGTCGATTTCACATCCTGTTGTGCATAGGTTACATTTTCAATGGTATCGCCCACACGTGTTTCAGTATTTTCGCGCACCACAATATCGTCACTCAAATACATAGTCATGCCTACAATCAAGCCCAAACCCAATTGGGCTATAATTTTGAACTTCCCCTTCAGACCCTCCTTATCTTTGCGAAACACTTTGATATAATCGTCTGAAAATCCCAATACGCCCAACCAAATGGTTGTTACAATCATCAAAATTACATATATATTGTCCAATCGTCCAAACAGCAGAATGGGGATGAGTATGGCAATAATAATGATGACACCACCCATTGTGGGAGTTCCACGCTTGGAGAATTGTCCTTCGAGATCCAAGTTGCGAATAGTCTCACCTATTTGGTAAATTTGCAACTTCTGTATGATGCGGCGACCAATAATAGTGGATATAAACAACGAAAACACCAATGCCATTGCCGATCGGAACGAAACGTATTGCACCATCCCCGCTCCGGGGAAGTTTAATTCATTTAGATATTCAAAAAGATAGTACAACATATCCTGTTAGTAATTATTCTGTATAGTTATTTTAAATTGAAAAACACTCTTCTACCACTTCTTTATCGTCGAAGTGGTGTTTCACGCCATTAATATCTTGATAGGTCTCGTGCCCTTTGCCAGCAATAAGTACAACATCGCCAGGCTTGGCCAAATTGCATGCAGTTTTGATGGCTTCTTTTCTATCAAGTATATTCAATGTTTGTCTTTTCTGTAAATCAGTTAACCCTGTCAGCATATCATTCAATATTTCTTGAGGGTTTTCGTATCGAGGATTGTCTGATGTAAGAATTACTCTATTGCTTCTTTCCACAGACTCGCGCGCCATGATTGGACGTTTCGTTTTATCTCTATTTCCACCACAACCTACCACAGTTATTATCTCCCCTTCATTTGATAGCACCTCGTGTATGGCTTCAAGCACATTCACTAATGCATCGGGTGTATGTGCATAATCTACAATGGCTGTCACATCATTTGACGAACGAATAGTTTGAAAGCGACCAGCAACTGACTGCAAAGAGCTCAGGGTGACAAGTAACTCTTCAGTTGGCAATCCTAAAAGAGTGGCTGTTCCGTAAACTGCCAATAGATTGTATACATTGAATACTCCCACAAACTGAACCGTTAGTTCACGATCGTTTATTTCTATATCCGTTCCGTCGAAATGTTTCTCAAAGATGCGCGCTTTGTAATCGGCCAACTTCTTCACCGAGTAGGTATATTGCGTAGCTTTTGTATTTTGCAACATCACTTTACCGTTTTTGTCATCAATATTGGTGAGTGCAAACGCAGTTTTGGGTAGATTATCAAAAAATTGCTTCTTTACATTCAAGTAGTCGAGCATGTTTTTGTGATAGTCCAAATGATCTTGACTCAAATTGGAGAAAACACCACCAGCAAAGTGAAGAAAATGCACACGGTGCTGATGAATGGCGTGCGAACTCACCTCCATGAAAGCAAATTCACAACCTGCATTCACCATTTTACTCAACATTCGGTTGAGCGAAAGGGTGTCTAATGTAGTTAAAGTAGTAGGATGAGCCTCATCATTTATATAGTTGCACACTGTAGAAAACAATCCTGCTGAATATCCTAATTTGCGCACCGTATTATATAGGAGTGTAGCAATAGTGGTCTTACCATTTGTTCCAGTCACACCAATCAGCTTCAGTTTTGCAGAAGGATTGTCATACCAAGTAGCAGCAATTTCCGCTAAAGCCTTAGCGCTATTTTCCACCTGAATGTAAGTAACCCGTTTAAAGTACTCTTCAATCATAGGTTTGTCATACACCACAACAGTTGCACCAAGTTCAATGGCTTTTGATATATAATCGTGTCCATCTGTGCATATTCCTGCAACAGCAACAAACAGAAACCCAGTCTCAACAAGTCGAGAATCAGAGCAGATTTGTTTAACAGTAATATCCCTCTCTCCGTGCACGGAGATTACCTTTGTATTTTGAAGAAGTTTATTTAATTCCATTTTTATTCTCAATTTCTTTTTATCGCAACACCAAGCTAATGGTTCTGCCTTTCACTATTTTTTGTCCTGCACCGTAAGATTGGGAAACCACCTTGCCCGAACCTACAACATTTACCTTCAAACCCACTTTTTCTAACAGATACAACGCATCTCTGGCTCCCATGCCATATACATTGGGCACCAAATTGTCTATCAAAGTCAGGGGTTCAGGGTGATAACCTGTACTGTCGTTTTTCACTTGCACCCACTTCACACCTTTTTCTACAGAAGTTGTTTCGTAACCCAACTGCTTTAATACTTGTTGGTTCTTTGCCCAAATGCCATTCTTCAATGTTGGCAATTTGGTTAATGCAGAGTCCACTCTACAATCTTCTGCTGCAAGACGTGTATTACGCACATAAGTCTGTTCTGCAATATTTTTGAAAACCATACCAGCCATGCCTCCTCCAGAAGGAATTCCTTTTGGTTTTCTTATTCCCACAAAGCAAGTATATTTAGGCTCATCTGCAGGAAAGAACCCGCAAAACGAAACAAAGTGTCCGCTATATCCCCCGCCAGAAGCAAGTTGAGCTGTGCCAGTTTTACCAGCAATTGAAAAGAATTCTGATTTGACAACTTTTGCTGTACCACGTTCTATAACGCCCACCAACATCTCATTCAAGATATCTATAGATTCTTGAGACGCAATAGATGGGTTGACTACTTCTACTTCAACTTTTTTTGTAAGCCTTCCATCCTTGTAGAACTCTTTTGCAATAAATGGTTTCAACATTCGCCCCTTATTGGCCAATGCATTGTAAAACATGAGTAAAAAGATAGGTGGAACTTGTGTCTCATAGCCAAAAGACATCCACGCAAGTGTTGTCTTCGACCAAGGATTGGTTTTATCGTCAGGGTGACGTATTTGCGACGTTCCTTCAATTCCTTTAAGAGGAACATCCCATTTCAAAGATTTGGTTAGGCCCATATTTTCTATGCGCTCAGTAAATTTTCTGGGCTGATTTTCATAGGCCTTTAAAGCAATTTTTGTCATCACTATATTGGACGACACCTCTATTCCCTCTTGCACAGTGAGATAACCCCTATCGCGACCTTGTGTCCAATAGTGATCCCTTACCACGCGACGATTGTGCGAATACAATCCCGTGCCAACATAAAAAGAATCTGTTGGATGAATTGCTCCATCCTCAAGCGCTGCAAGCACAGTTATAGGTTTAAAAGTAGAACCAGGCTCGTTCATATACGAAAACACGTTGGGATTACCTTCAGCATATACCCCTTTACTTATTCTATCTAAGTTTACAATTCCTTTTATCTCTCCCGTTTTCACTTCCATAATAACAGCACAGCCCGATTCGGCATCTATCTCAATGAGCTTGTTGCGCAATGCTCTTTCAGATATATCTTGAATATCTGCATCAAGTGTTGTCACAATATCATAGCCATCTTGCGCAGGTATTTCTACAACATCCATCCACTTACCTTGAATCTTCTGACGATTCTTCACACCTGGTATACCAGATAGCAAAGAATCAAATTTCAATTCTAATCCACTTGAGCCCCCCTTGCTCATATCCTTATATATACTACCAACTGTGCGTGTTGCCAATGAACCAAATGGTTTTTTACGAGAGTTTTTCTCTTCGGCTATCATACCACTGCGATTGGAGCGTTGATTGAGGAAAGGAAGCTTTCTTATTTCTTTGAGTTCTACGTATGATATGTCACGCTTCACGAGACGCACATAGCGTGTTTGCTTTTTCACTTTTTTGTCACTGCCTTTTGCCTTGTTTGACTGAATTTG
>JARICS010000127.1 GCA_029264035.1 Dysgonamonadaceae bacterium | reverse complement strand
CATGCTTTATTTCTGGGTGATCTATCAAGTATTGCATTGCATGCATTATCTCCGCTATACCAGCTTTGTCATCAGCTCCCAATAGTGTTGTACCATCGGTAACAATGAGGTCTTCACCCACGTAATCAAGCAGTTCAGGGAAATCCTTGGGCGACATTACAATGTTTTCTTCTTTGTTGAGAAGAATATCTTTGCCATCGTATTTTTCAACAATTTGTGGATTCACATCCTTTCCACTCATATCGGGACTTGTATCGAAATGTGCTACAAAACCTATAGTTGGCAGGTCTTTATCGCTGTTGGCAGGAAGCGTAGCCATGAGATAACATTTGTCGTCCAATGAAATATCTTCTAAGCCCATGTCTTTCATTTCTTGCTCTACGAGGCGAGCTAAATCAAATTGTTTTTTTGTGCTGGGGGTTTCGCTGTTGTTTTCATCCGATTGAGTATCTATTTTTGCATAATTGATGAAACGATCTACAATATTCATACGTTGATGTTTTAGATGTGTTTGGTTATTATAATTACATTCTTAATATGTCTTTGACAAGCTTTATTAAGAATACATTGTTTAAAAAACAAATATACGTGTTTCTTTTTTATTTAAATAATTTAGATATCTAAATGTTTGCTTCAAAATAATTTAAAGCAAAGCGTATAGTTACAGATTATGCAATGCAGTGTAAGCTCTCTTAGTTTCATCTAATAGAGTAGAAGAAAACTCAACTATTTTCAAACATATTTTCTAAACCGATAAATGTATGTAAAAGCTTAGTTTATAGAACTCAAACCATTACACCATTGGTTGGTAAATGAGTGCACTACATACATAATAAAAATAATAGAAGAAAAACTATTCCAGATTTTTGCTTTTTAAATAAAATGATGTATCTTTGCAGTTGGGTAAGTCCTACACGGCCAGCTCCCATTGAACTCCCCCAGGGCTTGATCGCAGCAAGGGTATTTGGTTGTAGCGGCGCGATGTAGTAAGCTTACCCATTTTTTATGCCTATACTTTTATAATACCCTGACTTTCTGTCCTTCCAAATCTGCCCTCATTTTTAGTTTTCACAAACAACTTACTTACAACTCATTTATAGACTTTAATGGCTTCAATACATTACCAAGAATAAACCAGACATTCTCAAAGATCTCTCTCTAATTATCTAAAATTCTTTCAAACATTAGCAATTCTCAATGAAAGAAGATGGTTTTCTAATCCGACGTGTAAGATTTCATTTCCAACGAGTGTTTTTCTAATCCAACGTGGGGGATTATATTTCCATCGAGTGATGTTCAAATCCGACGTGTAAGATTTCACTGCCATCAAATGTTTCTCTTATCCATCGTGGGGGATTGAATTTCCATAGAATGTACTCCACATCCGACATGGTGGATAGCATATCGATTGAGCAAAATTCCAATCCGACATGGGAGATTGCATCTCAATTCAGTAGTTTTTTAAAAACAACGTGTAGGATTGCATTTCCATAGAGTATTTCTCGAATCCAATGCATAGGATGACATTTTAATCTAATATCCTTCCCTTCTGATGTAGTTAATGCTTAGAAATAAAAACAGCCCTGATAAATCAGAGCTGCAATTTTGTTTGGTGGCTAAAGAGTAATTATGAGATCATTCTAAAATAGTTATAATCAATAGAATATTTACCAGGTCCTGTAATGGCTAAAGCAACAAAAACAACTAAAGCTTTCAAAGCATTCGAATAGACTCCAAATGGGTCTCCTGACATGACATGCATAAGAACTGCCACTATCATTGTGAACACAAGCATAAGAGCTACCGGACGATGCATCAAGCCTAAAATAATAAACAATCCTCCAATAGTTTCAGCAGCAGCAGCCATAAAACCCCAAAAAGCAGGTGCAAACGAAATGCCTATCATAGACATAGTAGAACCAAGCTGAGTCCATGTTTCCACACCACCCATTAATTTGGGTAAACCATGGATAATGAATATTATCCCAATTCCTATTCTTAAAACTAATAATCCGACATTGACCAGTGCATTTTTATTTATCATTCTGTATGTTATTAATTAGGTGTTTAATTCAATCATCAAATATTAGAACATAAACCTCTTATATTCTACTTGTTAGTTAAATAGTATTTGATATCTTGTGATTTCACAATTATTGTAAGAACTATAACCCTCAATCACTCTAATTTGTTTACTTTTGCTCTATAAATATAATTTATTATGTCAACATTTGCACCATTTTCAAAACCACTATATGTAATGCTCAAACCAGTGGGAGCATTATGCAACTTAGCTTGCGACTATTGCTATTATCTGGAAAAATCGAAACTATACACTCACAACCCCAAACATGTAATGAGCGATGAGCTCTTGGAGCGATTCGTAAAAGAATACATCGGCTCGCAAACAATGCCACAGGTGATGTTTACATGGCATGGTGGCGAAACTTTGATGCGACCATTGTCGTTTTACAAACGAGCAGTAGAATTGCAAAAAGAATACGGACGTGGTCGTCAAATAGATAATTCAATCCAAACCAATGGTACATTGCTTACTGATGAGTGGTGTGAGTTTTTCAAAGAGAACAATTTCTTGGTAGGTATTTCTATTGACGGACCTCAAGACTTTCACGATGAGTATCGTAAAAACAAAATGGGAGCTCCATCCTATCATAAAGTAATGCAAGGCATTAAAATATTGAAGAAACACGGAGTACAATACAACTGTATGGCGGTTGTAAATGATTATAATGCCGATTATCCATTGGAGTTTTATAACTTCTTCAAAGAGATTGGTTGCGAGTTCTTGCAATTCGCGCCTATCGTGGAACGGATAAAGGATGATAAATCTTCTTCTACATCACTTGCCAGTGCAAAAGATACAGAGGCTCAATTGGCACCCTTCAGTGTATCACCTAAGCAATGGGGCAACTTCCTGTGCACAATATTTGATGAATGGGTAAAGAAGGATGTTGGTAAGCTATTCATCCAAATTTTTGACTCTACGCTTGCCAACTGGGTGGGCGAACAACCTGGAGTGTGCACTATGGCTAAAACATGTGGACATGCAGGCGTGATGGAGTTTAACGGTGACGTATATTCTTGCGATCACTTTGTGTTTCCAGAGTACAAGTTGGGCAATATCTACAATGAACCACTTGCCTCTATGATGTATTCTGACAAACAACTGAAATTTGGAGCTGACAAATTTGATAAGCTTCCACAACAGTGCAAAGAGTGCAACGTACTGTTTGCTTGCAATGGTGAGTGTCCTAAAAATAGATTTACTTACGACAAGTATGGTGAATATGGATTGAACTACTTGTGTGAAGGTTTCTATCAGTTTTTCAATCATGTACCTCCCTATATGGATTTTATGAAGAAAGAATTATTAGCAAAGCGTCCCCCAGCTAATGTTATGAATTGGGTTGACTAATAATCATTTGCAATACTAACATATAACAATGTGACTGATAGTTTAGTTGTTCAACCAAACTTATCAATCACTTCAAATATAAATAAGATAGCCATTAGATCATCTCTAATGGCTATTTTATTAATTGCTTCAAGAGATAATTCTCTACAACTTCATCATTTATGAGCTCATCGGCAATAGGCAAACAGAAAAAAGCTAGATCGTAGTGATCTAGCTTTTTTCTGTTTAATTTACAACATTACCTTTCGGTAAGTTAGTTATCTCCTCTTCGAGAAGAGTAACTTATTTTAAGAGCATAAGCTCTTCTTAATGCTTGCTTCACCTCAGTTACGTAACGCATCTGAGTCTCTTCGTCTACTTTCAAAGATACGGTCATAAATTGCTGGTCTGCTTCACTTAACATGTTTCGTTCCGATGCAATATAATCATGTATATCTTCTACTTCTGCAAACTTGTCATTCAATTGCATAAAAGTTCCTGTACCAAACTTTGGATCAACTGGTTGTCCCATATAAATATAGGTAACCAACGATTTTTTCTCTAATTTTTGAACTTCCGATGCTTCAGGAATTCTAAATTTCACCATTAATGTAACCTCTCTCATGGTTGTTGTAACCATAAAGAAAAATAAAATCGCAAAAATCATGTCAGGTAAAGAAGAGGTATTTAAAGCTGGCATCTCACGTCCGCCTGATTTATTAAATTTTCCCATTATTTCTTTTCTCCATAACTTTTTGGTTCTGCCTCAGAAATTCGCTGAGGATAAACCTTATTAATTAAATCTTTCTCATCTATAAGAAGTTCTTCGTAGGGTCTGTTATAATACCTTCTTGCTGCTTCTTCCCTTAGTTCGTTATAAGCCTTCACCAATTCGTTTTGAACTGCAAGATATGCTTTATAACTTGTTGTGTTGTCATTTTGAAGAGATACTATGTGATCTTTTGTCACACGAACTGTTCCTATTGGTGAACCAAAATCTTCTTCAAAAAGCTCAGGTAAATCCTCACTATTGTTTGGATTTACCACAAACTCTTTCACTTTATCTTTTAAACTTTGTTTACCTGTCTTGCCTTGGAGTTCCCTAAGATTATCATAGTGAACATCACCTACCATTGTTTGGTTTAAAGAGTTTACCAAAACCGGCATAAGATTACGTCTTTGGACTTTTATCTCAGAGAGTTGTTCTTCATCCTGTGGGGGTGGTGGCAGGCGTCTTGCCAATCCACTGTCTGTATCCATTGAAGAGGTAACAAGGAAAAAAATAAGCAAAAGGAAAGCAATATCTGCCATCGAACTTGAGTTAACGTCAGGTACTTTCTTATTTCTTTTAGCCATATTTTTAAATGTTTTATCTGGAAATAATTATTATTTCCGTTTACCTATTCTTTTGATTAGAGGACTAAATAGCATTGCCAAGATAGTTAATGTCATCAAGATATATACAGAATAAATCCACATATCTGTCAGCTTTAACATAGCTGGCACATTATCGGTACCTTCATATCCTAAGATATTTAAGGGTGTTCCATCTCCAATAGTATAGGCAATTACCAATAATACTGCAAAGACAACTAAAGTTAGTAACGAATTAATAGCTCGTTTCCTATTGTGTCTAAAACTATTGATAAAACCCATTATAGAGAAAGCAAACACTGCAAATACTGTTATTGCTAACAATATATATATCCAATAAAGAAGTCCATTTGTGAAATTAGGCTCGACAATGCCGACTAATTCCGCGTACTGATTTTCGGGTGAGACATTTCCTCCAAAGAAGAACAATGCTATAAGAACAATTGTTACTGCTGATAAGGCATATAATGTCCAACGCGAAATTCTAGATATTTTTGTTACTGCCATTGGGTTAATTATATTTTATGTTTTACATTGTATCTGATTACGTGATCAAGGAATGTAATTGAAGCATCTTCCATCTTGTTAAGGATAGTTTCAACTTTATTCAAAATGTAGTTATAGAATAATTGAAGAATAAGAGCAACAATAAGACCACCAATAGTTGTAATAAGAGCTACTTTCATACCACCAGCTACAATTGTAGGGCTAATATCACCAGCACGTTGAATATCATCAAATGCTTGTACCATACCAATAACTGTTCCCAAGAAACCAAGAGATGGAGCCATTGCAATAAACAATGTGATCCAAGAAAGATTTCTTTCTAACAAACCAGCTTGTACACCACCATATGATACTACTGAGCGTTCTACCACTTCTGCACCCTGATCGATACGTAGCAAGCCTTGATATACAATAGAAGCAATTGGGCCTCTTGTATTGCGTGCTAGAGTTTTAGCTCCTTCTACGTCACCTCTGTCTAGTGCAGTGCCTATTTCGCTTAACATGTCTTCTACATGAGCATCAGCAAGACTTAGATAGATAATTCTTTCTAAACAAAATGCCAAACCTAGAATTAATGGAATAGCAACTAAACTCATAAAGAAAGCATTACCTTCAATAAATTTAATCTTTAGAGCTTTGTGAAAACCTGTGGGTTCTTCAACAACTGTTGATGAACTAGCTACATCATCTTGTACTGCTGGTGCAGAAACTTGTTCAGAAGCTGGTTGTGCTTCTGCGTCTTGTGCTAAAAGAACCGATTGCAACCCTACTGACATAAGTCCTAGAATTGCGAAAATTGCAAATAACTTTTTCATTGTGTGTTCAATTTTTTGAGGATTAAAGAATTTAACTTGTTGTTATTAATTTAAAATGATTATTGACGTTATTACTATTAATTATAAACGTTTTATCTTGCTTTTTTGTCTAACACTCTAACGTATCACAGTTATTGCGGAGAGAGTGGGATTCGAACCCACGATACACTTTTGGCGTATACACGCTTTCCAAGCGTGCCTCTTCAGCCACTCGAGCACCTCTCCAAAATGATGATAGTGACTGAAATCGTTGCAAAATACGACTTTTTTTTCACTTACATCTAATATTATTGACAAAAATAGAGAATTTATCCAACATTACCATCCTTAAATGAAATAAATTTGTTGATGAATAAAGGGATAGACCCCACTATTTTATATAAAAAACAGTCTTTCAGTGACTTAAATCAAAAAGAGACATTGCATTTGTTTTTGTTATTTGTGCCATTTCTATTGGATCAATGGCATAAATATCAGATAATGCCTTATTAATATGCTCTAAGTACATAGGTTCGTTTCTTTTTCCTCTATATGGAGCCGGACTTAAATAAGGCGAATCTGTTTCTAAGACGATTTTTTGTATTGGGCAATCTTTTAAAATATCCCTCAAATTTGAATTCTTAAAAGTAACTATACCGTTAATGCCGATATAAAAGTTTTGAAAATTCAACAACTCTTTCAAATCATGGGCATCACCACTAAAACTGTGAAATACGCCTCGCAAATTATCTCCCCCAATTTTATTCACAGATGCTATAATTTCCTTATAAGAGTTGCGAGAATGAATTGCCACAGGCAAGTCCTTGTCGATGCTCCATCTAAGCTGTGTTTCAAAAGTTTCTACTTGTTGCTTTATATATGTATTGTCCCAATATAGATCTATTCCAATCTCTCCGATTGCAACATATTCATTGTTGCTATTAAGCTCTTTGTATATAATATCCAACTCTTGTTTATAATTATCTTTCACACTTGTAGGATGGAGCCCCATCATGGGTAAAAAGAAATCTGGATATTCATTCATTGCTTTTTTGAGCAACTCAATTGTAGATACATCTATGTTAGGCAGAATTACCTTTTCAACATGGGTCTGTTTTGCCCGTAACACAACCTCTGAGAGGTCTTCAATAAAGCTGTCTACATAGACATGAGCGTGTGTATCAATTAGCATTATTCTATTGTTTCTCCTTTTCTATAGTAATAGACAATTCCATACTCTTTATTCTTATCTATTTTCTTTTTTGGAGGCATATCAATGTTTGCCTCTTCTACTTGATCCCACAAATCTAAAATTATTTCATCAATTTCTTTCCGATACTTCACCACATCTTCTTGCGTTCTATTTGTCGATTTCTGATGTATTTGCTGTGTTTTGTAGGCATCTTTAAAAATGGAGTACATCACTTTCACCTTTGCAATAGTGGGATTGTAGATAGGAACACCCCTCTCTGCAATACGTGCCTCTTCACCAGCAATTATATTTTGACCCCACTCGAGCAACATTTCATTAGTTGACAAGTCGGGAACAAGCATTTCGCTGTTTTCTAAACCATATAAAGTAAGATGATCGTGTTTTATTTCGTTGCGTATCACAGCTAAGTATAGCACCTGAACAAAATGAGATATGTACATGCGTGCATTTTTAATTTGCTTCTGAAAAGATTTATTGGCTCTAATCTGGGTTTCGAAAGTTTGTTGATAAAGCTTGCACATCCTCTCAAACTTTCCAACCGCAGACTTTGCTTTATATAAAGTTTTCATAGAAACAACAACCTCATTAAAATCGGTGTCCGAACATTTGTCGATTGCTGTTTTTAAAGCTTTTATACGAGCACTATCAGTATTTGGTAGTCTTCTATAAGGCATATCTATTATTTAGCGTATATTGGAAAAATAAAAACATAAGACTGCATGTTATCACTAAAATAGGTCTGTTTTATCTTTCTCTATTCATCAAATTATTAGTGTAAACCAGAAGTTGTTCTTTCTTTTCGTCCGATACATTTACCTCCGATAAGCAGTTCAATGCTGCAAGGTAATATTTTTGGATGAGTTTATCGGTAAGAGTCTCCAATTTTAAATCATCGTATATTTCTTTAACAGCATTTATTTTGACTTTTGGGTCAAAGTTTTCAGCTGTTATCCATTGTTGAAGAGCTGCGTTGCTCTTTTCATTACTATTTTCGAGCGCCTTAATAAGTAGAAATGTTTTCTTGTTACACAATATATCACCCCCAATATTTTTACCAAAATCAATGGGATTACCGTATACATCAAGTAAATCATCTTTCAACTGAAAAGCGATCCCAATATTAATACCAAAATCATACAATTTATTGGCATCACTATCGGTAGCATTGCCCATAATTGCACCAATTTTTAAGGAGGCTGCCAGAAGCACTGCTGTTTTCAAACGAATCATCTTTAAATATTCAGACTCTTTTACATTCAATCGTTTCTCAAAATCCATATCATATTGTTGCCCTTCACAAACTTGCATGGCTGTTGTGGTGAAAACATCAAGAATAGCAGGTAATACATCTGTATCTACTTTAGTTATGTATTTATAAGCATCAATCAACATGGCATCTCCTGACAACACAGCTGTATTAGCATTCCACTTTATGTGCACAGTAGGTTTTCCACGTCTTATGGAGGCATTATCCATAAGATCGTCATGAAGTAAACTAAAATTATGAAATATCTCTATACCTATTGCGGGATTGATAGTTTTATCAATATCATCATTGAATAGATTTGTAGCCATAAAAGCCAGAATAGGCCTGAGCCTTTTTCCACCTAAAGATAAGATATATTGAATGGGGTCGAACAATGATTTAGGATCTCTCTCATAGTTCAACTCTTCAAGAGCATTATTGATTTTAGTTTCTAAATATTCAGATGTATGTGTCATTATTGGTATAACTTGTAGATGTGAATAGATAAAATAAAAGCTGCTTTAAGGGTATAAAGCAGCTTTTATTTTTATTGAAGTACAAATATTTTGTATTTGTAAATTAGTTCTGAAGACGGAAAACAACTGGCAATGTAAAACGTACGCGTACTGGTTTTCCACGTTGTTGTCCTGGAGTCCATCTGGGCATTGTTTTAATTACACGTACAGCTTCTTTATCCAAAGAAGGGTCTTGTCCTCTTACTACTTGCACGTCTGAGATACTTCCATCACGTTCTACTACAAAATTTGTAATAACACGTCCTTGAATACCATTTTCTTGTGCAATAACTGGATATTTGATATTATCGCCTAAAAACTTCATTAAAGCTGTGGTTCCACCTGGAAATTCAGGTTGCTTTTCAACCACCACAAAAATCTCGTCTGTTGCCTCTTCCTCTACTGGTTTTGGAGGTGGAGGAGGGGTATAGGTTTGAACTTGTGCCTTGGATTGATCGTCTTCAAGAGAAGATAAATCAATTTTGGTTTCAACTTTCTCTTCTGTTACCTCGATAATTTCGGGTACCTCTGGTTCTGGTGGTGGAGGTGGAGGCGGAGGAGTTGGATCGCGTTGAGTGATTTCAATTTCCTCTTCAGCCAGCACATCTTGCACTACCACGGCTTCATCTAACTTAGTAATGGTAGATGACCACTCAAAGCCAACAAATAGAACTGCAAGAGCAACTACCATTCCCATAAGGAAAAACGTAGTCTTTTGCGTTTCAATGTTTGCTTTCGGTGCTTTTTTAACTTCCATGTTTTTGTTTTTAATGTGTTTTGGTTAATACTTACCGTTGTCTTCAATTACAAAAATAGATAATATTTTGATATGCGCTCTATTTTTCGAAGTAAAAATTTTAAAAAACGGTTAATTCTGCTTTTATAGTAGCTATATTTTCATTTATTTATAATCTACATTAATAGGAATGGTCTCTTCTTCTACAATTTGATTTTATAAATATCTTGCAAATTACGACCAAATCCGTCATAATCCAAACCAAAACCTACTATAAAATCATTGGGTATTTCAATAGCTACATAATCTGGTTTGATATCTCTCACCAAGGCTTTTGGTTTAAAGAGTAAAGTTGCAATCTTAATTTCCTTAGGCCCTTGCATTTCAAATTGTTTTATCAACGCTTCGATAGTATTGCCTGTATCTACAATATCTTCAACAATTACTATCGTTCTGTCTTTGATAGACTCTTTTAGTCCCAATACTTCTCTCACTTCATTTGTACTGTTCATTCCTTTGTAGGATGCTATTCGAACAAAAGTAATTTCGCATGGTATAGTAACATGCTTCATCAAATCGGCTGCAAACATAAAAGAGCCATTAAGGATAGCAATAAAAATAGGGTCTTTACCTTCTAAATCCTTATTCACATCTATCGCAAGACGTTTAATGCTCTTTTGTATAGTATCGGCATCGATAAATAATTCGAAATCCTTGTCTAATATTCTTACTTCTTTCATAAAGATATTTCGATGTTTTACATTTATCAAACAAAAGTACTATTTTTAAATCTATCTAAGCCTATAGAATCAATCAATCTTTACACTTATTCAAAAAAACCTGAAATGATTGGTTTGTCAAAAACCGTGATCTCTCTTCTGAAGAAGGGATTTTGCATTTACTCAACTTTATATATCGTCTGAAATAGGCAAAGATAGAATAGCCCCAATCTCTTAGAATTTTAGGGAAAAACCGCAATGCTTTTGCGGGAAAAGAAGATTCTTTAATTGATAGAAGTATATATATGACTGCATCAGACTTTTTAAAGAATCCCTCATGCTCATCCCAAATAACAATGGTTTCAGTTGGAAACTCATAGTTGAAATGATGCGAGAATTGAGTAGCAAAATCAGACTCTAATGCAACAAAGTAAAAAACTTCTTTGGTGTCGTTCTCCAAAATCCAATTTACCCAATAGTTACATACACCACATAGACTGTCATAGAACACAACTGTTTTCATATTGCTAAGCTTTTATTTTTCTGAAGATAAAATGCTCGCAAACAATTACCATTATTACGCCCATCACAAAACCGTTGGTCAATATAGGACGCACAATAGATGGTACAGCCTCTACAACTGCTACTGGCAAAAAGGATATCAACACAGCCAACATAATGGGGAACCCTATCACGATAGCCGACTCGAAATCGATAACAGCCTTTTGCTTTTGCATAAGATGAAACCCTGAAGCTAATTGAGTGACCATCAAATAAAACATAATGGCCCCGATGACCAATGATGGAGTTTGATTTAATAAACTTACCAAGCCAGGGAAGAGTGATATAACCATAAGCCCTACTCCAGCAGGAATCAATACAAAGCGAGAAGCACACCTTGTGGCAGATATAATGCCCGGACTAAACGAGAAATCGACTAAACCAATAACCCCAGTCAAGCCAGCGAAAACATTTGAAATACCTGTCACAGCCACTCCTCGTTGTGTTCGTTTTTCCATATCCTCTACATTCAATATGCTTCCCATAGATTGTATGGAGCCCAACTCATTGATGAGCAGAGCCAAATAGCAAAATATGAATGCTACAATTACGCCAAAGTCAAACTCAAGGGGAAAGATGAATAAAGAGGCTTTATCTGACGATAGTATTTCAGACAATGTTGTAGTTTCAAATGGATCCATTGGTTTGCCAAACTGTATGTAAACAAGTGTACCTATAACCAAACCTAACAAAACAACTACAGATTTCCAAACTCCCACAAACCATTTGTTCATCAAAAGCATCAGCAAAACCATTGCAATAGCAAACCAAAAATGAAAATTCTCAAACCCCGTAGCGTTTTCAAATAACAAATTCAATATGACTGGCGTTAAGGTAAAGCCTATGAGCAATAATATGACAACAATGATGCGGGAAGTAAACAAGAAATTGATCTTTGCCAACAAACCGCTCAATGACAAGAGCAACATGAGTACTCCGCCAATGGCAACAGAAGTATAGATGACCGAATAAGAAAAACCCAATGATGAAACAATACCAATAAGCAACACTGATGCAGGCCCAATGATAAGAGGCAGTCTGTGCCCCCACAATATTTGCACAATCAAGAAAACACCCCCTAAGACAAAGAGTTTTTGCATATATAGAATTTGGGAAGGTGCATCCTCAAAGTGAATTTCACTGAGGACACGTCCCAAAATCAATATTGTTGGCACAGATATGGCAAGCCATTGCAATCCATATAGTGCAAAGGGAAAAGGTGTGGGTTTATCGTTTAGTTTGTAATTGATATTACTATAAGTGTTTTATTGTTCTCCTAAAATATCTTTGAGGGCAACTGCCTGAAAAGTCATGTGTGCAACACTACTCTCATACAATATGCCTACAGTTTCTGAATCAATCATTGTCAGGCAAGAATATCCCCAACCATGATCTTCGTCCAGTAACACATCATACTCTGTTGGGAATGTGAGACCTCCGTCCAAACTTGCCTTTATGGTAATGTGATGTCTACCTTGTGTGGTGTTTGGGTTAGAGAAGAGTAGCATGTCTTTTCGATAAACATTATCTTTTGCCTCCACTTTTATCAAACTTGCCATACAAACAGGCTCTTGCAAGACGCTGCGCGATGAAGGGTGATCTGTCCAAGTTTCTCCCAAATCAGTAGTTGTGGCTACAGCTCTACTTCCACCACGGTTGTCTCTCATGTTGAGCATCAAAACGCCAGGAGTAACTTCTGCTACTTGTGCTTCGGTAGTATTGGTGCGTGCATGGTTGTGCAGATGCCATGTTTCGCCTCTGTCTTTGCTATACATTATTCCTGCATTGGGTATGCGTGTAGAGTCGATATATTGAATGGGGAAAACAAGCGTACCGTCCAACATAGTTATGCCTCGTCCAGGACCTTGCAGCAAGAATTTCCACGATGGGTCTTTCACTTGATCGGTAATATTAATAGGATCAGACCAAGTTTTGCCATCGTCCGTGCTTTTAGATAGCACCAATTGGGCAGTGCGCTCCTTACTCATACCATCTTGCGAGTTATGCCATGCTCTGTGGTTTCCCATTCCATGTGTCCATGCGGCTACTGTCCATATAGTGCCCGTTTGCGTGTCAACCAATATTGCAGGGTCGCCCACTCCATTTTGCGCTTGTGGAAGTCCACCATCTTCGCCAAACGTCATTGGGATAATCATCTTTTCCCATGTTTTACCTTTGTCAGTACTTCGGCTCAAGCCCACATCTACGTGTTCTTGCAAGTCTACACTGCTATTGTATCTAACGTCGTAGACACTCAATAGTGTACCCTCGTTAGAAGTAGCCAATCCGGGTATTCTAAAAGCAGCTACACCATCATCGCCCGCATGTCTAACACCTACACCCATACGGTGAGGAGCACGCTCGGAGCTAAACAATAGAGGCGCATTTTTATTATCTAACTGTGCAGATATTAGCTCGATATCTACTTTAGAAAGCACAGAAGCCGATGGTTTCATCTGAAGACTTATCCAGAAGTAATTTATTCCAGGAAAAAGCTTGTAATTGGGTGAGAAAGTAACATTTCTACTCGGTTTTCTCTGCTCTTCTACTTTTATGGAGTAAGAAGAATTTGCTTTTAGCGTATTGCCAGGGCTGTGACTTGATATATATTGAACTGGCGCATAGTATATCTCTTTTTCGCGTTGCACAGATTCTGTACCGCTATAATAGAGTTTTATAGACTCAATCTCGTCGAGATTTGTATTGTCTGAAATTTTGAATTTCAATTCGTTTAGCATTTCCGATTCAGAAGCTTCAACGTGGAGGTAAAACAGCACATTGTCTTCTCTTTCAATCAAAACAGGTGTCTTGGTCTGCTTCACACGTATAGTATCGGTGGCTTGTATGGGTGTAAAACTCATTACTGCCAACAAAAACAAGAGGTAATAATTTAATCTTTTCATATTCTAAATTTATTTTTTAAGTGAGACTAATAACAACAATAAAAAGCAAATATATTTATTAAATTGCACAACATGTTTATTATGTCAACAAAAATAGACACTGAATTGCAAATGTTCTATCCACGAAAGAACTCGTATGACTTTTAAGCCCTCTCTTCAAGAGGCTTTAGTCTTGTTTGTCTTTTTTTAGACCGATTTCTTCTTATTGTGAGTTTTGCGTGAATTGATAATGGTTGCATATTGAATCAATTATATATTCAGCTCTCCGATAAGCGCATCGTAGTTGTACATATCACTTGCATTATTATACTTCTCAATTACATCAAACAGGAAGTTGAGATTATTCTGGGCTTTTTTTGAATAGCTTTGCTGACAGCTTCAGGCTGGTCCTTCAAAACATACTCATCTCGCTTTTCCATCAACTCAATCTTTTGCTTATTCACCTGCTGCATCTCGTCGACGAAAAATGCAAGCCTAACAAAGAAAGAGCATCATACACCTCGGAATGTTCGACAAGATTCACCAAAAACTGATGAAAGGTTTCCTTGATACACTTTCATTGTTTTTTCTCAGCCCTGCCAAGAAACGACTCACAGTATGCATAGTAATTATTACTGGAGAACGAATTTTATCTATATCTATACTCTCAGCAGACAGCATGTGCGAAAAAATAGCACCTGCACATTTACACTCCTTTTCGCGCAAATTTTGCACCCTCTTTGTAAGTGGATATGCTGCAGCTCTCATTTTTAGCAACTTCATCTGTTGCTGATCTTCCAACTGCAATCTCTGCAATGAATGTAGCCCCAGATATTTGGGATTGTTCTTTTCCACAATCCTGATGACTTCATTAATCAATACAGGAAGCTCCAGCTACAATAATTTGGATATACTAATTCTTTTTAATTGCATTTTCATTAAGATTAGACTACAAATCAACCTATCCCTCCAACTTTAGCCTGTAAGAGGATATTTGACTTGTTTCTTTACAAATATAAATAAAAACAAGTATATAACCATAGCATTTCTCAAATGAAAATTGTTTTGAGACCATGTTTTCTTCAAAAAAAAGCGATTTGCAATGAAAACAGCCTCCGAAAGTAGTTCAGCAACAATTTTCACAACTCAAATAGAGGCAGAAGAAGATAATTTGCAAAGTAGATACACAAAAAAAACCTTGGAAAGCGATAATGCTGACAGATGAAGCAACAACGGATTCTTGGGAAGTAATAAAATGTTTACTCACATCAAAACGTAGAATCGAAAGTGTAAAACAATATTATTTATCTAAATAAAATTCCTTTGTCAATGCACTAAAATCATCAGAATATTGGTGGCGGCTGATTTCTATTGTCAAATCATCTTCCACACACTCCCTTTCTATTGCACTAAACTCTATCAACAAACGTTTAACAGGCCTGTCGGGCAAAGGAAATACATTGGTAATTCTATTGGGAAATAATTGCATTGTGGCGGCATGATCCACAATAGTTTGCTTAAACTCGTATGGAAGTATCAAAGCAATGTGTCCTCCCTCTGACAAAAGAGGAGCACCCGATGTGAGGATATCATAGAAAGAGAGTGAGTCATTGTGGCGGGCATGATTGCGAGAAAGAGTGGGCGATTTCAATGCATTCTGAAAATAAGGTGGATTCGAAACAATCAAGTCATATTTTTTGTCGGCATGATGCGCAAAGTCTTGAAAAGAAACTTGCTGTACGTCAATCCGACTTGCAAAAGGTGAACGGGCTATATTTTGCTTAGCTTGTGTCATACAACCCTCATCAATATCCAAGGCATTAATTGTAGCTTTATGGTTGCGCTGCGCCAACATTAAAGCAACCAACCCTGTGCCTGTGCCAATGTCCAAAATATGATTACAAGCAGACACTTCAGTCCACGCTCCCAACAATACTCCATCTGTACCCACCTTCATGGCACATAGGTCTTGAAAAACGGCGAATTGCTTAAATCTAAAAAAGTTATTTGACATAAAAAAGATTCTACTTAATAGTTTGGCACGGAATTTGGACAATTGTAATGTACATACAGGTATAGAATGAAATTGAGCAAAACAAAATGCTCATAAAAATATATCTGAAAACAAACATAGCTAATTTTCCGTTAACAGAGTAGCCACTCGTCAATAAAATAGGAAGAGGAGAGCTAAATCAAAATAACACGATTGAACTAAAGAATATGTCTCAAACAAAACTACATAAGCTTATCTTAGAAGAAAACGATCCGAATGTAATATCATTTATAGCTGGAGATTTTATGGAGGGCAACCTCGATATGGATGCAGATTTACTTTCAGATGAGTTATTAATATTACCGTTGAGAAACACCGTTGTTTTTCCCGGTTCAAGCTTACCTATATCTGTAGGTAGAGAAAAGTCCATCAAATTGGTGAAGTCTTTGGGTAAAAAAGTCAAATATATTGGCATGGTATGCCAAAAAGACACAAACGATGAAGATCCACAAGCGGACGATTTGTACAAAGTGGGTGTTATAGCCGAAGTGCTGAGGGTTATCGAACTCTCTGAAGACAACTTCAGCCTCATTGTGCAAGCCAAGCAGAGATTTGAATGGACTGAAATGACTCAGACCGAACCTTTCTTTAAGGCTAAGTATACAATAAAAGAGAGCATAGCACCCAAGAAAAATGACAAAGAGTATGATGCCATTTTAGGATCTATACGCGATAGCATGATTCAGATGCTAAATATGTTGGGCGAACCGCCCAAAGAACTTATCCAAACCCTCAATAGTGAAGGTTTCTCTAAAATGCTTGTGAGCTACAGCGCTACCAACTTGCCTATAGATAGTAAAGAGAAGCAAGGGCTTCTCAATATCGACAAGGAGAAGCAAAGAGCTATGGAGTTGTTGAAAATAATGAGCAGAGAAGCACAAGTGTTGGAGCTGAAAATGAACATTCAGATGAAAACACGCGAAGATCTGAACCAACAACAAAAAGAATACTATCTGCAACAGCAAATACGCAC
>JARICS010000106.1 GCA_029264035.1 Dysgonamonadaceae bacterium | reverse complement strand
TCACTATGTGACTATACTGCTTGCTAAAATAAAAAAAAGCTGCTTACTCAATATTTTTTCGAACCTCTGTGAGAAATTGCTTCATATGCACGCTATCTTTTTCTTTAATAATGTGCAGTAGTTCTTTTAATTTCTCGCGAATCCTTTCCACCTGAGCAGATGTGTATGGATTAAAAAGAATTTCCGAAAGCAAATAGTCATCTTCAGAAAGCAAACCTTTGGCTAGACTCATGTGACGCTTGAAGGTTGTGCCTGGTGCATCTTGGTGCTTCATTACTGCAGCAAATACCAGTGTAGAGGCAAAAGGAATAGAAAGAGAATAAGCAATGGTTTCGTCGTGCTCGTCGAAGGTGTATTCAAACACTTGTAGTTTAATACAATTGTAGAGATCACGAAAAAACACTTTACCCATATGATCAGAGTCCGAAATGATGATAGCACTCTGTGTGCTCAAATCATTTAAACTGGCAAATGTGGGTCCAAACATGGGGTGTGTGGAAACAAAAGGTCTCTTAACTGTGGCATAAAAAGTTTTCAGCTCCGTTTTCACCGATGCAATATCCGATAGAATACACGTTTGCGATATGTAGGGTAAAATGGAGTTGAAAGCCTCTATGGTGTATGTTAAGGTTGCTGCATTTATAACTAATTCTGGATTGAATGCCTCCACCTCTTGAGGATTTGTCATTCGCTGGGTGTTGTAGATAAATCGCAATCTCTTAGGATCGATATCTAGTAAAGCCACTTCGTGGTCGAAGCTTAGCAAATCGGCAAAAAACGACCCCATCTTGCCCGCTCCCACTATTAATATTCTCATTGTTCCTGTTTCAATTATTATTCTTTCTGGCTTGCAATCAGCCTGCAGTAAAAATGTCCTTTAATATACTAGTTCTATCTTATTTGTCGAGATTACCATTTTTGATTTCTGCATGCATAATCACCATTTGTTGACGTACTGACTCTTCGTGAACAGCTTCAAGAAACTTCTTAGCAAAACCGCCCGACATATCCATCTTTTCGGCCTGACCAATTCTGTTGGTCAGAATTTCGTCGTATCGTACGGTTTGCAAGATGGGCATTTTGTGCTCTATCTTGTAAGTACCTATCTCTCTCGACACACGCATGCGTTTGCTTAGCAATTCGAGTAGGCTATTGTCTATCTCATCAATTTGAGAGCGCAGATCCGACAGATCTTCTGTTGACTGAGTAGTTTCTCTAATGACAAGCGAATCCAATATCTTCGTTAACTCTGCCGGGGTAACTTGTTGGCTGCTATCGCTCCATGCATCATCTGGATTGCAATGACTTTCGATGATTAATCCCTTAAAGTTTAAATCCATTGCTTGTTGCGAGATTGTTTTAATCAATTGGCGAGTTCCACCAATATGACTAGGATCGCAAAGAATGGGCAGATCGGGGAATCGTCTCTTCAACTCAATAGGGATGTGCCATTGAGGAAGGTTGCGGTAAATATTTTTATCGGCAGTGCTAAAGCCACGATGAATAGCACCCAGGCGAGTAATACCTGCATTGTTTAAGCGTTCAAAAGCTCCTACCCAAAGTTCCAAATCGGCATTCACAGGGTTTTTTACAAATATGGGCATATCTACACCTTGCAGTGTATCGGCTATTTCTTGCACTGCAAAGGGGTTGGCTGTCGTGCGTGCACCAATCCAGAGCATATCAATACCATGTTTCAAGGCTTCGTACACATGTTTTTCTGTTGCCACCTCTGTAGCCACATACATGCCAGTTTCTTGTTTCACTCGTTGCAACCATTTGAGTCCGGGTATTCCAACACCTTCAAAACCTCCAGGCTTAGTGCGAGGTTTCCAAATGCCTGCTCTGAATATCTTTACCCCTCTAGCGGCCAACTCCCTAGCGGCCTCCATTACTTGCTCTTCTGTTTCTGCGCTACATGGTCCCGATATTATTAACGGGCGTTTATCATCTACACCTGGTAGCAAAATTGATTCTATTTTCATATCTTATCTTATTGTTTTTCTATTTATTAAGTAATCGGCTATTCTTTCGTATGCTTCTTTTATCTTGTTGGCCGAACTTCCCAACGATATACGTATGTATCTTTCTCCATTGCTCCCAAAAATAAAGCCTGGGGTAATGAATACATGTGCATGTTCTAATATGCTATTGATCAAATCTTCACTGCTCGTCTCATAACTCGGAATCTTTCCCCATACAAATAATCCAACTTGATCTTTGCTGAATTTGCATCCCAAAATAGTCATTATTTTATATGCCCAAAGTCGACGTTGCTCATAGAGTAGGTTCATATTGTCGTGCCATTGCAAGGGTGTATCAAGTGCTTTAATGGCAGCCATTTGCATGGGTCTAAACTGACCACTATCTACATTGCTCTTTACCTTTAACACCCACTGCACAAATTGCTCATTAGAAACTAAAACCCCCATTCGCCATCCAGCCATGTTGTGCGATTTGCTCATAGAGTTTAACTCTATACAAATGTCTTTTGCTCCTTCCACTTGCAATATGCTCATGGGTTTATCGTTAAGAATAAAGCTATAAGGATTGTCGTGACAAATTACGATGGAGTGTTTCTTGCCAAATGCAACCAAACGCTCAAACAGCTCCATTGAAGCATTGGCACCAGTGGGCATGTTGGGATAATTAACCCACATAAGTTTCACCCTAGAAAGGTCCATATTTTCTAATGTTTCAAAATCGGGCATCCAATTGTCTGCTTCAAGCAAATCGTAGGTGATAACATTGGCACGCATCAATTTAGACACCGATGTATAGGTAGGGTAACCAGGATTGGGTACCAACACACCATCTCCCACATTGAGAAATGCTAGGGATATATGTGTGATTCCTTCTTTAGAACCAATAAGAGGAAGCACCTGTGATGGAGCAATATCAACTTTGTAAATTCTGTTGTACCAATTTGCATAAGCTTGTTTCAATTCGGGAATACCTGAGTAAGGTTGATATCCATGGATATCATTGCGACTGGCTACTTTACACAATTCATCTACCACATACTCCGAAGGTGGCAAATCGGGACTACCAACGCCCAGACTGATTACATCTTTTCCTTCGGCATTCATTTTAGCAACTTCTTGTAACTTTACGGAAAAATAATATTCCGAAATGCTTTTTACGTGGTCTGCCGGTTCTATAAAATTAGTATGTTCCATCTTTTATTAATTTTCAATATCTATATTTTTGCCTTTGCTATATTCGCCTAGGACTTTCAAATCTGCCACTAAAGGCATTATTGCTTCAATAGATTGTTTATATCTGTGATAATCTGAGAAAGTGAGATCGATATAAAATTGATATTCCCACTCTCGACCAATAATAGGGAGTGATTGTATACGTGTGAGGTTGACGCCATAGAATGACAACACTGAAAGTACTCGTGACAAACTCCCTTCGCTGTGAGGGAGCACAAAAACTAGCGACGATTTGTTTATATTGTTATTCTTTTGCAAATCGGCAAGCATATGTTCGTGCGCCAAAACTAAGAAGCGAGTATAGTTACGCTTGTTGGTTTCAATTGCCGAAGCTAAAACATCCAGATTGTAGAGTTCGGCCGCGTAGCTACTGCATATAGCTGCAACTCCGTGCCATTTGTTTTCCGAAATATCTTTTGCTGCTAACGCAGTGTCTTCGTGTTCTACCACTTTCACACCAGGTATTGTGTCTAAAAAATCGTCGCATTGCATCAGTGCCATTGGGTGTGATGTAACCTCTTTAATATCCGATAGTGTTTGACCTGGAAGAGCCGCTAAGCAGTGGGATATGCGCAGCTTACATTCGCCAGCTATCCACAAATCATTCAACTTTAGCAAGTCGTGATTGGGAAGTAACCCTCCTGCTATAGTATTCTCTATAGCCATAACGCCTATTAATGTAGAATCTTTTTTTGCTTCAGCAAAGATATCACGAAATGAGACGCAGGGTAAAATACTCACCTCATTGTCAGAGAAGTACTGGCGCGCTGCAACTTCATGATAGGCTCCTAAACCGCCTTGAATGGCTACTTTTCTCTTTGTTGTTTGAATCATATTAATCTGTTTCTTAAGAAACTACTTGATTTTATTATAAATGCCCTAAAAATAAAAAAATCCTGTCGATGTGTTCGACAGGATTTAAATAATATATGATATATGTTTACATTCTCATTCTTGCATATTAAATCCTGTCTTACCTAGTAAAGTAAAAGTAATAATAGAATTCGTATGCAGAAAATAGATGTTTCAATTCAGTTGTTTTATATGAATAACCTTTGCAAATGTAATGCTTTTTTTGACTTACAACAACAAAAAGCAATAAAAAACTTATATAAGTGCTCAATTTAATAATATTATCAGATTATTAAAGCATCTAACTCACACCCTACAAAGATTAAAATATTCTTTAAACATGACATTTGAGATATCTTATCAAATAGAAAAAATGAAAATTCAGTGAAAATCATTAAATAGTTTTTATATTTGCAATTAATAAAAGAAGAAAAAGAAATCTACATCTTTTCAGTCATTGATAATAGATAGTTTAAATCTTGGTTTAAACATTCAATAAATCAAGAAAACTGTCATTTACAAAGACTATTAGTAGAGATTTAAAGAATTACTAACCCATTAAGTCACATTCTATGTTTAAAAATCATCCTAAAGGATTAATTGGAGCTGCCCTCTCAAATATGGGCGAGCGCTTTGGTTTTTACATAATGATGGCGATTCTATCGCTGTTTCTTATGTCTAAGTTTGGTTTGGAGAAAACTCCTGCAACCATTATTTACTCAGTTTTTTATGCGTTGATTTATCTCTTAGCATTGGTTGGAGGTCTTATAGCCGACAAAACTAAGAAGTATAAAGGAACTATTTTGGCTGGTCTACTTATGATGACCATTGGATATGCCCTCATTGCTATCCCCTCGCCAACACCTGTACCCAATTTTGCACTTTACCTAACACTCACATGTTTTGGTCTTTTTGTAATTGCGTTTGGTAATGGTTTGTTTAAAGGAAACTTACAAGCTGTTGTTGGTCAAATGTACGACAATCCAAAATATGCAGCTTATCGAGACACTGGATTTCAACTTTTCTATATGTTTATTAATGTAGGTGCTCTTTTTGCTCCTCTCATTGCAGTAGGTATTCGTAACTGGTGGGTACAACGCAATGGTTTTGCATACAATGCTGACCTACCTGCGCTTTGCCACGGTTTCATCAAAGGAACTCTTACTCCTGAGGCAGGAACTCGATTTGCAGAACTTTCTACTCAAGTAAGCGCTGTTGCACCAAGTGATCTAATGACTTTTGCCAATCAATATCTCAATGTCTTTAACACAGGTTTTCACTATGCATTTGGTGTTGCCATTTTCGCAATGTTGATATCTGTAGTGATTTGGCTTAAAAACAAAAATCATCTTCCCGATCCTGCTCAAAAAGTAATTAAAGTGGCAGGTACTACAGAAAGACCTGCAGTAGCTGAAATGGGAAGAGACGAAGTTCGCCAAAGATTGTATGCACTATTTTCGGTATTTGCTGTTGTTATTTTCTTCTGGTTTTCGTTTCATCAAAATGGAGTTACGCTCACATTCTTTGCCAACGATTATACCAATTTGAGTATTATTAATATCGACTTAGGCTTCACTACTATTCAAGGTGCCGAGATATTCCAATTATTTAATCCATTCTTTGTGGTATTCTTAACCCCAATTGTAATTGGTTTGTTTGGTTGGTTACGCGCCAGGGGAATGGAACCTTCTACTCCTAAAAAGATTGCTATAGGTATGGGAATTGCTGCAGCTGCATTTGGTGTGATGGCATTAGGCTCGTTTAATTTACCAAGTTCTGCAGAAGTAACTCAAATGGGTGGACTAAACGATGCAGCAAGAGTTACACCAATGCTACTAATTGGAACTTACTTTATACTTACAGTTGCCGAGCTATTTATAAGCCCTCTGGGACTATCATTTGTTTCTAAAGTTGCACCTCCACAATATCAAGGTATTATGCAAGGTGCATGGCTAGGTGCAACAGCACTGGGTAATCAGTTGCTGATATTTGGAACAATTTTCTATGAGAGCATTCCTATTTGGGCAACATGGATGGTGTTTGTAACTGCTTGTCTCATATCAATGTTCACAATGTTGTTTATGTTGAAGTGGCTTGAGAGAGTTTCTGCTTAATAACTTTGCTATTGTAGATATAACAATATAATATAGAAAAAAGGTTGACTCGAAAGGGTTGACCTTTTTTATTGGGTAATCTGATACAACAATTCACAAATTCTCTAATTCTCTCACTATTAATAGAGTCCTTGAGCGATTAAAATGTTTTAATAAGTAATATGAAATTCAAGCTTAGAAGTAATGATAAAAAACTTATATTTGTATGACTCAAAAAATAACGATTTATATATAATACTGAAATGCAGCCATTTGTACACCTACACGTTCACTCTCAATATTCTTTACTAGACGGACAAGCAAGCATAGCCCGCTTGGTAGACAAAGCCGTGAAAGATGGTATGACCGCCTTGGCCCTTACAGACCATGGAGTTATGTACGGAGTAAAAGACTTTGTGAATTGTGTGAGTAAAAAAAACGCTCCTGTCAAATCGAAGATTAAAAAGATAGAGAGCGAAATTAAAAAGATTCAACTCAACAATAAAGACAGCGAGCCATCTGATAACAATAATATAGTCGAACAACAACTAAAGGAAAGCTTAGCGCTAGAACAAAAAAAACTATTCAAACCCATCATTGGTTGTGAGTGCTATTTAGCACGCAGAGATAGATTCCAGCAAAAAGACAAAGTTGATGGAAGTGGTTGGCACTTAGTCGTGTTGGCAAAGAACTTTAAAGGTTACCAAAATCTTATCAAGATAGTGTCTAAAAGCTGGACAGAGGGCTTCTACTATCGTCCACGTATCGATAAAGAGTTGCTGGAGAAATATAGCGAAGGCTTGATAGTTAGCTCTGCCTGTTTGGGAGGAGAGATTTCAAGAAAGATAGACAGCGGCGACATAGAAGAAGCCGAGGAAGCGGTGAAATGGTACAAATCTGTGTTTGGCGACGACTATTATCTAGAATTGCAACGCCACAAAACAAACAGGCCCGATGCTGATGCTACAACCTTCGTAAAGCAAGAGCGTGTAAACAAAGAGCTCATAAAGATAGCTAAAAAGCTAGATGTAAAGGTTATTGCTACTAATGATGTACACTTTGTGAACGAGGAGGATGCTGATGCTCACGACAGACTGATTTGTTTGAGTACTGGCAAAGACTTCGACGATCCAAACCGTATGCGCTATACCAAGCAAGAGTGGTTGAAAACTACGGCTGAGATGAACCAAGTCTTTGCCGACATGCCCGAGGTATTGTCTAACACTCTTGAGATTGCCGAAAAAGTAGAACATTACTCAATAGACCACGATGCATTGATGCCCTTTTTCCCTATAGAGGATTCATTCGGCACGGAAGAAGATTATCGCTCACGCTATAGCGAGGAACAATTAAAAGAAGAGTTTGGCAACAAAGTATTCAAACGATTGGGCGGATACGAAAAAGTTGTCCGTATTAAATTAGAGTCTGATTATCTGACCCATCTCACTTACATAGGAGCAGAAAAACGTTACAAAGACAAACTAACCGACGAAATAAAAGAAAGACTTGACTTTGAATTGGAGACGATGAAGACAATGGGTTTTCCAGGATACTTCTTAATTGTTCAAGACTTTATAAATGCAGCTCGCAAAATGGACGTGGCTGTAGGCCCTGGACGTGGTTCGGCTGCAGGTTCGGCTGTAGCCTATTGTTTGGGAATAACGGATATAGATCCTTTAAAATACAACCTGCTGTTTGAACGTTTTCTTAATCCCGATCGTATATCGATGCCTGATATAGATGTGGACTTTGACGATGAAGGTAGAGATACCGTACTACACTGGGTGACCGAGAAATATGGGAAAGAAAAAGTAGCACGTATCATCACTTACGGAACCATGGCCACCAAATCGGCCATCAAAGATGTTGCGCGTGTTCAAAAGTTGCCTCTGGCAGAAGCCGACAGACTCTCGAAGCTTGTGCCCGACAGAATACCTGGGAAGAAAAAAGTAACTTTAACTGCAGCCATTGAGTTTGTTCCCGAACTAAAAGCAGCAGCGAGAAGCGACAACCCTATTGTGCGCGACACATTGAAATATGCACAGATGCTTGAAGGTAATGTGCGCAGTACGGGGGTTCATGCTTGTGGAGTAATTATATCGCAAACAGATATATCGGATATTGTGCCGATGAGTACTGCCGACGATAAAACAACCAAAGAGAAACTATTGGTTACTCAATATGATGGATCTGTTATTGAAGAGACAGGTCTTATCAAAATGGACTTCTTAGGACTGAAGACACTATCAATCATCAAGTCCGCCATTGAGAACATTGAGCATACTACGGGTGAGAAAATTGATATTAGTGAAATTAGTTTAGAAGACACTAAGACCTACGAACTATATAGTCAGGGAAAAACAAGCGGAACGTTTCAGTTTGAGTCCGCTGGTATGCAAAAGTACTTAAAGGAATTGCAACCTACCAAGTTTGAGGACTTGATAGCGATGAATGCGTTATACCGTCCAGGTCCAATGGATTATATCCCATCCTTTGTGGCGCGTAAACATGGACGCGAAGAGATATCTTATGACCTTCCCATCATGCAGCAATACTTAGACGAAACTTATGGAATTACTGTTTATCAAGAACAGGTCATGCTTCTGTCTCGATTGTTAGCCGACTTTACACGAGGACAATCAGATGAGTTGCGTAAAGCAATGGGTAAAAAGCAGATTGACCAAATGAACTCGTTGAAGGAGAAATTCCTACAAGGAGGTCGCAACAATGGTCATAACGACAAAATATTGCTTAAGATATGGGCCGATTGGGAAAAGTTTGCTTCATATGCTTTCAACAAATCTCACGCCACTTGCTACTCATGGATTGCTTATCAAACAGCCTGGCTGAAGGCCAACTATCCATCGGAGTATATGGCAGCTGTGCTGTCAAACAACTTGAACAACATAGTTGAGATTACTAAGTTTATGGACGAATGCCGCTCTATGGGCATGAACGTGCTAAGCCCAGATATAAATGAATCTTTCTTTAAATTCTCGGTAAACAAAGAGAAAGACTTGCGCTTTGGACTGGCTGCCATAAAAGGTGTTGCTAATGGTGCCGTTAAAGTTATTATCGAAGAACGTGAGAAAAACGGCCATTTCACCGACATTTTCGACTTTGTAGAACGTGTACCTACCACTGCATGTAACAAAAAGACGATTGAATCATTAGCTCTTGCCGGCGCATTCGATTCATTGCCCGGAATTACCAGAGAGCAGTTTCTTGCTACAAATGACAAAGATGAGGGTTTTATTGACACACTCATCCGATACGGAAATAAGTTTCAGGCAGATCAACACACAACAATGAACTCATTGTTTGGAGACGATTTCTCTATGCAAATTGCACGTCCCGATATCCCCATGGCACTCCCTTGGACAGACTTGGAAAAACTAAACAAAGAGCGCGACTTAATAGGTATTTACCTCTCGGCTCATCCATTGGATGACTATGAGTTAATTCTCAAATATGTGTGCAATACTTCTACATCCGACTTTGCCGATATGGATAAAATGAACGGAAGAGAGGTAACTTTTGGAGGAATGGTTACTACCACCAGAGAGGGGCAAACAAAACATGGCTCACCATTCACTATATTTAAAATAGAAGACTATAGTGGTAATTTTGAGATTCCTCTTTTTGGAGATGATAGCATCAATTATGGTAGGTTTGCTCGTCCTGGTCTATCGTTATACATTAAAGGACGGGTGCAACCAAGACGATATTCTGATACTCAGTTTGAGTTTAAAATAAACAGCATACAACTACTTACAGATGTGAAGGACAAGCTATTGGAGAAACTAACAATACAATTGCCTTTGGCAGAAGTTACACACGAGTCGGTAGAGAATTTATCGGCATTGTTAAAAAACAATTCAGGTAATACATTGTTATATTTCCACGTTCACGGAGCCGAGCCTCATTTGAATCTTGAACTCTTTGCGCGCAACTCAAAAATAACAGTGACAACTAAGTTGGTAGACTACTTAAAGAGTAACGAAGCTATCAAATTTAAGGTGAATTAATTAAGAAATAAATATAATACAAACCAATTTAAACAAAACAATTATGGCTCTTGAAATAACAGATGCAACATTAGAAGATGTTCTAAAAACAGACAAACTCGTAGTAATAGACTTTTGGGCAGAATGGTGTGGACCTTGCAAAATGGTAGGACCAATCATTGAAGAACTTGCTGAAGAATACAAAGAAAAAGCAGTTATTGGAAAAGTTGATGTTGACAACAACGACGAAGCGACCTCAAAATATGGTATAAGAAACATTCCTACCACAATTTTTATCAAAAATGGTGAGATTGTAGATAAAGTTGTAGGTGCAGGAGCGAAAAAAGTTTTTGTTGAAAAACTCGAGAAATATGTATAAATGAATTGACTAAATTAAATTCGTTTATTTTAAATTATAAAGGGGAGTAAATATTTTTTCACTCCCCTTTTCTTGTATATATAGCATATTTAGACCATGTTATCAGAACTATAAGCTGAAATGGGATCAACATGTGTTTTTAATTAAAGAGCAATACCCAAACACATGTTTTTGCAGGAGATCCCTGAAATGCCTCTTTTACGAAAACAATAAAGAATGGAAAATGGCACGGTTTAATTTGAACCCGCTCACAAATAAAAAAGAAGGAAAATTTGAAAACAAAAAAGGACCCACTTTAGGTCCTTTTTTTATATATTCTATAATAGGATGTTTATTTTTTTGCTTGATTAGCAACTGCATCCATAAGCTTTTTGATTTCTTCCGGATCACCTAAGAAGTAGTCTTTTGTTACATTTAAGTCTTTGTCAAACTCAAACACGTAAGGAACACCTGTGGGTATGTTCAATTTTAGAATATCTTCTTCTGAAATATTCTTCAAATGCATTACAATACCACGCAAGCTATTTCCGTGAGCTGCAACAACAATTTGGTCGTTATCCTTTAGACTTGCCAATATTTCATTTTCCCAATATGGTAGAATACGCTCAACAGTTTGTTTCAATGATTCTGTTAAGG
>JARICS010000122.1 GCA_029264035.1 Dysgonamonadaceae bacterium | reverse complement strand
ACATAATACTGAAAAGCATATTCCTTAGAGCTGTTTAAACCGGTGATAGTTATCCACCAAGTTCCCGCAGCTTCGTCGCGGTTCATTTGCGATTTGTCGGTGTTGCTCAGTGTCCAATCGTTGAAATCGCCCACTACGTGTGCAAAATCTTTGTGATTTCCTTTTGTGTCTTTGTCATACATCACCAATGTAACTGTGCTATTGTCCACAATGTTGATGCCGTGTTTGAGGCCTCCAGGTTGTGGTGCATTTTTGATAGCGGCAGGTTCAAATGCTTTGTATTTTGAGTCGGTTACGGTGACGAAAAAATCATCAGTTTGCTTATTTCCATCAGAACTGCGCACTACTATACCCACAGTATTGATGGCAGTTTCGCCCGAACCAAACCATTGTCTAAGAGTAGGGGTGTAATTGATGCGCCACACATTATCTTCGACTTTTATCATTTTGCATTTGGGAGTGTTTTGGCCCCATTCGGTTGGAACATACATCCATGTTCCCTCAGCCACTACTCCAGTGTGTGCATACACATCGCCAGTGTATCCGTAGAGAGGTGATGATTTGGCTGCTTTGAAAAGAATTGTCAAATCTTTGTCTGCATCGGGAGCTGATGGGTTGATGTTGAAACCCTCTTTCACGCCAGGCACAATGGGGTCGGGGGGAGTGGGTGTAACTTCTGGGTCGCTACTACAAGCTATTGCAATAAAAAGTAATAGATATATCCAATGTAGTTTTTTTATTATTTTCATCGTTTGATGTAGTTTTTTAGAAGGTTTCCGAAGGGGAAAGCTTTAGTTCAATTCTAATATCATTGTTTGTCTTGGTGATAGTTTGAGTGTGTTGGATAGCTGTATGTTTTGATTTGATACAACATCGAAACCTTGTGTGCTGTTGGCCAATGTTTCGGCATATCTATCCATCTCTACTTCTACATTGTTGTTAGTACCATTCATAACAACCACAACCTTCTTATTGTTTATGTATCGTTCATACAGATAAACTCCCTTATTTACAGCATAATGCTTCATTTTGCCATTGGCAATAATGTCGTTTCCGTTGCGCCATTTTAGTATTTTCTGAAGGTAATCAAAAGCTTCATTTTGCTTGTCGCTACGTCCTTCTCGGCTGTAATGGTTCTCTTTATCGCCAATCCAACCTCCTGGAACATCCAAGCGAATGTCGCCATCGCTTCGGCCTTTATTGCCATGCATCAGTAGTTCTGTTCCATAGTATAGTTGAGGAATGCCTGGAATGGTGAGTAGAAATGTAATGGCTTGTTTGTAGGACGATAAATCAGTGGGCATTTCTTTCAAGAAACGGTCGGTGTCGTGATTGTCTAAGAAACGCAATACGTGATAGATGTCGGGATAAATATAATCGTAGCTCATGTGTTCGTAGATGTTGTACAGACCACCACCCCAATCTCCTGTTTCTTCAGAAAATGCTGAGTGAGACAAACCCATTAGTTTGAAATCCATCACTGTTTTGAGTTGTGTGTTTTTCTTATTGTTCAGCTTGCTGTCTTTTTGCCAAAATGCTGTTCCGATGGGGTTGTTGAGCCACGCTTCGCCTACAATGTTGTATGCGGGATATTCTTTGTCAACTGCTTCACACCAATCAATCATCATATCATAGTCGGCATATGGATAAGTGTCTTGGCGAATGCCATTGATGCCTGTATATTCTATCCACCAAATGCTATTTTGTATGAGGTATTTGGCTACGTGTCGGTTGCGTTGATTCAAGTCGGGCATTGTTGGCACAAACCAACCATCGGTAAGTTTCTTTGTGTCGTAGTCCGACGCATAATTGTCGAAAAAGACCTCCTTGATGTGCGAAGTTTGCACATATTCGTCCATATTATTGAACCAATCGGCCGATGGAATATCGGTGACCCAATGATGATCGCTTCCACAATGGTTAAAGATAATGTCCATGACTACTTTTAGGCCTTTTTGGTTGGCATCTTCCACAAGTTGGGCATATTCTTCATTTGTTCCAAAGCGAGGATCAACTTTGTAGTAATCGGTTGTAGCATATCCATGATACGAACCACCTTCCATATCGTTTTCGAGAACAGGATTGAGCCAAACGGCTGTGACGCCTAAATCTGAAAGATAATCTAAGTTGTTTGAAATGCCTTGTATGTCTCCACCATGACGTGCATTGGGGTCTTTACGGTCTACTTTGTAGGGCATATTCATTTTAATATTATCGTTTGCCGGATTGCCATTGGCAAATCTGTCGGGCATAATAAGATACAATACATCGCTTGAATTGAAAGTATCTATATTTTTGCGTTTAGCATCTCGCTCTTTCAATTCATATTGATAGGTAATCTGTTTGTCTCCATCTGTAAATAGAATATCAAATTTTTGTGCTTTGCTTTTAGAGATATCAAGGTATATAATTTGATAATTGGGACTTGCTAGGCGAACAGATTCTTTTATTGTAACATCACTTGCAGTTACTGATGTGGTGTAATTGGCAATACCATCGCCATAAATCATTAGTTGTAGTTCGGTTTCTTGCATACCGCTCCACCAGAAGGTGGGGTCAACTTTTAGTTGTTGGGCACTTAGTGTAAGTACAGCAAAGAAAGCAATGAATAGGAGGGTTATTTTTTTTGACATGACTTTGTATAAATAAACAAGACTGTTTAATTGAGAAATATGTAAATATACTCTTTCAAACAGTCTTGTTCTATTTTAGTTAGTTAAAATCTTTTACTTTATTTCGCCGGTTCCATCAGAGAATTTGAGGTAAGCTTTTTGACCTGCAGCAACAGTTACTGCATCTTGATCGCCACCATTACCACGATATTCAATTTTACCATTGAAAATATTAAACTCGGTTTTCCACCAGTCAATACCTTCCAATTTGATGTGAATGCGAAGTGCATCGGCAGCAACAAAGGCTGGCGAAACAAACTCACCATCTGCAGTGGCAGGAACTGTAAATAGTCCTTCGGGAACTGTTTCCCACTGACCAAGAGTATTACCTATTAGATAGATATTGGGAGCATAGAAATCTACTGAGTGTACAAGTCCAGTTTCATCATCATTGTATGTAGTTGTAACTGTTACAATGTACCAGCCAGCTTTGCCCACTTTAATGTTTCCTCCGCCGTCTGTTATCTCAGCAAAAGCAATAGCTTCATCTGATATAGCTGGGTAACCAAACTCATTGCCGTCCCAATCTTTGTTGAAGTTAAACTTAATCTCATCTTCAGCATTGAAGTATTGAACCATCCAGTACATAGATTTTAGCGTACCTGGTGAACCTTCTGCTCCTGCAAAGCCATGCACTGGAGTAAGTGATTTTGCATTATCCCAACTCCAATCAAATGGTGAGCCAATGGCATGCATTCTTGATGGTAATTCAATATCGGGTGGTAATATTGGTTCGCCAATTACTTTGTAGGTAGCTGAGAATTTACGTGTTCTAACTTCATATTTAACTGTAAACTGGAACTCGCCACCAATTTCGGTTGTAATGTTTTTACCACCGGGTTTAAGATCGCTAAATCCACCATCGGTAAGTGGAGCCATATTTTCGCCCGCTACACCCATGTCTGTAAATAGTTTTGCTTCTGTAGATGTATCATAGTCAATGGCATAACCCCAATCGCCACCATATCTAAATTTATATTCTCCGGGGCTTATATTTAAATTGCCAGTCCAAGTAGCTGTAAGGCTACTTTCGTCAAAAGTTACTGCGTTAAGAGGTGTTTCACCATTCCATCCGTTAGGAGTAGCGGCTCCAATAACACCTAAAGCAACAGGCAATATGTTTATCTCTTTCAAAGCAGTGTTTACTACAACGTAGTAGATACCGTCTGTAGCTACATTGAAAGAGGGTCCATCTTGTTGCAATGCATACGTTTTGACAGCTCCTTCATTTGCTGTTTCTTCTCCTTTGCCATACTTCACACTATTGTTCAATTCGGTTACAATAGAAATGTCGAAGCTTCCACTTGCTTTGAGCCAAGTGTACATGCCCAATATTTCGGGAAATCCATCGCTATTGCCGTCCAACTGCAATACGCGCAGAGCAGAGGCGGGTGCTTCGTTGCTATACACAGTGGCATCGCCGGTTACATACACTCCTGGTTGAATGTCTGTAACAATCGTCCAGTTATCGTTATCGCTGCAACTTACTGCTATTATTGCTAACAGCAGAAGAGCAATATATTTTGATATTTTTTTCATATTCATATTTTTTCTGTGTTACAATTATTAGTAACCTGGATTTTGACTTAAATTAGTATTCAGAGATAATACTTCACCTGGAATAGGGAATACAGTTCTGAAACGTCCTGACTCTGGTCTGTCTGTTATGGGTGTGTGATATCTGTCAAATCTCAATAAATCTTGACGTCTCACGCCTTCCCAAGCAAACTCCAAAAGGCGTTCGTCTAATAAGTTTTGCAATGTTGCATCTCTTTCGCCAGCTCCAACACGAGAGCGCACTTTTTTCAACTCTGCATCGCCACTTTGACCAGATCTTACCAAAGCTTCGGCTTTCATAAGTATCACGTCGGCATATCTAAAGAGTACATAGTCGTTGTGCATTAACTGTCCACCTGCTTGCGCAATTGGGTCTGTTTCGTATTTAGCCATGCGAGCTCCAGCTGTTTTCTCATCAGTAGCTCCTGACAAGTCTATTGTTATTGCGTCTGGTTTGTATTCAAGATCTACTTTCCCGTTTTTGATGAAATTTCCATCTGGCCCCATCACTTTACCCATAAAGTAGGTTTTTTCCATGCGAGGATCTACTTTTCCTTTTCTGAAAATCGCTAACGCTTCTTTTGTAGCTGCGGCTCCGTTCCAACCATCTTGATTATAGGCTTTACCATGTTCATAATGTCTTGATCTAATCAGGTACATCATGCGTGCATTGTAGTTGGTGGGATCCATAGGTATTACAAAGATATTCTCTTTTGAGTTTTCGTTTGTAACACTGAAGTTGTTAGAAAATTCCGATTCAAGTTCGTATCCCATTTCTGTTATTTTATCGCTATAGGCAATGGTTGCTTCCCATGCATTCATGTCAGTTCCGTCAACATTGAAAGTGGCTGAACCACTTGGTGCAGCATCCGACCAATCATCGTCGGCATATACTTGTGAGTTGAGAGCCAATCGAGCCATTAGGAAATAAGCCACAGGTTTTGTCATGCGTCCATAATATTCTCCTTTTTTTGAGCTGTTGGCAGCATTGAGAAGTGGAATAGCTTCTTCTAATTCCTTTTTAACAAAGTTGAAAACTTCTGAACGAGAGGATTGCTTCACATCTGCTATTTTGGCTGATGAGCTTTCTACAATAGGAACTCTGCCATACATATCTAACAGATAATAGTAATACATGGCGCGCAAGCTTTTCACTTCTGCTTGATAAATAGGTAAGAACATGTTTTCAGGGTCAGCTTCAATCAACTGTTGTATTTTATCTAAAGATTGATTAGTTTTACCAATCACTCTATAAAGATAATCCCAGCTTCCTTGAACTAACGAATTATTAACACCCCATTGGTGTTGAAATAGATCTCTCCAAAGTCCACCATCATCCCAGTCACCACCACGTGTGGGTAGCATGGCCTCGTCTGATGTGAATGTGTTGAGGTCATATATGCCTCTATCTGTTCCACCAAGGCCACTACCTCCACCACCTGCACCTATTTCTGTGTACAAACTGGCCACAGTGTTGAGGTAAATAAGTGTGGGGCTTTTGTATGCCTCTTCTTCTGGTATTTGATCTTTTGGTGATTCGTCTAACGAGCAAGCGTAGAACGTAAATCCGAAGACCATTAAAATACTATATATTAAAAATTTATTTCTCATGATTGCTTGTTTTAAAAATTGATACTAAGTCCTAAAGAGAAGGTGCGAGAAAGAGGATAAAAACGCTTATCATCGACTCCCAAATCACCACCAACAGTAGTATTGTTAATCATAGGAGATAATCCAGAATAATTGGTGAATGTGTGAACATTGTTTACAGATGCTGTAACTCTTAGACCATTCAACCAATCTTGATGTTTTTCTACATTGAAATTATATCCTAAGGTGATGTAAGCAATATGCAAGTAATCGCCTTTTTCTAACCAGTAGTCGGTAACTGCGTTGTCAAATATCTTCATTTCAGGAGCTTCGGGCAATACGTTGTATGTTGGGAAAGTATTCATATTCATGTATGAAAGAGAAGTTCCATTGTATACTTTGTGTCCAAAAGCGCCATTAAGCTGTGTTTGAATATCGAAGGCTTTGTATCTGAAATTCAAGTTGGCTCCCATAAGTATTTTTGGCATGGCTTGTCCTGCAATGTAACGGTCTTTTCCGTCTTCCAACTGAACAGTTCCATTACCATCTAAGTCAAGAATGTTATATGAATAACTTCCAAGTCCATCATTAATCAAACCATTAGATTTAGGCAAATAGAACACGCCCAATGGTTGTCCTACCATCTGATAAATTACTTCTGTGTTTCCACCAATAAATCCAGCTCCGTTGATTCCTCCAAGGTTCATAAATTTTTTTGCGCTCAACTCTTCACCCAAATAAGTTCCACTTAAAGAGAGTAGTTCGTTTTTCTGATACGCCACATTACCCGAGATGGTAAAATCTATATCTTTGGTTCTTACCGCTGAATAAGAGAGGGCTACTTCAACACCGCTGTTTTCCATTTCTCCTAAGTTGGCCAATAGTGTTGGGTGAACAAATGGAGGTACAGGCACATCGTAATTGTAAAGCAAGTCTTTTGTTTTAGAATAGTAGTAATCTACTGTTGCAGTAAGTCTATTATCGAAGAACGATGCATCGACACCCACATCAAACATATCTTTTGTTTCCCAACGAAGGTCAGGATTCGCATTGCGATTATAAGCATAGGTTACAGTTGGAACACCATTTACAGTTGTAATGCCTGATGGACCCATCAAAGAGAGTGAGTTGTATGCAGCAATTGCATCTTGATTACCGGTTCTACCGTATCCAACTCTTAGTTTAATTTGATTGATGGCATCTATATCTTTCAAGAAAGCCTCTTCGCTCATCACCCAAGCAACAGATGCAGATGGGAAGAAACCCCATTTGTTATTATCTCCCAATTTAGAAGAACCATCTGTACGAACGTTTACAGTAGCTATATATCGCTCATCGTACATATAGTTGAACCTACCCAAAAATGAATTTAAGCTGTAACTGTTGCTGTATGAGCTAACATCGCCATACTTAACCAATGCTCCAGCTTGTAGGTTGTTATAACCAAAATAGTTGGTTTCAAATCCGCGAGCTTGTGCGCTAAATCCAGAATATTTGTAGTCTTGTCCTTCCATAAGTACAAGTGCATTTATTCTGTTCAAACCAAAAGCTTTTTTGTAGTTAACAGTAACATTACCCATTAATATATCGCTTTTGTTTTGACCTTGATATGCACGTCCTTTGCCTTCTCTAATTCCAGCTTTTACATTGTTGGGTGTAAAGCTCTTATTCTCTTTAGAGTTGTATGTATACGAACCAAACGCACTCACATTGAAATTTTCGTTTATATACCATGTCATTCTTCCATTTGTAGAAAGATAAGCATTTTCTTCTTTATCATCGATACTCAATCTTCCTAATGGATTGTCAACTTCATTGGCGTTGGGATCTTCATACCATGTACCATCTTCTTTTTGATTTTTAGGTAGAGTAGGATTGAATGAGGCTGCCGAATAGAATGTTTTTTGATAGTCATTTACATAGTTGCTTTCTTTTTTAGAACCGAAAACACCCATTTCAAGTTTCAAAGCATTGTTGAACAGCAATTGAGAACCATCAAATTTGGCGGTGTAGTTTCTCATATCATTGTTTCTGATAATACCTTTTTGATCTATTACACCAACAGAGGCTCTGAAGTTTGACTCTGCTGTACCTCCACCAAAAGAAACACGGTGGTTTTGTGTGTAACCTGTGCGTAGCATTTCGTCCATAAAGTTGGTGTTTGCTCCACCGTCAAGGGCATTTATATAGCCACCTTCTGCAACAGCTGCTCTGTATTGGTCAGCATTTAGCATATTTAGTTTTTTGAAAACTGACTCTACACCAAAAGAACCGTCATAGTTCAACACTTTTGTTCCGGCTTTCCCTTTTTGAGTAGTTACCACAATCACACCACTTGCACCACGCGAGCCGTATTGAGCAGTTTCAGAAGCATCTTTAAGGATGGTGAAACTTTCAATATCAGATGGTGATATAGCATTTAGTAAACCAAGGTCGCCAAACACTCCATCAATAACTACTAGAGGATCATTACCTCCAGTTAGGGAAGTTGTTCCACGAATTCTTATCGAGCTTCCTGCAGTTGGGTCACCACCTGTTTTCTGGATATTCACACCAGCTACTTTCCCTCTTAGTGCATCCAAAGGATTAGCAATAATACCAGTATTCATATCCTTTTGGCTTACTTTTTGTACAGCTCCGGATATTGTTCGTTGGCTACCAGTTGCGTATCCAACTACTACCACTTCGTCCAACAATTCAACGTCCTCCATAAGAACTACTTGGATTGATCTCCGATTTTGAATAGATACATCTTGTGGTAGGTAGCCAATGTAGCTAACAGTTAGCACACCATTACTTGGTGCTTCAACTACAAAATTTCCATCAAAATCTGTAACTGTTCCACTAGAAGTGCCTTTCACTAAAATGTTGGCTCCAATAATGGGTTCTCCATTTGAATCGGTAACAGATCCACTCACGTTCATTGGCGATGCGGGTTGACCGTTAGCCAAAGCGCTAAACAGCAGTCCTATCATTAAGAATGACAAGAATGCAAACGTACTTTTTTTAAAGATTAAATTCATATTGTTAACTTTATAAGATTAACTAATTAATTAAACATTTGCTCTTTCTCTTTGTAACCTCACTCGGCAATGGTTAATACTTTGCTTTTCTGTAGGATACAAAGAAATTTTCATTACAAATATAACATGTCTCAGTGAAACACAGTAATTATAAATAATAATTTACAAGATATCAAAGTGCAATCGATTGCAAAGGAGCGCAACTAATTGTTAAAAGAGGAGGAACTGTAGGAAAGATTGCTTTACTTATATTTGCTTCTGTTTCCTTTTATAAGGTTTCCTAAGTGATTCATAAACCTTTTAGTTGGTAAGTTTTTCATATAAGATTCGATATGTCGTATGCGTTTTTCTTCTAATATCTGGTCTTCTTCTATTAATATTCCAGTTTCCTCCACATTTCCAAACTCATCGTTTATAGATGTTCCAAAAACACGCATGGTGGGAGATAGGCTCATGTATGCATTAATTAATGGTGGAATTGTAAGTTTGAGCGCTCTCACTTCACGATTCAGTGTTTTGTAGTCTTCTTTAAATGAATTGCCATCAAACAAGCACTCCATTTTAGTTATGTCTGTATTAGTTTCCAGTGGAACAATAGGTGTAATTAGTTTGTCATGATCTGGAAAGTATTTATGCATAAAATAGAGAATCATGTTGCGTGCATCTTTATTATATGTGCCATACATGGTCACCTTACCAAAGAAATATTTTATTGTAGGGTCAATCACTGATAGTGCTCCTAAACCATCCCACAGGTTGTCGAGAGCAAATATGCCTTTGCGGCTTCTAAGGGTTGATTGATATTCTAACGAAACGAAAGATCTACCTAATTCGACCGTGTAGGGAAGATACTCTTCAATAAACTTTTTAGAGAAATTCAGCAAATGGCTCGTTGCCAGGACAGGTTTGTTTTCTTTGTCAAATACAACATCGGTTCCGCTGAGGAATCGATAACCTCCCAATATCTCTTCGGCTTCAGGATCCCACACTATTAATTGTCGGTAGGGATTGTCCATGGTGTCATATTTATCGACATCTGCTTCTAAGCCGGTGCCTCCACCGTAGTGTCTAAACGCAATTTCGCGTAAACGACCTACTTCCAACATAAGGTTGGGCGAGTCGTGATGTGTAAATATATAAAGCTCATTGTTGGCTTTATTTGTAGATCGCATTAACTTATCCTTCGTAAGTTCGCTCTTGATTAAGTTTTTATCAATAGGGTCGATAATTCTTTTCATATTTTTTCCTTTCAAACCTGATTTAATGTGTAAACAGATTCTTTTATCTTTTGTGCCCACTGCAGTGGGGTTTTGCTATTGTTAAGTGATTCCCATGAGATGGGCTTTCCAAATGTAATTGTAAATTCAGCATTTTTCTTTTTCATCATTTCATCAGCTAAGTAGAGCATCTCAATATTGAGTTGAATGCCAAGTTTCTTTCTTAGATTAGACAAGCTGTAAAAAAAGTTAGAATTTCGTCCTTCGAAATGAACAGGAATGATGTCTCTTTTGTAAGCTTTGGCTTTTACTACAAAGCTTTTTGCCCATTGCAGGTCTTTTATTTGCCCACTTTGTTTGCGCGAACATAGTCCTGCAGGAAAAGTGATGATTTGGTTGTCCGATTCATAAGCATCATTCATAGCTTTAACAGAATCTTTGGCTTGTGAGCCATGTTTATTTATAGGCACAAAGATAGACTCCAAGTTTTCGATATTTAATAGTATATCGTTTACAAGGTATTTTATCTTCTTGTTATACTTCTCTCCTAAAGTAGCAGCCAAACATATTCCATCGAGCCCTCCCAAGGGATGATTGCTTACAAAGACAAACTTACCCTTTTCGGGGATGTTCTCTTCGCCTTTAACTTGAAGGGTTAGGTTGAAATATTCAACACATGCTTTCATAAAATCAGTCCCATGTTCGTCTCGGTAAGTTTCTATAATGTAGTTTAATTCATCTTGATGAACTTTCCTTTTTAAATAGTTTATAGCTACTTTTGGGATTTTATTATAATGGTTCTTTGCTTTGGATTTTAGTACAGCATCAATGTCAAGCTTTTTAGGCTCTTTGTGATTCATAGTCTCTATTTTCCGTTTCAATTCTTAGAAATTTGTCAATTAATCATACAAATATAATAAACTCTCAGCTATTGAGTAAATATTGTAATGCTTTTACTTTATTTTATGAATGAAAGAGTGTTTTCAGATGTTTTTACTACCACAGCATCCCATTATTTACTCCTTTAAGTTTATGAAGATGAGAATTATATTGAACTAAATCAAATTGTTGATAACTTTTCGGTAAATAAAGTGTTGAAATGTGGGGGAAAGTGGATAATTTTATTACTTTTACAGCAGGTATCAATTTAAGTGTACTAATAAGGTGAGAAAATGAATCAATTCTTAGGAAATTTCGAAGCAAAAGCTGATGCTAAAGGGCGCATTTTTGTTCCTGCTGCATTTAGAAAACTTCTCCAGTTGCAAGGAGAGGAGTGGCTTGTGCTGCGGAAAGATATTTTTCAAGACTGTTTAGTGCTTTATCCTGGATCTGTCTGGGAAAAGGAAATCGAAATTTTGCGTAACAAACTCAACAAGTGGAACAAAACTGAACAGCAGGTATTTCGTCAATTTGTTTTAGACGCAGAGCGTCTTGAAATGGATGGTAGTGGAAGAGTTCTTGTTTCGAAAAGATATTTAGAACTTGTGGACATTGATACTCATGTTCGTTTTTTAGGAGTGGACAATACTATAGAAATTTGGGCAAAAGATAAGTTGGAGAAACCTCTTATGGTGCCTGAGGATTTTGCAAGCGAAATCCAGAAATTAATGGAATAATTTTTTTGAATCGAATCTACTATGACCGATTATCATATACCGGCTTTATTACATGAGAGCATAGGGGGGTTAAACATTCAGCCCAATGGAACTTATGTAGATGTTACCTTTGGAGGTGGAGGCCACTCTAAGGAAATCTTGTCACGCTTGGGCGACGGTGGAAAACTGTATGGTTTTGACCAAGACGAAGAGGCCTACGAGAATGTGCTACACGATAATAGGTTTGTGTTTGTGCGCAGTAATTTCAGGTACCTAAACAATTTTCTTCAATACTATCAGGTAGAGAAAGTTGATGGTATACTTGCCGATTTAGGTGTTTCGTCTCACCATTTTGATGATGAAGATCGGGGTTTCTCGTTTCGTTACGATAGTTTGTTAGACATGAGAATGAATCAATCGGCCAAGCAAACGGCAGCTGATGTTCTCAATAACTATGACGAAGAACAATTGTCTAATATCTTTTACTTGTACGGCGAGCTACGTACATCACGAAAAATAGCATCGGCTATTGCTTTTGCAAGACAAGCCAAACCAATTACAACTGTAAATGAGTTTTTGGAGATAATGGATCGCTTTACATATCGTGATAAAGAGAAAAAAGTTTTGGCTCAGGCATTTCAAGCCTTACGGATTGAAGTGAACCAAGAATTGGATGCATTGTCAGAGATGTTGCAACAATCAGTTGAGCGGTTAGCAGTGGGTGGCAGAATAAGTGTAATCTCTTATCACTCATTGGAAGATCGCATGGTTAAAAACTTCTTCCGCTCTGGAAACATTGAAGGGAAGATTGAAAAAGATTTCTATGGAAATCCTCTTACTAATTTGAAAATTATCAACCGCAAGGTTATTATTCCTTCTGAGGAGGAGCAACGGATCAATCCACGCTCAAGAAGCGCAAAGTTAAGGATTGCAGAAAAAATATAGGTAGTTATGAAGTTTGACAAAATCAGAAAATCGTTTGTTCATGTGTTCGGTGGAAATATCCTCACAGAGGGGTTCATCGTTAATAACATGCGCTTTTTTGTAGTTATGCTCATAATTGTTTTTGTGTTCATCAGTCACAGATATACTTATCTGAATAAGATGTCGGAAATTGAGAGGCTTCAACGTGAACTGAAAGATGCAAAATATGAGTCGCTCACTATTTCGTCGAGTCTCACCGAAGCAAGTAGACAGACTGAAATAGAGAAGCTTATTAAACAATATAGTTTAGAAATTGAGATATCTAACGAACCCATTTATTATATCAAAAAATGAAAGGGAGGATATAATGTTTAAAAGTACAAATGAAAAAAAGACGATATTAAACCGATATGGTTTTATCGTGGTAATGATGATACTAATTGGAGTGCTGATTATTTTGTCAGCAGCCAAAATTGTATTTACCCCTGAAGGTAAGAAATGGCGGGAAGTGGGCGAGAAAGAAACAGTTCTCCGGGATAGAGTGATTTTACCAACACGCGGCAATATATTCACCTACGATGGAAAGCTCTTGGCATCAAGTGAGCCCCTCTATGGAATATATATGGACTTTTGGGCAGATGGAATGGTGAAGGATACACTTGTGAAGTATGCCGAACCTCTCTCTAAAGGATTGTCTGCCATGTTTGGCGATAGAACTTCAGGGCAGTATAAAGCTATTTTGCTAAACAACTTCAAGAGAAGAGAAGACGAAGAAAAACAAATTCAGTCAAACAAGGCAAAAGGCAGTGACAAAAAAGTGAAAAAGCAAACACGCTATGTGCGTCTCGTGAAGCGTGACATATCATACGTAGAACTCAAAGAAATAAGAAAGCTTCCTTTCCTCA
>JARICS010000094.1 GCA_029264035.1 Dysgonamonadaceae bacterium | reverse complement strand
TGCCATAAAAAAGTTGGAAATCAAATCCACGCCCTACAATCAGACGATCATGTCATGAAAACGCAATCCACGGCCGTGGATCCGAGTTTCAACAAATAAAATGGACCCTTATGGGCAGAATATTACGAATATATGCCATGAATGGAGAAAATGTAACTGAGAATTGAAAAAACAACAAATTGGAGAAGTAATCTACGGCGCGAAATAGGATTTTATGACATAAATGTCCCAAAATAGGGCAACAATAAGAAAATAATGACATTTAAATCATTTTGTAGGGCGTGGATGCGAGTTTCAACAAATTGAAACATTTTCCCCGTGATAGAAATGTTTTAAATTTTAACATTGTGTGAATTGTGAAAACAGAACATGCTAAATAAAGGATTATTTAGAATTAGAAACAAAAATAGATCTTTATATATTTGAGTAATTACCACTCTAGATAAGAGGAGATGTACGACAGTTGTGTATAAATGGGGAGCCCAGAAGATGAAATATCCGTAAGTCAAAAGTCTATCTCTCGGTGTTCAACTGTAACACCTGTGTCAAACTCTCTCCATAGCATACACATACTTTTGCATGTGATCCGACATATGCGATACGCCCCTTCTACAAAACATTGCAGTGACATTAAAAAAACCACAATCAATTTTAATCATTTAATCAGATTAATCAACGGTTCAGACAATTAAAAAAAGCCGCACAGCAGAAATTAATCTCCTGTGCGACTTCTCATCGTGTGATTTTTCTATGTATAAAAAAAGGTAGTTCTATATATCTTTACTAAACTACACCTTGTGCCATCATAGCATTGGCTACTTTTATAAAGCCCGCAATATTAGCACCTTTTACGTAATTTGTGTATTCTCCATCTTTTCCATGCTCTACACACTGCTTGTGTATGTCATTCATAATTTGATGCAACCACTTGTCAACCTCTTCGTTGGTCCATGATATATGCATAGCATTTTGAGTCATTTCTAATCCTGAACATGCTACTCCACCAGCGTTAACTGCTTTACCTGGAGCAAACAACATTTTGTTTTCCATGAAAAAATCAACTGCTTCGGCTGTACATCCCATGTTGGATACTTCAGCTACAAGTATAACACCATTCTCTTTCAATTGCTTAGCATTTTCTAAGTTCAACTCGTTTTGAATGGCGCAAGGTAATGCAATATCTACTTTGCACTCCCAAGGTTTCTTACCTGCAAAGAACTTAGCTTTAGGATATTTTTCTACATAATCGGCAACAACATCATTTCCTGAGTTGCGTAACTCAACCATGTAAGCAATTTTCTCGGGTGTGTTTATACCCTCTTCGTCATATACATATCCGTCGGGACCTGATATGGCTACTACTTTAGCACCTAACTCAGTTGCTTTTGTAACGGCACCCCATGCAACGTTTCCGAAACCAGAAACAGCTACTGTTTTATCTTTCAGGTCTATATTGTGTGTATCGCACATTTGATTTACAAAGTAGAGAGCACCAAAGCCTGTAGCTTCAGGACGCAATTTTGATCCACCAAATGACAATCCTTTTCCTGTGAATGTGCCTGTGTGTGCACGAGCCAACTTTTTGTACATACCAAACATGTAGCCAACTTCGCGAGCACCCACACCTATATCTCCTGCAGGAATATCAGTATCGGGGCCTAAGTCTCGCCAAAGTTCAGTAACAAATGCTTGACAAAAACGCATTATCTCGCCATCAGAACGACCTTTTGGAGAAAAGTCTGATCCACCTTTTCCACCGCCCATAGGAAGTGTAGTGAGTGCATTCTTGAATGTTTGTTCGAAACCTAAGAATTTTAATGTTGATAGATTTACAGATGGATGGAAACGGATTCCTCCTTTGTATGGCCCAATGGCGCCATTAAATTGAACACGGTAACCGATGTTGACATGAACTTTTCCTTTGTCATCAACCCATGGAACACGGAAAGTGAAAATACGATCGGCCTCAACGATTCGTTCTATGATACCGGCTTTTTCATATTCAGGATGCTCGTTGTAAACATCTTCAATAGATATTAGTACTTCTTTAACTGCTTGGTGAAACTCTAATTCGCCAGGATGTCTTGTGGCTAATTGTGCCATTATGTCTTTTACATTCATACTATAAAAAGGTTTTTTATGTTTCTGTTCTCAAACAAAGGTAGGTATTAAATTGTAACTAGCATAAGTTATTATTGAATTTATCTGTTAAAACAAGACTCGTAGCAAAGTTTTATTTATCATCTATAGTTTTATAATAATCAATATGTTACCTATAGCTTCTCAAACACGCAAAAAGAAATAAAACGGCCTCTTTTGTCAGCTTTCATATTGAAAGCAACCTGTAAGAGTATACAAATTGAAAGTAAGGTGAAAATAGAAATAAACTTTACTGAAAACCCACTTATTGTAATGCTTCACCATAGTTAGATTACAAATTCGAAATGGTGAGATTGTCAACTAAGACAATTTGTGTAACTTTGCCAATTAATTGAATGTATCTTTATGGCGAAAAATAAGTTGACTAAGTTTGCCGAAATGGCAACATATAAAAATGTATTTGAATATACATTTCAAAAACTTCAGGACACTCCTTTTCCATTGAAGGGTAAATGGGGTAAGGAGTATTTTAAAAATGACAATCCCATCGTTTTGGAGTTGGGATGTGGCAAAGGAGAATATACCGTAGGGTTGGCTCGGGTGAATGTCGACAAAAACTTCATAGGCATGGACATAAAAGGTGCCCGCATGTGGAGCGGTGCATCCGATGCCACTGTCAACAAGCTCGAGAATGTGGCATTTGTGAGAACGCATATCGAGATGATTGGCCATTTTTTTGATGCCCAAGAGGTTTCAGAAATATGGATTACTTTTCCCGATCCACAAATGAAGAAGGTGAACAAGAGACTCACCTCTACTCGATTTATGAAAAAGTATAGTGAGCTGTTGAAAGACAACGGCATTATTCATTTAAAGACAGATAGCAACTTCTTGTACACCTATACTAAGGCAATGATTGAAGAGAATAAGCTTGAAGTGCTTTTTGATACTAACGATTTGTATAATTCAGAGATTGAGAGCGAAGTTTTATCCATTCAAACATTTTACGAGAAGCAATGGCTAAAGCGTGGACTCGATATTAAGTACCTCAAGTTTGCCTGTCCCATAAAGGAAGAGTGGTTCGAACCTGATGTAGAAATAGAACACGATGAGTACCGCAGTTTTAGTAGGAATAAAATTTAGAAAGCAATTTATGAATGAGTTTGATATAAAATCGCTAAATTGCAATCATTCTAAATAGCAAGTCGCTTAAAGAAAAATATTTTATAATAATCAAAACAATAGATTCAGCTGTTATGTCCATCTTATAAGGATGGATTTAGCACATGAATTGATAAATTAAAGATAACATGGCAATTTATCCAAATCTAATTTTAGATGCCCTTAAACATGTACGCTACCCCGGTACTGGCAAAGACATTGTTTCGTCGGGAATGGTGGAAGACGACATGAAAATTGATGGTATGAAAGTGACCTTTTCACTGATTACAGAACGTCAAAACGATCCGTTTATAAAGTCGGTAGTTAAAATGGCAGAGCAAGCAATTTTGACACATGCCGATAAGGATATTGAGATAAAAGGTAACATTTCGGTGAAATCGAAACAGGCGCCTCGTCCTGCAGTGGCAAAACTATTGCCCAATGTGAAGAACGTTATTGCAGTTGCGTCGGGCAAAGGTGGTGTGGGTAAAAGCACCGTTTGCACCAACCTCGCTATTGCACTGGCACAAAAAGGATATAAAGTTGGGCTGCTTGATGCAGATATATTTGGTCCTTCAATCCCCAAAATGCTATCGGTGGAAGATGCATCTCCTGCATTAGAAAAGAAAGATGGTCGCGACATGATAATTCCCATCGTTAATTATGGTGTGAAAATGCTGTCGATTGGTTTCTTTGTGAAAAAAGAAGATGCTGTAGTGTGGCGTGGTGCAATGGCTAGCAATGCTTTGAAGCAATTAATTGCAGATGCTGACTGGGGCGAGTTAGACTACTTCTTGATCGATTTTCCTCCCGGCACAAGCGACGTGCACCTTACACTAGTGCAAACACTGGCTATAACAGGTGCTGTGATTGTGAGTACGCCACAGGCTGTAGCATTGGCCGATGCAGTGAAAGGAATAAGCATGTTTCAGGCTGACAAGGTGAATGTACCTATTCTTGGACTAGTTGAAAATATGGCATGGTTCACTCCAGCCGAACTACCAAACAATAAGTATTACATTTTCGGTAAAGATGGTTGTAAGAAACTAGCCGAAGATAAAGGATTTGCGCTTTTGGGCCAAATACCTTTAGTGCAAAGCATTCGTGAAGGTGGCGACGAGGGGAAACCTGTTGCACTCAATACTGACAGCATAACCGGAATGGCTTTTGATGCCCTTGCAGACAATGTGATAGAGGCTGTTGAGAAACGCAATAGAGACCTACCTGCAACGAATATTGTGCAAGTTACGATGAGATAACTAATCTCAAAATAAGACTATATAAAAAGAGACGCAGCATTTGCGTCTCTTTTTATTGCTTAATACATGTCTAAACAAATGAACTGTAGTAGAACTTTCATGTTATAGTTTCGTGTAACATTTTATAAATATAATTAGACATGAAATATTTTAGAGGAAGTTGGTTTGATAAAGTAGATCCCATCATTACAGGCTGGATGAACAAGTATGGCTTATTTTTATTACGAATTAGTATTGGAATAGTCTTTGTGTGGTTTGGCGTGCTTAAGTTTTTTCCTGGAGTGAGTGCAGCACAAGATTTGGCTATTCGCACAATAGAACTGCTAACCTTTGGATTGGTAC
>JARICS010000038.1 GCA_029264035.1 Dysgonamonadaceae bacterium | reverse complement strand
TAGCTTTCCATCTCTTATAAATCCAATCCACTTCGTAGAATTCTATCCTCATAAATTGACTTTTCAATTTTAGGGCGTTTTTTACTTATCCATCGCATTTTAATTCCATATTTGATCGAAAAAATACCATTTTTGAAATTTAAAACATTTCCACAGGCGTGGATTCAATTTTCATGACATGAATGTTCCATCCACGACGGTGGATTTGATTTCCAACTCTTATATGCTATATCTAATAGCGATTTGCAATAAATAACAGGCTAATATTTTTAAAGTGAAAGTTGTGCAACCATAGAAATAATAGGAGAGACAGATAAAACTCTTGGTTAGAAGCGAAATCACAATTTTAAAGTAGATTTGTGATTAGGTTTGACTATAAAAGCTGTAATGTAGCCAATGATTGTAGTCTATAAATAGTTGTTTAATTAGCAACCATTAACACTCTGAATACTCAAATTTAAACCTATACATTCGCAGAAAGAAATATATTGCAACCGACAGATACAACTCCAAAAGTCACACCATCGTGAAAGCTAAAGAATAACATCTAATTTTTCTATTGATTCATAAAAACTAATAAAAAATTGCACAGACAAGCTTTTTCGCTATATTTGTAGCATGTTAGTAAAAATATACGAAGACAACCCCAATCAGCGCGAAATCGATAAAGTTATCGAAGTGTTGCGCAATGGAGGTATAGTTATATACCCAACCGATACATTGTATGCCCTTGGATGCGATGCTCTAAATGTGCGTGCAGTTGAAAAAATCTGTGCTTTGAAGGGTATCAACCCGCAAAGGAACAATTTATCTATTATTTGTTATGATCTAAGCGATATAAGCGAATATGCAAAGGTGGATACGACCACTTTTAAATTGATGCGCAAAAACTTGCCTGGACCTTTCACTTTCATTTTGAACACCACCTCTACCCTACCTAAAATTTATAAAAATAGGAAGACGGTAGGTATTCGTGTGCCTGACAATAATATAATAAGGGAGTTGGTGACTCAATTGGGAAACCCCATAATGACAACATCTTTAAATGGAGATGAATACGAAGGCGATGAATATAGAACTCACCCAGAGCTCATTCATGAAAAATGGGCTAATATTGTAGACATAGTAGTGGATGGTGGAGAGGGAGAGCTTGAACCTTCGACCATAGTTGATTGTACAGGAGACATGCCCGAGATTACTCGACAAGGAAAGGGCAATTTAATTTCTTGATTTGTTGCCATCTCATTAAACTAAAAGCTTGTTTTTTATTCAAATATGAAACAAACTCATTATAATTATGAAAAGAATACATGCGCTGCTATTAATAATATTTGCACTGTTTTTTGTTACAACTTCATGTTCAGATAAGAACGATCCTATTGATGATTCAAATAAGGGTACACTTATTCGTGCAACATTCAATCCTTCAAGTGAAGTTTTCACACTTTTTTACAGCAAAGGAGCAACAGAAACAGTTAAAGCTACTATTGATAAAACTGTTACTCCTCCTACTGCAACAGCTACATTGAAAGATGGAACTGTTATTTCGGTGATAGATGCTACTAAAGAAGGAATAGCAACAATTGGCCCAATTCCTCCTACAGTAGACGAGAACAAGTATGTAAATAATTGGATATTTGAAGAGATGAATATCTATTATTTATGGAACAACAAGATACCCAAGAGTCCTGACTTCAGCATGAAACCTGATAAATTCTTCAACTCGTTGTTGTATACTTATAACAAGAATTCAAATCCTGAAGGAGACAGATTTTCTTGGATTCAAGAAAACTATGTAGATTTATTGAATGATTTGAGTGGAGTAAGTTCTGACGAAATTGGATTTGAATACTTCTTCGCAAGAGTTAGTGAAGATCAGTATTATGCAATGGTTACTTACCCAAAAAAAGGTTCAGATGCTTATGCCAAAGGAATTAAGAGAGGTCGTTATATCATTGCTGTTGATGGAAAAGATATCAACAGCAGTAACTATAGATCTATATTTTCGGGTTCAGGCTCAAAGACTCTGTCGATGGCAGACTTTGTGCTAAATACAGCAGAAAATAAGTATCAACTAAAAGCTACTGGTGATGTAACCATTCAAATGGAAAAGAACTTTGCCGAAACTCCCGTATATATGGACAGCGTGTATACAATTGACAATAAGAAAATCGGTTATTTGGTCTACAACTTCTTTGCTACTGATAAGGGTGACGATACGCATAGTTATGACAGACTGCTAATGAATACTTTGTCAAGTATAAAATCAAAGGGAGCTACAGAATTGGTTCTTGACCTACGTTACAATGGCGGTGGTAGGGTATCAACGGCTCTTGCACTTGCAAGTGCATTGGTAAAAGATAGATCAACTAACAATATTTTAGTAACCTCCGAATATAACGATATAGTGCATGCAGCATACAAAAAAGAGTATGGAGCTGATTACAATAAAGATTATTTCGTTGATAAAGTACAAGGAACCAGCATTGCAGTACCTGCTCTAAACCTTCCTCGCCTTTACGTATTGGTTACAGGCGGTAGTGCATCGGCTAGTGAGCTAATTATAAACGGATTGAAGCCATACATGGATGTTATTTTAATTGGTGAAACAACTTATGGTAAAAACGTAGGTTCAATTAGTCTCTATGAAAAAGACGATAAGAAAAATAAATGGGGTATGCAGCCTATTGTAGTTAAATACGCTAATAGTAGAGGAGAATCTGACTTTACTGCAGGTTTTAAACCTGACTTTGAAGTGAATGAGTTTACAGCTCTTGGAAATCGCTTTGTAGATTTTGGCAATACAGAAGATCCTCTTTTAAACAAGGCAATTGAGCAAATAACCGGTAGTGTCCATACAAGATCGGCTTGGAAGAAGCAAATTGCTACTTTTCCTAAAATGATTGAAGTGGAAGGAAGCAACTCTATATTTAAAGACAAGAGCAGATTTGAAATGTACGACGATGTACGTGGAGAAACAATAAAAGAATTGATGAAAGAAAGAAATTAGACATCTAAAGTATATTACTAAAAAGAGGCTGCAAATAATTTGTAGCCTCTTTTAGTAATATACTTTGCAATACATGAGAGCAAGGTAGATATTCTTTGCTTATACACTATTTACCTATTCAGTTCATATATATTGGATGCTTCTTTATTTTATTATTCTCAAGAGCATCATATTTAATGAACTGATCGTGACTCAATATTTCTTTAAGTTTTTCTTGTTTTTTTACTTTCAGCTTTTCTACACGTTTTTTAGTTCTACACCAAAAACAATTTTCTGCATCATTCACATCCAATAAAAAGTTTAGTTCCAGTTCTTTTAGTTTATATGCTTGCTTATCGTCAAGACCAATAAGAGCCTGCATACTTTCAACTTTTTCAGCAACAAACTGCTCAAGGGAATCTTTAACAATAGATTGTTGAGCAGATGCATGTAAGATATATGCAAGAAGGACTGTAAGTAATAGTAGTTTCTTTTTCATATCTTATTTGTTTTAATGGATGTAGTGTTTAGAAGTTTGATTGATTGCTACGCAGTTAGTTTAATGCAAATCGAATCGCTCTCCTATATTATCCATAATTTCGAACAGTTCTTCTAATGTATTTGCCCGTAGCATAGCAATGCGGGTGGGTTTAAAGTCAGGTATGCCCTTAAAGAGTGGCGATGCTGCTAAGTGACGACGAATGTGAAGAATGCCTCGTGTCTCATCTATCAGCTCTATAGATTGTAACACTTGATGTTTGAGCACATCCAGATACCACTGAAAAGGCTCCTTGGGTAATAGCTCTCCTGTTTCTAAGTAATGTTTCACTTCGCGAAATATCCAGGGAGAGCCAAAGCATGCACGACCAATCATTACTGCATCCACGCCTGTTTCATCGAAGCGTTGTTTGCACACTTGTGGTGAGTTTACATCACCGTTGCCAATAATGGGAATGTGCATGCGTGGATTATTCTTTACATCTGCTATCAAAGACCAATCGGCCTCGCCAGTGTACATTGCTGCACGCGTTCGTCCATGAATGGTGAGTGCTTGTATACCACAATCTTGCAATTGTTCTGCAAGAGGCACAATTATTTTAGAGTCATTGTCCCATCCCAGTCTTGTCTTTACTGTTACGGGTATGTTCACAGCCTTCACTACTTGTTTTGTAATATCGAGCATCAATTCGGGAGTGCGCAACATGCCTGAGCCTGCTCCCTTGCCTGCCACTTTCTTAACAGGGCAGCCAAAATTGATATCGATGATATCGGGATTGGCCTCTTCGCATATTTTGGCAGCCTCTACCATCGCCTCGGGGTCGCGTCCATATATCTGAATGGTTACGGGTCGCTCATCTTCGGAAATAGTGAGTTTTTTTTCTGTCTGTTTTATATTGCGGATGAGAGCATCGCTCGATATAAACTCGGTGTAAACCATGTCTGCACCGAAATTCTTGCATATCAATCTGAAAGATATATCTGTGACATCTTCCATGGGGGCCAAAAACACGGGATATTTAGGAAAAGTAATATTGCCTATTTTCATTCTATAATTCTATTCTCTATTTTATATTGTATGGGGTTGTAAGTTGTTATTTCAAGTAATGCTTTAGAATACTTTAATCTCAACATTGTTCAACCTGAGGGGTGATACTTTTGAATTGGGCTGTGCCAACTTCAATGATACTTTGTGAAGTTTGTCACCATTTAGCACAGTTGGCTGCAATTCTTGCGAATAGACTTGCCAAGTAGCTAAAGGTTGAATGCTATAATTCAAATTATCTTCAAATCGGTTGAAATATTTAATTACCAACTGATTCATGCCTTTTTTCAATGGTAACAACACAGTCTCTGTTTGCCAATCTTTTCGTTCTGGAGAAAAGTGTGCTGTGAGATATTCTCCGTTGAGCAACATATACACGCCATTTCCACTACCTATTTCTATGGCAACAGTTTGCTCTTTTGATGATTCTATTTCTTGCAAGAAGAGCATGCTACCACGTGGTCTCAACTTCATTTTTTGTTGCTCTCCGTAGTTGAAGTTCTCTATTGTTGTCCAGTTTTTTCTAATTGTATCTACTGAAATTAACTCTCCATTTTCTTCTTCGATGAATCCAAACACTCCTCTTCCATTTTTGCTGTAGAGACTTCCCCATTTCACACTACCTTTGGGCAGGTGTATAGTTTTTGAGTTTTCACCCGACAACAACACCTCTTGCTGTGCATCGTCTATCCTAATAGAGACAAGTTTGTCTTTCTCATTTTCTGAGAAGTATATTGTTGGGGTCACTCTTTTTTTATTAGAGCTAAAAGTCCAATCATAGCCTATCAAACTCTTGTATCCGCCATAATAGTCTTGGCTTGAATGTCCATAAGTGTTCACAGCATTGTGTTGAGAGAGCATCCCCGACCGAACAACATTGTAAGGCGTTACGCTGAATGAATCTTGGAAAGATACTTTCAGTACAGGTATATCGTTTGAATCGAGTGTTTGCAATTGAATTTTTAATCCCTCTTTCGTTTCAGTATAATTGCAGAGTTGATTGTTGGATAATACCTTTACTTCGCTCACCTTACCTTCGAATCCTGACAGGAAAATTTCTCCTGATGATGGAGTATCTTCTATAAATAGATAAAGCGCATTGTCCTTAGCGGTGATATCGCCCCATGAAAACACTTCGTGAAACGGATTGGCAGTTGTTCCATAAATTGCTTCACTGTTGGCTTGCACCCATTGTCCTATATGTTTCAAAACATTACTTTCAAATTCTACAACCGATCCATCTCCTTTCGGTCCAATATTGAGTAGGTAGTTGCCTCCGCGACTAATCACTTTTATTAAACTCTTTATCTTTTCGTCCACTTTTTCTTCTAAGCTTCCACGCTCTTGCCATGATCGGTAACCCCATGTTTCATCAAAGATAGATGCAGCAGTTTGCCAAGGAACACCCAGTTTGTAATCGGGATATTCATTATCGGCCATCACACTAAAGTCTACATAATCGTTACCCAACCTTCCGCTAATCATGCAGTTTGGCTGTAATTCGTTCACCAATTCATAGAGTTCTTTACTCTGATTGAGCGTGAGCGAACCCATATCGAACCATATTTCGGAAATATCGCCATAGTTGGTCATTATCTCTCTCACCTGATTCATGTTATACTCAAAGTGTTGGGGTGTAATTGGGTCGGCATTGTGACTTGAAATGGGATAGGCTTGTGGAAAATGCCAATCAATTAAAGAGTAATAGACAGCAAATCCAATACCTCCTCGGTGACAAGCATCGGATAGCTCTTTCATCAAATCTTTTCCATAAGGTGTGGCATCTACAATATTGAAGGGAGTATATTGAGAGTGATACATACAAAAGCCATCGTGATGCTTTGATGTAAGCACAATAGATTTCATTCCGGCTTCTTTTGCAAGTGATACTATGCTATCGGCATTCCACTCAGTAGGATTGAACTCATTGGCAGTTGCTCCATACCAATCGCTAAAAATGCCCGCAAACGATTGAATTTGTTCGCTATATCCAAGTTTCACAGGCTCGCCTTGATAAACACCACCATACTCCGAATACAATCCGAAATGGATAAACATGGAGAATTTTTGGTCTAACCATTGCTGTGTTGGCTTGGTTTGAGCCGATGAAATGGCAAAAATAGATAGTAGAACGAATAAAAGTTTTTGTCTCATAACTGCTATATAATTTATTGAATTACCCTGATTGATGTACAAATATAGCTTATTTTTATCAAAGGTGTAGATTCAATTCATTATAGCAGCTTTCTTATCTAAAGATGCGAAAACAACTGAAGAGGAGCGATGGTTAAGTTACGGTTTTACTTGGGTAGTTGTTTTATTTAAAAAAGAGTGTGTATAGAATTCCTGAAGCAGGCTTAAAGAATCGGTTGTTACTGTTGTCTTGTGCAATGCATATTGCAAACTGTCCAACTCCATCAATATCTGATCACGAATTACCAAAAAACTATCTCTCAACTCGGGTTTTACCGGATAAGAAGGAGGAGCCTCCATTGTGAGCGGATTGATGGCTTGATTGTTCTTATGCACTCTAAAATCGAGATGTGGCCCCGTGGAGAGACCCGTAGAACCCACAAATGCAATTACTTGGCCTTGCTTTACGGAGCTTCCTTGTTTTATTCCTTTTGCAAATCCATTGAGATGCATGTATGTGGTTGTATATACTGAATTATGTTTTACCTTCAAAAAGTTACCGCCGCCGCTTCTCTGATATCCTTTTGCAATCACAACTCCATCGCCAATAGTTTTGACAGGAGTACCTTTGGGTGCAGCATAATCAACTCCGTGATGGGCTCTGTATCTCTTAAGCACAGGATGATAGCGGGAATTAGAGAATTTAGAACTTATGCGGAAAAAGTCGAGAGGTGCTTTTAGAAACTGTTTTCGCAAACTGTTGCCCTCTTCGTCAAAATATTCCCTTGTAGAATCTTGTTGAAAAGGTACTGCTATATAATCCCTTCCTTGATGATTGAATTGTGCTCCCTCTATGGAGGCTATTTCCAGAAAAGTTGTATCATCTATCCATGCTTCATCATAGATCAAACGAAATGAATCTCCTTGTTTAATATCAAAAAAATCTACCTGCCAAGCGTAAAGATCAGATACTTTGAGGGCCAACATGGGTGACGAACCCGATTCTATGATTGAATTCCACAGCGAAGAAGTGATTGTTCCTTCCACATATCTGCGCTGCAGGGTTTGCGGTTTGGTTGACTCATGCACTTTTAGGCTATCCGAGGAGCAGAAATCAACAACCACGTAGTCAGTTTTAGACTTTTCAAACACAAGATATTGAATAGCCGATATTGAATCGGGTGTGGTGATGGTAGCATATTTGTTTCCTATCTGTAGTTTTGAAGGAGGGTAAAGAGGTGAAATAGTTTGGGTTATCTGTTCGGCATCACTCCCCGTAAATCCCAGATCCATTAGTATGGAAGAAAGATAATCTCCATTTTGAATCTCGTATTGATTCAGAGTTAAGGAATCAATGCATATTCCGTAGGCATGCAATTGATCTATCTCTTCTTCAAGATTTGTATCTGTAAGTTGTTTATCTTGCTTTTGTGTGCACGCAACAGCAACAACGAGCATGAGTATGTAGACGATGGACTTGAATATTCTCTTTTGATCAATCATATCTCAAAGATAGCTTTTTGAAAGTTGACACCCAAAAAAATTAACTTAGAAAACTATATTGAATGTTCTCATTGATAAATGAATGAACATAAAAGCTTTTGGATTAACGGCTCATCGTTCTGATAGTGCAAAGAAAATGGTAAATTAATCTATCGAAATAGATAGGGATATGCAATCATTTGAACAATGATTAACGGCTTGGTTAATATTTGCAATGCATTCAATTGTCTCATAAAAATCATCTATTACACTTCTTAGTAAGCAGGTTTCTTCTGATTTCATCTTAAATCCTTGCCGTTTCATTCACAAATTAGCTACACATTTTTTGCTGCCAAAAAATGTCAACCTCAACAGACAACTCACTGTCAATTGATTAAAAACAAAACTATAGCTCCTTTTAATTTCGAGAAGGTGGATAACTGATGACGTGGTATTATAATTTATGTTTGGTTTTTAAAATAACACGAGACGTGTTGTTCTAATTTACATTCGTTTTTTATGACTCCGTGAAACGTTGTATTCTAATTTTTACGACTTATTTCCATTATGGAGAGCTAACCACAAATTTACAAACCCACTATTTAACTCTCATGAGTAATTTCTCTGAATATTTATATATTTAAAAACTATTCTTGCATCCTTTTAATCGAATTACACATGACTTACCTCTAAATAATTCTTTCTTTTACTCATTTTTTGATGTAAATGGAGTAACGGGTGACACGATGTTTCAATTGTCACATACTGCACAAGTATCTTTGGGTTCTTTTATTAAGTAAACTTAAGACTTATAAGTCATTTGAATCAGGCTATTGAGATTATCAATAGCTATTAAAGTAAGCTTAGTTGTTAAATGGATATTTCTAAAAGTGAAAGGAGAAACAGGGGTAGCTCCAAAAACAAAACACCTACCAAAACTAATTGATAGGTGTTTCAAGTTTTATGAATGTGATCCGACTAGGATTCGAACCTAGGACCTACGCCTTAGAAGGGCGTTGCTCTATCCAGCTGAGCTACCGGACCATGTTTCATTACAGTTTGCAAAAGTAATGCAATTATCTATATAAAAAAAATATAATGCTACTTTTCCGCCAAACTGCCGTAAAAACAACTCTATATGCATTGATTGAACTAAAACAATGGATAGAGAGCCTATAAATAACCTCTCGGTAGAAACTTAAACTACGCCTTGTGCCATAATAGCTTTTGCAACTTTCATAAAGCCTGCAATGTTTGCTCCCTTCACGTAGTTTATATAACCATCTTCTTGTGTGCCATACTTCACGCAATTCTCATGGATGTTTGACATAATCCATTTCAACTTTTCATCCACTTGTTCGGCGGGCCAACTATATCTCTCTGAGTTCTGTGTCATCTCCAAACCGGAAACAGACACTCCCCCAGCGTTGGCAGCTTTTCCGGGTGCGAATAGTATTTTGTTTGCATGAAACAAGTTAACAGCTTCGGGAGTGCAAGGCATATTAGCGCCTTCCGAAACAGCTATAACTCCATTAGAGATGAGTTGTTGGGCATCAGCTTCATTTATCTCGTTTTGTGTAGCCGAAGGCAATGCTATATCGCCTTTCTCACTCCAAGGTCTTCCTCCTGCAACATATTTACAACCAAATTCTTCAGCATACTCACTAATGCGACCTCGATAAAGGTTCTTCAACTCTTTCACAAAGGCTAGTTTTTCTATAGTGATTCCTTCAGCATCGTAAATATATCCATCAGAATCGGATAGAGAGACAGGTATTGCACCTAACTCTATCAGCTTTTCGCAAGTATATTGTGCCACATTTCCTGACCCTGATACAATACACTTTTTCCCTTTTAAGTCTGTGTTTTTAGTTTTGAGCATCTCACGTAAAAAGTATACATTGCCATAGCCTGTAGCTTCAGGACGAATGCGAGATCCACCAAATTCAAAACCTTTTCCGGTAAATGCACCAGTGAACTCTTCAGCCAGTTTTTTATACTTACCAAACATATAACCAACTTCTCTGCCACCAACACCAATATCACCAGCAGGTATATCTGTATTGGGTCCGATGTTGCGCCAAACTCCTTCTACAAAAGCTTGGCAAAAACGCATAATCTCACCATCAGATTTGCCTCGTGGCGAGAAATCTGATCCTCCTTTACCTCCGCCCATTGGAAGAGTTGTGAGTGCATTCTTAAACGTTTGCTCGAAAGCTAAAAACTTGAGGATGGAAGGCGATACTGATGAGTGAAACCGAATACCCCCTTTGTAAGGGCCGATGGCATTGTTGTGTTGCACCCTATAGCCCATATTGGTATGAACCTGTCCTTTGTCGTCCACCCAAGTGATGCGAAACGATATTATCTTATCGGGTATAACTAAACGTTCTATCAAGTTGGCTTTTTCAAACTCTGGATGTTCATTGTATACCTCTTCTATAGATTCTAAAACCTCTTCAATGGCTTGATAATATTCTGGTTCGTTAGGGAAGCGAGCCTTTATTTGACTAATGATCTGAGATGTCTTCATATGGAAATGTAAAATATATAGGGTGAATATCAAACTACTCTTATTAGAGTAGTAATGTGTGCAAATTTACTTTTAAATTTTGGAACACACTACAATTTGACAATAAAATATCAAATAAAGTAATAATTTGCTATTTTTTGAACGCTTTATAAATAGGAATGAAAACTATAATACCCGACATGATAATAGATATTATAACTGTAGGGGTAATTTCAGGAGAATAGAGTAAAATATACGCTACAATGAAAATCCATAGTAAAACTATGAATCCCATTTGTATTGGAGTAAGTTTTTTTCGTGCCATAAAGTATTTACTGTTTTAAGTTGAATACAAATATACAAAAAAAGATAGCCATGAAGATAACTATTTCGTTTTATGCTAGTTTCAACAAAAAAGCGTTTATTTCAATGTGCAGACACATCGAAATAAACGCTTATAATATATAGGTATAGTTGGTGCTTCTGATTCTTTGTAAAACTATAGCAACACACTATACTATGAATAGGCTAGAATCAAAGACTAAACAAGTTCCACCATTGGACTTCCAGCTTGAACAAATGAACCTACTTCTACTAATATTTTGCTTACAGTACCTGAAGATTCTGCAACTATATCATTTTCCATTTTCATAGCTTCCAATATCAAAAGAACTTTACCTTTTTCTACCTTTTCGCCTTCTTTTACAAATAGCTTCATGATACTACCGGGCATTGGGCTCTCAATAACGTGTGAAGGAACTTGAGATTGAGTTTCAGCTACCTCTTTCTTAGCATCTGGTTTGTTTGATTCTACTGACATGTTCTTTAATTCATATTCTTTTTTGCGTTGTCCTTTCAAATAGGTCAATCCAACAGTTGGGAATAATTCAAGCAATAGTTCTTCTTTTTCGTTTTGAGCAACCTTTACACCTCCATACTCTTCGAGTGTTGGGTTTTCTTGGCGTTTGTAATTTGAAGTATCATATGGAGTTTCCTCTCTCGATCCTGTCATTTTTAATCTGAATTCAGGATCAATTGCTACTGGTGTTTTACCATATTCGCCTTTTACAAGAGAAACAAACTGATTAGAAGGATTTGCATATTTTTCTCTACCGTTATTATAATTAATTGCAGAAGCTACAGCTTGAGCGCCCACAATCTGACTTGTAGGAGTTACAAGTGGTGGCAAACCAGCATCTAATCTTACACTTGGAATCAACTTCATGGCATCTTCAAGAATATCCATAGAGTTGAACTGCTTTAACTGAGCAACCATATTAGTGTACATACCTCCAGGTATCTCAGCATTCTTCACCAATTCGTTTGGTTTTGGGAAGTTAAAATAATCATCTATTGCAAGACAAGCTTTCAGAAGTGCTTCTTCATTAAAGTCTCTAACATTTGCAATAGCTTTGTCAAATTCTCTATCTATCTCTGCAGGAAGTGTATCAGTAAGAGGATTAAATGGATTTGGAAATTGCTTAACAGCATCAAAGGCTTCCAATTCTTTGCGAATTTCTAATAACTCTTTGTTGATTTTTGCAACGGCTTCCATATTTACATCAAACTCTACACCCAGTTTCTTACAGAAAATATAGATAAGTTCCACTGCAGGCGCAGCTGGACCACCAGCAAAATTCCATATATTTGTATCTACAATATCAGCTCCATGCATAATAGCTGTAAGGACAGCAGCAAGTCCAAAACCAGGAGTACAATGAGTGTGAAAGTCTATAGGAACTTTTACTTCATTCTTTATCAAAGGAATTAAAGTTCTAACACGAGAAGGAGGAATGAGTCCACTCATATCTTTAATCGTAATCATGTCAGCTCCCAAAGCCATCATTTCTTTTGCTTTATTCAGAAAATACTCGTCTGTGAACACTTCTTTGTAAGTAGATTCTACAGGCTTATCTTTTTTCATAAAAGAAAGCATACCTCCTTTTTTCTTAGTTTCTACGGGTTCTTCAAATTTTGGATCTACTGTGTAACAAATAGCACAGTCAGCCAAACCACCATATTTCTTTATATATTTTACGCTCGACTTGATATTATCAACATCATTCAAAGCATCAAAAATTCGCATTACATCTAACCCTGAAGATACTGCATTTTTAAAAAAACCATCAATAATCTCATCCGTATATGGAGCATAGCCATATAAGTTTCTACCACGCGAAAGCGCAGTTAGTTTAGATGCTTTGCCTACACCTGCATGTATTTTTTCGAGTCTATCCCAAGGGTTTTCGTTTAAGTAGCGCATAACGGAATCGGGAACAGCTCCTCCCCAAACTTCCATAGCATAGAAATTGGCATCTTTGTAAAATGGTAATACTCGATCTATTTGATCTTGACTCATTCGAGTTGCAAATGCTGATTGCTGTCCATCTCTTAATGTAAGGTCTCTAATTAACAGTTTTTGATTCATAATGGTTATTTATTTTTTTGGTGAAGTTTTAAGTTATTTGCGTCTTTTATTGTTGATATGTAGCAAGTAATATGATCTTGTAACGCTTTTGCAATTTAAACTGTCATTTAAAAATGAATGTGTAAATAGCTTATTATAAAATCATTAATTCAACACTATTAACAATACAAAGTAAATCATTTTTTTTGAATAAAGAGGCATTAAAGAATTATTTCTTTAATTATTTTAATCAGTAAAAAAACGGAATTAGTGTAAGACTAACTCCGTTATATATAAACTTATTAAGAACTTATAGTGCTATTAATAACGTCTGCCTTTTGGACGTCTCCCTTTTTTATCGAAAGTTTTTCTAGCAGAACCACCAGAATTAGATCTTCCCTCTGATTCTTGTGCAACTTCAACTACAAGTTTTCTGTCTTCGACAAATAAACCTTTGAATGTTTGCACTACTTTAGGGGCTGTATCTTCAGGAACTTCAAAGAATGAAAAATTCTGGAGTAAATCTATTCTTCCGATATTAATCTTGCCAGTAACATGATCATTTATAAATCCCATTAAGTTGGCCGGATTAGCACCATCCATTTTTCCTATGTTGATAAAAATACGTGTGTAACCTTTTTCAGCTTGACGGCTTCCGCCACCATCTTTATCAGAAGATTTTCTGTCTCTCCTATCGCTTCTATCGTCTCTGTCATTTCTAGAGGAACGTTCTGTTGGCTCCATTATCTCTTCAGCTGAATGATAATATTCAAGAAGACGATCGAATTCTAAAGAAACAATACGTTTAATGATATCTTCTTTTTCTAACCAATCTAGTTTTCTAAATATGGAAGGAAGCAAAGATGCAATTTCAGTTTCGTTTACTTTTACTTTTTCAATTTTGTCAACCAAGTTGAAAAGTTGCTTTTCGCATATAGCTTCTCCTGTTGGAAGAGTACGTCTTTCGAACTGTTTGTTCATCGATTTCTCGAATTGAGAAATTTTACCTTTTTCTTTTATATGTATAATAGAAATAGAGGTTCCATTTTTCCCAGCTCTACCTGTTCTACCACTTCTGTGTGTATAACTTTCAACATCATCTGGCAAACCATAATTGATAACGTGTGTAATATCATCAACGTCAATTCCTCTAGCTGCAACATCTGTTGCGACTAAAAATTGTAAGTTCTTATTGCGAAATTTCCCCATTACCATGTCGCGTTGACTTTGAGATAATTCTCCATGTAATGAGTCTGCATCATATCCTTCCTGGATTAGCTTATCTGCAATTTCTTGCGTTTCACGTCGTGTACGACAGAAAACTATTGCATAAATATTTGGATAATAATCAGCAATACGTTTCAATGCTAGATATTTATCGCGAGCAGTAACCATGTAGTAAACATGCTTAACATTAAGGGCTCCTTCGTTCTTACGTCCAACCACAATTTCTATTGGGTTTTCCATATATTTCTTTGTGATTCTTGAAATCTCTCTTGGCATTGTTGCCGAAAATAGCAACATACTACGAGAGCTAGGAACACGAGAGAGTATATCATCTATACTTTCTGTAAATCCCATGTTGAGCATTTCGTCTGCTTCATCTAAAACTACTGTATGAACCAAATCAAGTGACATTACTTTTCTGTTCAATAAGTCAATTAATCTACCCGGAGTTGCAACAATAACTTGAACACCTCGTTTAAGAGAGCGTATTTGGCTATCGATACTTGATCCTCCATAAACAGGAAGAACCTTTACACCATTTACATATTTAGAGTAATCGTTGAGATCAGCAGAGATTTGTAGACATAGTTCACGAGTAGGACACAAAATCAATGTTTGTGGCGCTTTTTTCTGTGCATCTACTTTCTGAATGATAGGCAAACCGAATGCAGCTGTTTTACCAGTTCCGGTTTGTGCAAGTGCGATAATATCGCGAGTACCACCCAATAATAAAGGAATCACTTCCTCTTGTACGGGCATGGGTTGTTCATAACCCAATTCTTGTATTGCTTCTAAAATTTCTGAAGCAATACCTAGTTGTTCAAATGTTTTCATCTTTTTATTTATAATAATGTGTGATGGCAATCAACATTCTCCTCTTTACCCCCACAACATGCGACATTATAAAAAAGATGAGAGAAAAATACGAATACCAATAAATTAGCGATTTTCTTAAATGTGATTTGTTAATTGATAACCTAACAAAAGAGGAAAGAATTAAAATCGCTATGAGTAAAATCGGCGACAAAGGTAAGTATAAAAATTGAGATACAAACGATTAAGGGTTATAAAGCATTAATTTACGCAATATAATTCTTTTGCCTTTAGACACTCGAACTTCTTTTTCTAAATAATTATCTATAGATCCGTAAGTTTCTCTTATATAATCAAACGCATAGTGCAAATAAGCACTGTTGGCAGAAAAAAGAGCTGTCATTGCTTCTTGCAAAGATTCAGTCAAAGGCTCTGAAAAGGTGATGGTTTTTTTAGGATCGATATATTTGTTAGAAGCTAGATAATCTTCTTCAATATAATATTCAGGTACATCTAAGACGTGAAGCAATAGAGCAGCAGCAATACCCACTCTATCTTTTCCTAAATGAGATGAAATAAGAACAGGATAATTATTTTTGTCTAATAAAATATCAAACATTTCAGCATATTTAGCTGTATTATTTTCTACTATATCTTTATATGATTTTTGCATAAAAAGTATAGTTTCGCTTCGCGTAAAATTTTCTTTGATAAGCATATCTTTTGAAGTAGAAAAATCTCCAGATTCAATAGGTATATTTATTTTTCGAATGTTAGTGAAATATGGATGAGCCATTCTGTCTTTCTCTGATCTCAAATCTATGATTGTTTTTATACCTAATACTTTTAATTTTTCTTGATCGAATAAATTTGTATTGCTCAAATGTCCCGATCTAAATATTTGTCCCCATTTAAGTTGTTTGTCATCAATTGTAGAATAGCCTCCAAGATCCCTAAAATTTAAAATATTATCCATATCAATAAATCGATTAGATATTATTCCAGAGGTGACACCACTAGTTTTAAGTATAAAGAATTCGCGTAATCCTGATCCTGATGGATTCAATAAAGCAAACTGCTCTTCTACAAGTTTAGTTCTTACGGGTGTGAAATTTCTTATAGATGTATCGGTCATCGCAGAATAAATATCTATCTTACCTTCCACATCAGGACTCACTTCCCATTTCAATAAAAAATCTCCATCGGTGTTTTTTTCAACTACCGATGCAATTTGTATTGTAGACATGCATCCCATCAATGATGATGCGAAAACTAAAAAGAGTATTTTGTATATATATTTCATTCCGTTTTTTCTAGATAAGGTAAAACAAATATAGTAAAATTTATTGTTCGACGCAATCAGTTTAGCCATCAATTAACAATATATGAAACATTACATTTTAATTCTACATCATTTTTAAGATAATCTATTCATTTTCAATTATTAATAACCACACTAAATAACCCGATAAAAAGTTATCATACAGTTTAGTCCTTATCATGTTGAAAACTTGTTGATCGAATGTGCATAAAAAGTTGATAGTTTAATTTGCAAATTACAAAAATAAAAGTAAAGCAATGCAAGTTTGTAAATTCACCCTATAGTTATTGTTAGTTATCAATAAGACATCATCAGCTTTTCAACAAGTAAGTAACAGTTTTGAGGAAATTAATTATTAACTTTGAACTTTATCAACAATAAAACAATAACGTTTGTAAGATAATGATTTTAAATAAGTAACAGATCACAAACCTGTTCATAACGTACTCATAACCCTTTTATTATTATTAATAAGTTGATTTCAAAATAATTTAGCTATTAATTATCAACAGTATCAACAGACCAATACTATCATCATTCTTCTTTTTATAAATTTATAAAACTATATATATAATAATATGTCAGTTAATAATTCAATGAAAACAGAAAAACAATTAATTGAAGCAATCAATTTGCTACGCAAGCAGAAAGATGCTCTAATACTTGCGCACTTCTATCAAGAGGACGCAATACAAGAAATAGCAGACTATGTAGGCGATAGTTTAGCTCTTGCCCAGTGGGCCTCTAAAGCTCAAAATGAGATAATAGTTATGTGCGGTGTTCATTTTATGGGAGAGACAGCTAAAATATTGTCTCCAGATAAAAAAGTGCTCATTCCTGACAGAAATGCTGGTTGTTCATTGGCTGATAGCTGTCCTGCAGATGAATTTGAAGATTTAATTGCAAAATATCCTGAACATATCGTAATTTCTTATGTGAACACTACAGCTGCCGTAAAAGCATTAACGGACATAGTAGTAACTTCAAGCAATGCTAAACAAATTGTAGATTCTCTTCCTCAAAAAGAAAAGATAATATTTGGCCCAGATAGAAATTTAGGCAATTATATTAACGGGATAACTGGTAGAAATATGATGCTTTGGGATGGTGCTTGCCATGTTCATGAACAATTTTCATTGATAAAAATACTTGAATTAATAAAACAAAATCCTGATGCATTATTATTGGCTCATCCCGAGTGTAAAAAATATATTTTAGAAGTAGCAGATCATGTAGGTTCAACTTCTTCTATATTGAAATTTGCAACTAACTCAGAAAATGAAAAGTTTATTATTGCAACCGAAGCAGGTATTTTGCACGAGTTGAGAAAACAGAATCCAGATAAAATTTTCATCGCAGCTCCACCAGAAGATGCAACTTGTGCATGTAATGAATGTTCTTATATGAAATTGAACACACTTGAAAAACTCTATTTGTGTCTGAAAAATGAAGAACCTGAAATAACTGTAGATGAAAATATTAGAATAAAGGCAGTAAAATCTATTGAACGCATGCTAGAAATATCTGCTCAATATGGTTTATAGCAGTTTGAAATAGTTTTACACAAAAGTATAAAGCAAAAAAAGAGTGGAAATTTCCACTCTTTTTTGCTTTATATAAATTGTACTAACTAATTATAGTTGTGGTGCTGCTGGGATCAATGCTTTAGCATCATCGTTATCGCAATATTGTACAAAGTTCTCAAGGTACATCTCAGCTAATTTAGTTGCTTTGGTTTCCCATTCTTTAGCATCTGAATATGTATCACGTGGATCTAACAAACCTTCGTCAACATTATTTAGTTTTGTAGGTATAGTTAAATTCATGATTGGAATATGTTTCGTTTCAGCTTTGTCAATTGAACCATCTATGATGGCATCAATCATTGCTCTTGTATTTTTAAGTGAAATACGTTTTCCTGTTCCATTCCAACCTGTGTTTACTAAGTATGCTTTAGCATCATGCTCATTCATTTTTTCTACTAAACGTTTTGCATACATAGTTGGGTGTAATGTCAAGAAAGCTTCACCAAATGCAGGAGAGAAAGAAGGAACTGGTTCTGTGATACCACGCTCAGTACCTGCCAATTTTGATGTAAATCCACTCAAGAAGTGATATTGTGCTTGGTTGTCATCCAAAATAGATACTGGAGGTAAAACACCAAATGCATCGGCTGAAAGATAAATAATCTTTTTAGCATGTCCTGCTCTTGAAGGAAGAACTATTTTATTGATATGATAAATTGGGTAAGAAACACGGGTGTTTTCTGTTACCGAAACATCAGCGAAGTCGATTGATCCATCATCATTAACAGTAACGTTTTCTAATAAAGCATCACGACGGATAGCTCTCCAAATATCAGGTTCGTTTTCTTTACTTAAATCAACAGTTTTTGCATAGCAACCACCTTCGTAGTTAAATACTCCGTGATCATCCCAACCGTGCTCGTCATCACCAATTAAATAGCGTTTTGGATCGGCTGATAATGTAGTTTTACCTGTACCAGATAGACCAAAGAATACTGCAACATCACCATCTACTCCTACGTTTGAAGAGCAGTGCATTGATGCAATACCGCGAAGTGGAAGGTAATAGTTCATTAGAGCAAAAATACCTTTTTTCATTTCACCACCATACCATGTTCCACCAATAACTTGCATTTTGCGAGTTAAATCAAACAAAGTAAAGTTTTCAGAATTTAAGCCTTGCTCTTTCCATTTATCATTAACAATTTTAGATGCGTTAATACAAACGAAATCAGGTTCTCCGTATTGATCTAATTCATAATGTGAAGGTCTGATAAACATATTTGTAACGAAATGTGCTTGCCATGCTACTTCCATAATGAAACGTACTTTCATACGTGTATCTTCGTTAGTTCCGCAGAATGTATCAACAACATATATTTTTTTTGCTTTTGATAATCTATCAGTAGCTAAATTCTTGCAATGATCAAAAACCTCTGGAGTAGTTGGGCGGTTTATTGTACCATCCCACCAAATTGTATCTTTGGTTACATCATCTTCAACAATGAATTTGTCTTTTGGAGAACGACCAGTAAATTTTCCTGTGTATACTGCAACAGCACCGGTATCTGTTAGCTTTGCTTTTTCGAAACCTTCATTTTCTGGGTTCATTTCTTCTTGAAATAGAACTTCGTAAGATGGGTTGTGAAGAATTTCGAAGTCGCCTGAAATTCCATACTTGCTTAAGTCTAATTTTGTCATTTGTAATAAAGTTTTTATAAAAATAAATTATTCTGATGTATCATACTTTCAGATACCTATATGCTTGGCTACAAAGATAAATATTTTTTTATTGTAGCATCATTAATTAGAGAAATATTTCTTTAATTAATTGTAAATTCTTTTACTACCTATTTAAACAAAATTCATATCCCAAAAGTTTAATAAAATCTTTAATTCTGTTATCTTTGCCATTAGCAAGTTCTAATATCGTTATCATAAACATTACCTTATGAAAATTGTAAACTTTTCAGAGCAAAATTCTTTACTAAATACATTCGTTAGAGAAATTAGAGATATAAATGTTCAAAATGATCGTCTTAGATTCAGAAAAAACATTGAACGTATTGGAGAAATAATGGCTTATGAAATAAGCAAAGATTTGAATTATTCTAATAAGACAATAGAAACGCCTTTTGGTGAAACAAATATCAATTTAGCAGACAATAATATTGTAATTGCCACTATACTAAGGGCAGGTCTTATATATCATCAAGGGTTTCTCAATTTTTTTGATGGGGCAGAGAATGCATTTGTATCTGCTTACAGAAAATACAAAGAAAATCAATTGTCATTTAATATTCACATAGAATATATTGCTTCTCCTCTAATCGATGATAAAACATTAATCATTACAGATCCAATGCTTGCAACAGGTGGAAGTATGGAACTTTCTTATCATGCATTGCTCACCAAAGGAAAACCTAAACATATTCATATAGCTACAATAATTGCTAGTCAACAAGCGATTGATTATTGTAGAGAAAAATTTCCTGCTGAAAACACTACCATTTGGGTTGCAGCCATTGACCCTTATCTCGATGAACATTCCTATATTCTTCCTGGACTGGGTGATGCAGGAGATTTAGCATACGGACCGAAAGAGTAATGTATTTATAAAATGTTTTTTTATAAGGTAAGCTTACTTCTTATTGTAGTATTTATTTAATTCATCTTCAACAGATTTGTTTTTTCCAAATACTACTTTCTTGAAGTACGATTTTATAAATCCCCATCCATATCCGTATAACTGTATGGATGAAGTTATAATGGATAAAAATCCGATGGATATATTTTTGTACTCTAATGAAGACGCTATCAATATAAGTGAAAAATAAATACCTAAAGGGAGTACAAACCAAATAGAATAGAATGATAATAGTATCATTAATACTGAAGCTACTGTGAAGAGTGTTGGGAGGGTATGAACCAGTTTCATTGATGTTGGATGTATCAAATATAATGAAATACGAGCCATTCCAAAAACATGAACTTGTCTGTAAAACGAACGCAAATCAATTCTTCTTTTGTGATATACAAAAGCATCTGCAATGAGCTGACAAGTATATCCTTTGTTTCTTATGCGTAGGCTTAAATCAATGTCTTCACCAAACATATCTTTAAATTCTCCAACAGCTTTATATACTTCTTTTGAAAAACCCATATTGAAAGTACGTGGAACAAACTTCTCCATTTTAGTTCCTTTGGAGCCTCTAATGCCTCCTGTTGTTAGAAAAGATGTCATGGAAAAACTAATAGCCTTTTGCAAATTACTAAATGATTCATCTGCTTTGTCGGGTCCTCCGTAGCTATCTGTATAATTTTCTTCAAGTGTTTTCTTTATTTTCTCAAAATAAAATGGTGGGATAACACAATCAGAATCAAAAAAAACAAAGTAGTCACCTTTTGCTTTCTCCATTCCATAATTTCTGGTTTCACTTCTGCCACTATTGTCTTTGTAGTAATAACGAATATTTAAATCTTGGTTGTATTTTTGGGCTACTATATCACATTTAATGGAAGAGCCATCCTCAATGAGTAATACTTCAAAATCTTGGTAAGTTTGTTTATTTAAACTTTCTAATAGTTCATCCACTTCTTCAGGACGATTATAAACGGGTATAATAATGGAGAAAAAAGGCATAGTCTATATCAATTATTTTTTTTGAGAAGAATATCAAAATATTCTATTGTTTTCTTTAACCCTTCTTCAAGTTCAATTTTCGGAGTCCAATTTAGTTTATCTTTTGCAAGACTTATATCAGGTCTACGTTGTTGTGGATCATCCATTGGTAGTCGTTTAAATATCAATTTAGATTTTGAATTAGTCAAATTAATTACTGCCTGAGCCAATTCTAAGATAGTAAATTCTGTAGGGTTACCAATGTTTACGGGACCAATAAATTCATTTGGCGTTGCCATCATTTTTGTCATTCCTTCTATTAAATCATCTACATACTGAAAGCTGCGCGATTGGTTTCCGTCTCCATAAATTGTTATATCTTCATTTCTGAGGCATTGTACAATGAAATTTGAAACTACTCTTCCATCATTTGGATGCATATTGGGGCCATATGTATTAAAAATGCGGATAATTTTAATTTTGAGTTGACTCTGACGATGATAATCCATGAAAAGCGTTTCAGCACATCGTTTTCCTTCATCATAACAAGATCGTTCGCCTATTGGGTTTACATTTCCCCAATATGATTCTACTTGTGGATGAATTTTTGGATCTCCATATACTTCACTTGTCGAAGCCTGAAGTATTTTTGCACCTGTTGCTTTTGCAGTTTCCAACATATTTATTGCACCCATCACTGATATTTTTACAGTCTGTATTGGATTGTGCTGATAGTGTATGGGAGAGGCGGGACATGCTAAATTGTATATTTCATCAACTTCTGCAATGTACGGATTTACTATATCATGCCGTATAAGTTCAAACATTGGATTATCTAATAGAGGCAAGATATTCATTTTACTACCAGTAAAATAGTTATCCAAACAAAGAACTTCGTTATTCTCCTCTAAAAGTTTTTTACACAGATGTGAACCAATAAAACCTGCACCGCCCGTTACTAATATTTTTTTTCTCATGTTGAAACAATGTTATTGGGCAAAATTACTTATTAATCTTTTAATCAACAACGATGTGCAAAAGATAAATTGAAACTGCTACCTAAATTATTGTAAATAAAATAGAATATTAGAGAAAAAGATATATCTTTGTTCTTATTAATTGAATAGGCTGCTGAAATATTGATTATAATATTTAATTTAGCTTTTTCTAATTGCTTTAATAAGTAAATATAAATGGTAAAATCAATTCTATCATTATTATTGTTTTCTTTGGTATTTTATGCATGCCATAGAGACAATAATAAATTAGTCATTGAAGGAGAATTAACAAATCTGACAAATCCTTACGTGATTGCTTCTTATCGGGTATCTGACACTATTCGACTCGATACTATTTTTGTAGATAAAAATGGTAAGTTTTCTTATACTCAAACTATTGATACTGCTACTTTCCTCACTTTCTATTTTAATGATTTTAGCTCCTCTACAATTGTCTTTTCAGATAAGGGAGTAAATAAGATTAAGATGAAAGGTGATGTTATTTTCTCTGACTTGATTGAAATAAAAGGTGGCGAGATAAATGAAAGTCTTACAACTTTTAAACTACAAAACGAAACACTTCTAAAGCACCGTAGTCTTTTAATGAGCAAAAAGAATCTTGAAGTTGATAGTTTAGAAAACTCACTAAATATAATTTCAGATAAAGAGCAAATTGCAAGTTTAAATTCTTTAAATCACGAATTATCACAAAAAGTAGAAGAATTTATTATATCAAATCCTGATAAGGTATCGAGTGTTATTTTGATAAATGAATTTTTCAAGAACAACGAAAATCCAGAGACTTTAAATAGAGTTCTTGAATATTTAGAAGGCGATGCTTTAAAATCTCCATTGACCCTTAAATTGAAAAATCACAATCAGAAACTTATGCTTTCTGCAGAAGGTGCTAAAATGCCTTCGTTTAAATTGAAAGATGATAAAGATAAATCTATAGAATCATCTGATTTTGAAAACAAATACTTATTAATCTCTTTTTTGTCTTTTAAAAGTGACAAAACTATCGAAAACATCAAAATTCTTAAAGATGAATATAAACTTTTGGATAAAAAGGATATCGAATTTCTATCCATTTATATTGATTCAGATACTCTTCCCATCATTAATCATTCAATAGACTCTATCCCTTGGAGTATAGTTATAGAAGATAAAAGTTGGGGTTCAGATATTATAGATATTTTTAATGTACACTATCTTCCATTCAATATTCTAATAGATCCAAAGGGTATAATTGTTACAAGAGATGTTCCTATAAGTGATATAAAAAACATAATTAATTCAACAACCGACAAATCTAAGTCATAATACAAATCTACATGCTGGTTAAAATATTTGCTGCTGCTGTTCAAGGCATTAGTGCTACATTAATTACAATTGAGGTTAATTGCTCTAAAGGTATAAAGTTTCTTGTAGTTGGCTTGCCAGATGCTTCAGTTAAAGAGAGTCAAGAGCGCATGATTTCTGCTTTACAATTTAATGGTTATAAATTTCCTCGCAAGCAAATAATAATAAATATGTCTCCTGCCGATATACGTAAAGAAGGTTCAGCTTATGACTTACCGCTTGCAATTGGGGTTTTGGCTGCATCAGAAGGTTTGAAGTCAGATATGCTTGCAGACTATATTATGATGGGAGAACTCTCACTTGATGGAACTATTCTGCCAGTAAAAGGAGTATTACCCATTGCTATTTTAGCAAAAGAGAGTGGCTTCAAAGGATTTATTTTGCCCGAAGAAAATGCAAAAGAAGCTGCAGTTGTAGAAGGTTTAGAAGTGTTAGGAGTAAAGAATATAAAAGAGGTTGTTGAGTTTTTTAACGAAGGAGCAGAAATTACGCCTACTTTTGTAGATATTGATAAAGAGTTTTTAAATCATCAATCCGATTACGATTTTGATTTTTCTGATGTAAAAGGTCAAGAAAATGTAAAACGAGCTCTTGAAGTAGCTGCAGCTGGTGGCCACAATATTGTTATGATAGGTCCACCCGGATCAGGAAAATCAATGATGGCCAAAAGGATGCCATCCATTCTACCCCCTTTCACAGTAGAAGAAGCATTAGAAACTACTAAAATTCATAGCGTTGCTGGGCAAATTGGCACAAATACAGCTTTAATGCCACAGCGTCCGTTTCGTTCACCCCATCACACAATAAGTGATGTAGCCATGGTTGGGGGTGGAACATACCCACAACCAGGTGAAATAAGTCTTGCTCATAATGGTGTTTTGTTTCTTGACGAACTTCCCGAATTCAATAGAAGTGTACTTGAAGTAATGCGTCAACCTTTGGAAGATAGAAGAATTACTATTTCACGTGCAAAATTTACCGTAGAATATCCCGCAAGTTTCATGTTGGTTTCAGCAATGAACCCCTGTCCATGTGGATATTACAATCATCCTGAAAGAGATTGTGTATGTGCTCCTGGAACAGTGCAACGCTACCTAAACAAAATTTCTGGTCCACTACTTGATAGAATAGATATTCATATTGAAATAGTGCCTGTACCCTTCGAAAAAATATCGGATAGAACTGCTGCCGAACATAGTTCAGAAATTAGCAAACGAGTAATAGCAGCACGTGAAATACAAGATGAGCGTTTTAAAGATACCAATGGAGTCTATTGCAATGCGCAAATGACCTCTAAGTTGCTCAACAAGTATGCCCTACCCGATGCTTCAGGTTTGCAATTAATGAAAACAGCCATGGAAAGACTCAATCTTTCTGCACGTGCTTATGATAGAATACTGAAAGTATCTCGCACTATTGCAGATTTAGAGAATAGCGAAAAAGTACAACCCAGCCATCTAGCCGAAGCTATTAATTATCGCAATTTGGATAGAGAAACTTGGGCAAGTCAATAGTTAATACATGTTATACTTCTTCTAGTTATTCATTATATTATAGTCTTGTTTTACAATAGATTTTGTCATTTTGCCAATTTAAAACCTCTGTTTTATTCTCTGACGAAGAGTTTTATCTACCGCTCACATTATTTTATCCAAGTCATTACTATCAATTTGTAAATAATTGTCCTTCATTTCTTTCAATTCCTTCGAAAATGCGCTCTAAATTAGGTGGAAATCAAATCTACCACGGTAGATAGGACGTTTATGTCATGAAAACGCAATCCACGGCCGTGAAAATGTTTTTAATAAATAAAAAGAGTCTTTTTAGTCAGAATATTGCGAATATATGCCATGAATGGAGAAAATCTTGCCAAGAATAAAAAAAACGACTGCCTGGAGAGGCATTCTACCGAGTGAACTAAAATTTCATGACATAAAATCTCAAAAAACGCACAACAAAAGGGAAATAATGACATTTAGCTCATTTCTACCGTCGTAGATGCGAGTTTCAACAAATGGAAATCATATTGTAAGCCCGCAATATTTTTCAAATTAATATAACTATAGATTGTAAAATACATGCCATGCATAATAAACAATTATTTATAAATAATAACAAAATGTATTCGTTTTGTGTTTATCATTTATCATATTGAATAAGAGGGTGGAATGTTGGTTATAAGGATACAATTTAATTAAATCAGACAATAAAAAGTATAAGAAAAAGATCTTATCATGAAATATCCTATTTGAAAAGAACATTCTTCTGAAGTATATATTCTCAACTATTATTTTCGTTTTTGTTTATTTTATAATACCTTAGTGTCCTAATATAAAATTGAACACTCGACACTAAATTTCAAAATCATAACTATGATAGCAAAACCCTGCGCCATTGGCATAGACCTCGGCGGAACATTCGTAAAATATGCATTAGTATCTCAAACGGGAGATATAATAATTGATGGAAAACTGCCAATTGGAGGCGAGGCGACCCGTGAAGATACCTTAGACGCTATTCAGAAAGCCATTCAGAAAGTAGTGAACCATGCTACTCTAAAAGGACTGGAATTGAAAGGTATTGGCATTGGCTCCCCTGGGGTGGTGGACAAAGGAGTGGTTTTGGGTGGAGCAGAAAATCTTGATCGTTGGGAGAACATAGATCTTGGCACTATTTATTCAGATAAGTTCCACATGCCTGTTTTTGTTGATAATGATGCAAATGTAATGGGTTTGGGAGAGGTTGCTTTTGGTGCAGCAAGAGAATGTTCCGATGTTATCTTTATTACTGTTGGAACAGGAATAGGTGGCGCTATCGTAATAAACGGACAACTCTATGGAGGATATAAAAATCGTGGAGGCGAATTAGGACACCTCACCATTCAGCATGATGGAATTGATTGTAGTTGTGGTGGTCGGGGTTGTTTGGAAGCCTATGCTTCAACTTCAGCACTTATTGATCAGTATGTAGATAAAACGGGTAAAGATATAAAGGATGTTGATGGTCATTATATTATAGAAAGATTCAAAGAGAATGAACCTGAAGCTGTTGCTTGCCTCAAGGCTCACACTGAGTATTTGGGTCATGGTATTGCCGGATTTATAAATACCTTTGCTCCTCAAAAAGTTGTTATTGGGGGAGGTATATCTGAGGCAGGAGCTTTTTATATCGACATGATAAAAAAAGCTGCTTTTCGTTACGCTATGCCCAATTGCTCAAGCAACACTGAGATTATTGCAGCCTCATTAGGTAATAATGCCGGATGTATGGGTGCGGCATCTTTAGTATTTAAAAGTACACTTTAATACATTGTATTGGCATCCATAACATTTAACTATTCGCTTCTTATAATTCATCTTAAATCCTTTTGTAAAGAGAAGTTAAGTACTTACTTTTGTACTGTCTTAAGAATGCTTTGTACATATCATAACAAGTTAAGTAATAGTTTGTAATATTCTCAGTTGAGTTGCTTTACTATAAGTGCTTTACCCTTGTTTTGGTGTTTGTCTCATTTATTAATCTTTTATGAGATTTGAGCGTTCTTCATTGCAAGAATTTAGTTTAAGACACCTCATTTGTTTAGCAAAATTAATTATGAAAACTTCCTATCTGTCGTCTGCACTTATATTGTTTGTGCTATATATTTTTGCAAGTTGCGGTGTGTATAGATCGAAACCTGCAACTAAAGAGTCATTTGATGATTTAGAGAACGCAATTTTGGTGCAAAATCCCAACCCTAATTTTCCTATGCCCAAAATTCCAGCTAACATTACAGATGAGCAAGGCAAGGCAATCTACTTATCGAAATATTATTGGGATGAGTTTCCTTTCGAAGATACAACACTTATTAATAAAACAGATATTACAGAGCAGGGTTTTGTTGACTATATACATGTACTCAATTATATACCATTTAAACATGCACGCAGATCTATTAAGTATTTGTTTGTGAAAGCACAGACCAATCCATCCATGTATACGCATATTGCATCTCTGTTCGAGAAGTATTATTACAATGCCGACTCTCCGTTTCGTAACGAAGAATTGTATATTCCTGTGTTAGAAACTATTTTGGCTTCAGATATTTTGCCAGAGAAGGATTATGAGAAATATGATTTTCAGCAAGAGATGATTCATAAAAACAGAATTGGATCGAAGGCTACTGATTTTGTTTATACCTTACAAAATAAGGATAGGAAAAAGATGCATGCCATCAAAAGCAACTACGTGATACTTTTCTTTTCTACTCCTGAATGTTCTAAATGTGTGGCTGTTGCTGACGAAATACACAATTCTGAAGTATTAGCTGATGTTTCTTCGCTCAATAGCTTTAGTAGAACCATGCTTTGTGTGTTGAATATTTATCCGGAATCAAATGTTTCTCTATGGCGACAATCTTTAGCAGCGATGCCCCAAAAGTATTGGATACATGGCTATGACAATGATATGATTCTAACCAATAAGCGAGTATATGATCTCAAAGCTTTGCCTACAATCTACTTGCTTGACAAAAATAAACGAATTATCTTGAAAGATACCTCTTTAGAAGAGATTGAAAGTTTTTTCTTATCGAAGCGGTAAAGAGTTATTCTATACTGTTAAAGCCAAAATAATCAATAATTTTTACATCAATATAAAGGGTTCGAATAATACATTATCCGAACCCTCCTACTCTACTACTTATTTATTCTAATCTAAAATCAAATTTGATCTATTACTTGTCTCATTTCTTGCGAGTAAAGCAACACTGTGTGGTTTTATTATACAAATTCTTTTTTCAACTGCTCCACCCATTTAGTTAGGCGCTCTTCAGTTTCATCATACTCATTGTCTTCATCAATGGCCAGTCCAAGCCATTTGCCATCAACAACTGCCGATGAATCGTCATATGTGTATCCTTCATCAGCTATTTCGCCCACAATTTTCACTTTGTCTTTCAACTCATCGTGCAATACATATATTGCTTCGGCATACGAACTGGAAAATGACGCGCTGTCGCCCAATCCGAATATAGCTACTGTTTTACCGCTGAAATCCATTCTTGCAGAAAATGTAGGAAGAAAACCCTCCCAATCGTCTTGCAAGTCTCCAATACCTGTGGTGGAGGCTCCCAAAATTAAGTATTGATAGGGTTGAATGGTTTCAATAGATACGTTTTCTACATTATAGATGTCGGCTTCGTTATTCAGCATTTGCTTAATTCTTCCTGCAACTGACTCTGTGTTACCACCAGAAGATCCGTAAAGTATAGCTATTTTATTCATTGTCTGTTTTAATTTTTTATTGAGTGATTCCAAGTATAAACACAAAAATAGTAATTTTGTTTGAAATATCTATTTCGAACTACTGTTTAGTAGCAATCTAAATTTTTGTTTCACTGCATATAATCATATAAGTATTGGATATACTCGAAAAAACAGTTACTTTTGCAATACAAATGTCATTTGTTGCTGGCGCGATAGTTCAATGGATAGAATAGAAGTTTCCTAAACTTTAGATCCGGGTTCGATTCCCGGTCGTGCTACTCTTTTTGCTGAAATATGCTCGTTTAGCTTCTAATGAATTTAATCTTTGGAAAATACATCACCTCTTTTTCTTTATTGACCCTTAAAGTATTTATAATGATCAGCACTAAATTATAAAGATACATTAAAACAAGAAAAATATGACTCATCATTATTCTTGAACTTACTATTCCGAAATCGATATATCCCGTCGTTTTCAACTTATATCCTGCACTAATAGCTATTCCAATATATCCGATTAGAAGGAGCATTGTCCATGTTATTTGAAAGTTTAATACATCTTTTGCAATGTTATTTACATTACGTACTTTATCTTTTTTTGATATCCAAATTACTAAGGGAAGTAAAATTCCTAAAATAGGGAATACTATAAAGCTTAAAGCAGATAGATTTAAGTTTACCAAGAGTCCTTTATCCTCCTGAACTGTCCAATCAAGTATTTCATCCGTAGCAACATCAAATGCAGCTGCAATTCTTTTAAGTGAATCGCCTCTTGGTTCTGTTTCTTCATTTTCAATTCTTTGTATCGTGCGTAAACTTAATCCCGCTTTCTCAGATAGTTCTTCTTGAGAAAAACCTTTTCTATTTCTTAGTGCTTTAATTCTTTTAGCTAATTCTTTGTTCTTCATTTTTTATGTTTTTTGATTCAGAACAAAAGTAGAAAGAAAAACCATTGTTGGTAGCGTCACATCTATGTCAAGTTTACGTCATTCTTGTCAATTGACTGTATTACAGCTAATTTGCATGGTTTATATGATTAACGATACTTTTGCAAAAAGCTCTCCTTAACTTATAATGGAATCTATTTATAATGGAATCTATTTTTCACATATTTGTTTTACGTATAAGCTATTCTTACAATAGTTGATAAACAATTAAGTAAGAGTTGCTAAAGATAATCTATACTTTTCTACTCATCTTTCTTAATATAATAGTTTATTATTCTCTCTGTTTGCTCATTCTCCGAAAGTTCCAATAAAGTTCTGTTTACACTGAAGATTAGCTCTGAGTTGGTTGGAAATGCGAAACCATAGCCTTGTTTTGAATATTCAGCTTTACTGATATAAAACTTTTCAGCATTGTTGTTTTTCAGATAGTATAGTAACTGAGGACGATCGAATACAACAGCATCCACAGTTTTACTATCCAATCTTTCAATAGCTTCATTTAGATTATTGACACCAATTGTTTTAACTTTAAACTTGTTTTAAAAATCCTCTGAAGTAGAACCATAAATAGTGGCAACCTTTCGACCTGAAAGTTGCTCGATTGTCGAAATTGTGGTTGAGTCAAGTGATGAGAGAGTTAGTATACTTGCAATTCCAGCCACCATTGATGTAGCAAAGATGATGGATATCACCATCCAAGTTCCCGTTATTATTCGACCCAGCAATGTTATCGGAGCTTTGTCACCATAGCCTGTAGTGGTCATTGTTACAATAGCCAACCACATACCTGTGCCAATGCCTTGAAGAGGCCCTTTGGGAAACTGATCAGGAGATTCTTTTCGCTCTGCCAACCAAAGGAGCGTACCAACAATACTAAGAATAAGCAAAAATATACCAATAGCCATTAATAGTTTTGTGCTAAAAAGCGGTCTGAATTTTTGCCAAAATCCTTTTTCTGCTTCAAGAGAAATTATCGATATGCTTGAGTTGTAAAAGGGTTGTGAAAATCTCATATTCTCAAGTCGATTAGATGTGATACTTATAGGACCAACTACTAAATCAATAGTTCCTCTGTTTAGTTGATGCAATGCGTCTTCTACGTTCTCGAAAGGAACATATCTATAATTCCAAGATCTTTTGTCTGCAATCTCGTCCCAAATTTCAACGGCAATCCCTTTACCCATTTCCTCAAATACGAATGGCTCACTTCCGGCAATTCCAACAATTAAAGAGTCATTTACAATATCCAATTTTTGTGTTTGAGCCTTAGAGGGTAGCGCGTATAAAATTATGAAAGTAATGAAAAATAGATGTTTTGATAGAGTTTTATACCTCATGATGATGTGTTCAATAGTATTAATTCTAACTTTAAACACCTATACTTTCTAAATTGTTGCTTTTATACTCGAATAATCTTCTTAATAGTAACGATAATTGATAACACATGTCTATTTCAACATACTTCTGCTTCATTAAAAAAAAGTAATAATTGAGTCTTAAAAGAACGAATGTAATTCAATACTGTTATTACTGAACTCTAAAAAGAACTAAAACTAACAATTACAAAACAATATACATTATGAATAAAAGCATCATCTTTTCACTCCTACTTCTGTTTACAACTACCATTGCTTTTGCACAGCAATCTAAATATCAATTGTCAAGCCACATCTTAGACATTACCAAAGGCATGCCTGCTGTTGATGTAAAGATTACGCTACAAAAACAAATTCAAGGCAATCAATGGCAAATGCTTGCAGAAAAGCAGACTGATAAAAATGGTAGAGTATCAGATTTCTTACCTCAGACTGAGGGAGCCGACCACATTGGGGTTTATAAGCTTAAGTTTTATGTTGAGCCTTATTTCCAAAGTCAACAAACGGATACTTTCTATCCATACATCGAAGTTGTATTTGAGATAAAGGACGATAAACATTATCATGTGCCTATTACTTTGTCCGCTTTTGGATATAGTACATATAGAGGTAATTAGAGGCGTTTCCATTCATACTGATGCTTATGATTTCGGAATATTTGGTGCATTATTATGTATGTAAATAGTAAATTACAATTATCTTTGTACTTTACCAATGAATAACAAACTGCAAATCCAACAGAATATGAATCCATTCAAAAATCTACTCTTCGCATTATTGCTGATGTCATTTAGCCTTCAAGCAACCAATCAAGACACATCCCCCAAAGAACCCCGCCGCAAAACACCCATCATGGGTTGGGCCAGTTGGAACAACTACCGCGTTGAAATAAACGAAGATATAATCAAGGCGCAAGCCGATGCAATGGTTTCATCGGGATTGAAAGAAGTTGGTTATAACTTTATCAATACCGATGATGGATTCTATGGAGGACGTGACGAAGAAGGAAATCTCTTGGTTCACCCTGTGCGTTTTCCCAATGGAATGAAGTCATTGGCAGAGTATATTCACTCAAAAGGATTGAATGCAGGTATCTATTCTGACGCAGGCATTAATACATGTGCATCTTTTTGGGACAATGACACCATTGGATCTGGAATGGGTTTGTATGGGCATGAATTGCAGGATTTGACACTTTACTTGCAGGATTGGGACTATGATTTCATCAAGGTAGACTGGTGTGGTGGCGAGTGGATGGGATTGGACGAGGAAGTACAATACACACACATAGCCAATTTAGCCCGAAGTATCAAACCTTCGGTTATTTTCAATATTTGCCGTTGGCAATTTCCTGGAATATGGGCTACACAA
>JARICS010000093.1 GCA_029264035.1 Dysgonamonadaceae bacterium | reverse complement strand
CCACTGTCAATATATAAATAACCAATAATCTTGGCCAAATCTTTGGCCATTGTGCTTTTGCCACTAGACGAAACGCCATCTACAGCGATGTTTATTTTCTTCATTCTTATCTATTTATATATCGATTGAATAACAAACCGATGTGTTTTTTGTTTTGTGAATTGCGGGTGTGAGTTTGTAACTCTTGTTAGCCGCAGACAAACTTCTCTTTCGCTACGCGACATTCACCCTATGAAATCTAATTCTATTTCATAGGGCAAGCCAATTACAAATCCGCGAGCGGGTATAAAGCCTGAAATATGACGGCCCGCTAGGCCTCAAATGCATTTATCCGCAAAGCGGGAGGGTGTTTGAAACGCCCTTCAACAAAATCAGGGACCGTCGCGCTCTCAAGCAGCTCAGCGCATTTCTTAATTCAACACCTCCAATTTCAAAGGTTCTTTTTTAAAAGCCACTAACATTACAACAATCAATATAAATGCTAAAACTGGTGCTTGAACAGCCCAAAACGATTCAATGTTGAAATAGGATCTTATTAAAGAAGAGACAATTGATATAAAACCAACGCTTAAAAGTACAATCCAAAATGGCCATTTTAAACTCTTCATCTTTATGGTCTTATCTCGGTTGTCACTCACATCCACATTTATTATGGTATTACGAGCTGGCCATTGATTTTTTAGCATCAAGGTGTGTTGTCCTGCAGTTACCTCAAATTGAACGGTTTCATCAATACCTACATGTCCAACTTTTGTGTTGTCAATGTTCACATCTATTTTCTTCTTTTGATTGTACCATTCATATGGACGCTCTATTATTATCTTTGGCATATTTTGTTATGTTTTCTATCCTCGTTGCAAACTAGACGTAGGAGATCAAATCTCCTACGTCGTTCTTAATTCTTAATTCTTACCTCTTAATTCTTTTTATTCTTCTTCAAAATTAGGATACATATAATCAGTAGCTGGCACAAAAGTTTCCTTAATACATTGTGGCGATACCCAACGTAACATGTTAAAGATAGACCCAGCCTTGTCGTTAGTGCCCGAGCGGCGACCACCACCAAATGGTTGTTGGTCTACTTGTGCACCAGTTGGTTTATCGTTAATGTAGAAGTTTCCAGCCGTATGTGTCAATCGCTCTGTGTAGTGCTCTAACTTGTCTCTGCGAGCAGAAAAAATAGCTCCAGTGAGAGCATAAGGCGAAGTCTTGTCAAGCAAATCAAGCGTCTCTTCCACTTGATCTTCTTTGTAAACATATACTGTCAATATGGGTCCAAACAACTCTTCGCGCATGGTCACATAGTCGGGTTTCTTAGCTAGGATTACAGTTGGGTGAATGAAGTAGCCAACCGATTTGTCATACTTTCCACCAATCACAATTTCTGCATCTTTCGATGTTTTCACATCATCAATTACTTTAGAAAGCTTGTCGAATGAATCTTCGTCAATCACAGCATTTACGAAATTAGAGAAATCCTCTACATCGCCCACCGTAATTTTTTTCAAATCCTCTTCCATATATTTTTTCACATCGGGCCAAAGGTTTTCGGGGATATATGCACGCGATGCTGCAGAGCATTTCTGTCCTTGATATTCAAACGATCCACGTGTGAGAGCTGTTGCCACTTGTTTGGCATTAGCTGTTGGGTCGGCAAACACATAGTCCTTACCACCCGTTTCGCCCACAATGCGTGGATACGATTTATATTTGGGTACATTCTGAGCAATAGTTTTCCACATTCCATCAAACACTCTTGTAGAGCCCGTGAAGTGAATACCAGCAAAGTTTTCGTCGTTCAACACTACTTCCGAAGCATCGGGTCCTGAGCAATAAACCAAATTCATTACTCCATCAGGAAGACCCGCTTCTTGCAATATTTTCATAATCAAGCTTGCGGCATAAACGGCAGTTTTAGAAGGTTTCCAAACCACTGTGTTGCCCATCAGTGCGGGTGCTCCGCCTAAGTTACCAGCAATAGCGGTGAAATTGAAAGGAGTCAATGCAAAAATAAAACCTTCCAACGGACGCCATACCATTCTGTTCCATATACCAGCAGACGAATTGGGTTGCATGGCATAAAGATCATACATATTGCGAACATTGTAACGGTAAAAATCAATTAATTCGCATGCCGCATCAATCTCTGCTTGAAACACGTTTTTGCCCTGTCCTAACATAGTCACAGCATTTAAATCTTGGCGATAGGGCCCTGCCATCAAATCGGCCGCTTTCAAGAAAATGGCTGCTCTGCTCTCCCAATTCATTTTTTCCCAAGCGGGTTTGGCTTTCAGTGCAGCATCAATGGCCATTTGCACGTGCTCTTTGCCACCTTGGTGGTAGTGGCCCAAAAGGTGTTGATGATTGTGTGGAGGACGAATGTCGTGCAAATTGTTTGTGCGCACTTCCTTACCATCTATTATCATTGGTAGGTCTAGGCCTCCTTTGCGGAGCTCGGCCAGTTTTTCTTTGAGTTCTTTTCTTTCTGCCGACCCCGGTGCATAGGTTTTGATGGGTTCGTTCTTGATTTCAGGTAATTTAAAGATAGCTTTTGTCATTTGTGTTTAAGTTTTTATGATACGAATGATTAATTTTTTGCTGAAAACAAATTTACAAATTTCTTTTCATAAAATGATACAGTTGGGGAATGTTCTTTTTAATTTGCTTTTTTAGGAAGAGTTATAGACTCTGCTATAATAGAGTCTATGCGACTCTTAATATTACTTCTTACCCTTTTTTTACTCAGTCATTCAAAATAGCTTAGATGTAATCTGAAAATCTCCCCAACATTCCTCCCTTTATATTCACAAAAGTTGTATCTTTATTGCACAATCTAAAAAAAACTTTACACAGAGACCAGAAATTCAAAAACAATACCATATTATCTCCTTTATATTCACAATAGTTATATCTTTATTGAGTAAATAAAAACGTTGACAGCAAAAAATATAATACAATATGGATACAGATGAATTATCAAGAGAAGCTTATGAAGGTATTTTACTAGAAGCTGAAAAACTAACCCATGACTTGACTTTGCAATATGGTGTTTTATCATATGCTTGCAAAGATGAGGTTGAATACATTGATATAGCCCTCGAAATGACCAGAGATATAAGGCAAGCAGATGATTGGGAGTTAGATGATTTGTTTTGGGGAAATCCTCCTGATAAAGAAAAATTGAATTTTACACTCCAAACAATTATTGCTAATATTAAGCATATAAAGAAAATACCTATTGAGAACAGACATTATGACTATTAAAGAGATTAAGCAAAAAAATGGAGTCTTCTTGAAATGTACGACTACTTTTGCACGTCACAGCTATAACACACTATGAAAAAAATCATATATGGTATTATAATAACACTTTTTATTTCATCTTGTAACTCAGAAAGAGGAGGTTATTTAATTAAATTTTATGAAGGAGAGTATGACGAGATTGGAGTTCCTTCAGGCTACCTGAACTCAGAGGGAGACACAGTCGTACCTATTGGAAAATATTACTATTGCTATACGGACACAATTCGGGATTTGGGAATGGTAATGGAGAATGAAACTGGAAAAATAATTGGTATTGACCAAAATGCTACTAAGTTGTTTGAAGTCTTCAAATATGATAATGGACCTGACTATCTGGAAAGCGGACTTTTTCGAATAGTTAGAAATGGAAAAATTGGATATGCAAATCAGTATGGAGAAATAATAATTAAACCAAGGTTTGCTTGTGCTTATCCGTTTGATGGAGACTTCGCAAAAGTTTCTGATAATTGTGAAACAGAAGACGACGGTGGGTATTCAATATGGAAAAGTGATAGTTGGTACTTAATAACTAAAGACGGAAAACGTTTTAGACAGTAGCTTGTTGTAAGACATACACTCAGAACAAAAAACATGCACAAACATATGATTCTAAAAAACTACTCCCCCACCAATGATAACTTCTGGACAGGAAGAGTTGATGATCTGCACGATGTTGACTCATTCAGAATGCATCAGATAATAAAACTATTTGACCTGAAAGATATAGAGACCCTGAAAGTTGATCCTGCAAAGCTTGACATCTGTATGATAGGATATTGTTGTGATGAGGGAATTGAAAGAAACTCAGGACGAACAGGTGCTAAACATGGACCCGAAGATATTCGGAGTAAGTTTGCTAGTTTGCCCATCCCATTTTGTGACAAGATCCAAATATATGATGCAGGAAATCTATCTTGCACCGATGGCAACATGGAGGGAATTCAGGAACAGTTGGCAATTGGCATTGAGCAGATGTTGGACAATCATCTGTTCCCAATCGTACTTGGTGGTAGTCATGATTTGTCATACGGTCATTTCAATGGCATCTTCAATCACTTAAGGAAACAAAACAAAAAGCCTAAAATTGGAATTATAAACTTTGATGCTCATTTCGACCTCAGACCTTATGATACTCAACCCTCGTCTGGAACAATGTTTGCCCAGATAGCAGATGATTGTGCTAAAGACGATCAGGAGTTCAATTATCTCTGTCTGGGAATTCAGACCTCGGGCAATACCAGAAGTCTTTTCAACAAAGCCGATTCACTTGGCGCTCAATATGTGCTTGCACGCGAGTTTGTAGAATCGGACCCTGAAACTATTTCGGCTAAAATACAAGCATTCATCAATAACAACGACTATATTTATCTCACTCTTTGTGGCGATGTGTTTAGCTCTTCGTCTGCCCCTGGCGTGTCGGCTATGCAGCCATTTGGCTTAGAGCCCAATCATGTACTCAGGTTTACCAAAGAGATACTGCAATCTAAAAAAGTAATCAGTTT
>JARICS010000079.1 GCA_029264035.1 Dysgonamonadaceae bacterium | reverse complement strand
GCACAATCAGTGCAAAAAGCATCAATAGCACCTTGCGCTATTTCTTCTACCACTTGCTGACTCACAGCACCATACATGTCTAAAGTATTTTGCTGAACGTGTAACAAATTTACTTTTGCACTATCGGCATAACTTACAACACCACCTTTAAAAAATGCAGACGATCCTGCAATACTTGTAAGTAGGTGAGCGATGTAGCCACCCGAACAACTCTCGGCAAGCGAGAGGGTCATACCTTTATCTTTTAAGGTGTTGCCCATCAGTTGCTGAAGTGAATCTTCAGACTCGGCCAAAAGGTATTCACCCAATAGCTTTTTTAGTTTAGTAGCCTGCTTTTCCATCTCAGCATTGTGTTCATCGCCTTTCACAGAGAGGCGCAAACGAATGATACCACCTCCAGGTAAATAGGCTAAGCCAAATCCACTAGGAAGCTGCTCTTCAAAATCGTTAAGATGCATGGCAAGGGCTGACTCCGAAATGCCTTGTGTGTAAAAAACATGTTTCAGGAATGTTTTTGTTTGAAACCGTTTAGCCAAGCGAGGTATCACTTCCTCTTGCATAGCCCAACGCATTTCGAAAGGCACTCCAGGCATAGAAACGAGTATCTTGCCATTTTTTTCGAACCACAATACAGGCGCTGTGCCCACTCTGTTTTGGATTACAGTGCTATTCTGAGGTACAAAGGCTTGATTGCGCGTTAACTCATTCAGAGCAACATTCCTTTCCTTGAAAAGTGTTTCAATGTTTTCCAATACTTCATTGTCAAAAACAAGTTGATCATTAAAGTACTCGCAAAGTGTAGTTTTTGTAATATCGTCTTTCGTTGGGCCATTTCCTCCAGTTACCAATAAAATATCAGCTCTACCAAAACCATCTTCAATGGCTGTATAAATTGCATCTTTGCTATCCTTTATCGATGTTATATAAACTACGTCGAATCCTGAGCCGCTCATTTTTCTCGACATCCATGCCGAATTGGTATCAACAACCTGCCCAATAAGCAATTCGTCTCCAATAGTAATAATTTCTATGTTCATTTTGTCTGTTTTTGGGTGCAAATTACGAAATATGTTTCTGAAAACTAAAATTCTCAAGCAATAGTTTCATGATTTCATAAAATGTTGTATCTTTGCACACTGAAATTAATAAAGGCTCGTACAAGCAAATATAATCTTTATAAAGACCCAAAAATATGAAAAAAGACATTCATCCTTCAGATTACCGTCCGGTAGTTTTCAAAGATATGTCCAACGACGAAATTTTTATTTCTCGTTCCACAGTCAATGCAAGAGAAACCATTGAAGTAGATGGCGTAACATATCCACTTGTAAAACTTGAGATTACAAGCGCATCACATCCTTTCTATACTGGCAAGCAAACGCTTGTAGATACAGCAGGACGTGTAGACAAATTTATGAACCGCTACGGCGATCGTAAAAAGAAATAAATCGGTAAGATTTAAACTAAAAAGAAAAGCTGTTTGAAATTTATTTTTCAAACAGCTTTTTTTGTGATTACTATTAGCCTACATTATAAGCTATATATTGTCTGAATTAGAATTTATAGAATTTATGGATAAAGTGATTTAGTCTACCTTAAATAAATACTCTATTTATAACGAAGGTGTCTGTTTAGCTTGATTAAGAGTAAGGAATTAAGTCATATAAGAAAAAGCATGCAATTTAAAACTTTTTGCACGTCAACAAAATGTTTTAAACGTATGAAACTTGCATCCACAAGAGGAGAAATGTTTGAAAACACTTTGTTTCTATTTTATTGCGCTAATATGGGGTATTCTTGCGTTAAAAACTCATTTTAAGCAGTAAAATTATTTCTGCATTAATTGTTTTTTTAATTCTTGGTAAATTACTTTCTTTTCAGGGCATTTATTCACAATCTAATGCCCATAAAGTCTTATATTATGGGTTCAAAACATTTCCACTATCGTGGATTGCGTTTTCATGACATAATTGTCCGATTGTAGGTCTAAGAACTGAATTCTATCACTAAAACATCACTCTACACCTAAATAACTAAGTAAAGATAGAGTTAGAGGCTATATTTGGTGTAAGCCTATTAACTACTGATTTAAGTTTTTAAATTGAATAGTAAAGTTGTTAGAAAAGTTTTCTCAAATTCCAATTTTCATTTAACATAGCCCACAGACTGCGTCAACAATACCTCCTTATGTGAAGGCAAGTCCAAAAGTTTGGCAAGTACCTCTTTATCATACCACCCACGCGCCACAGCTCCCAATCCTTCGGAAGCAGCAAATAGATAAATATTTTGAGCAACAAAACCACAATCGGTGTAGGCATACTCTCGGCTAGAGGCTTTTTCCATATCGGCCACAAAGATGATATTGGCAGATGCTTGGGTTACAAAATCTTGACTACCTGCAGATTTTCTATGATCGCCAGTTTTGATGAGTTTCAAAAGAGAGTTTTTGGCATCGTATAGATAAACACCACTTTTGAGAGTTACGTACAACTCTATTTCTTGTTTGTCATTGGCTGTTGGAGCTGTTCTTTTGTTTTCGCGATTGAAACCATTGGCCGCCCATAGTAAATTTGACAAAACATCGATGGGAAGATCTTTGTCAATAAAGTCTCGTGACGATTTTCGCTCGCTCAATGCTTGCATAAGTAGCTTGCCGCTAACTTTGTTAGGTGTATTTAGCTTAATATCTTGTGCAGATAGAGGAGCCAAAAATGCAATAGCTAGCATCATAAGGATTGTTTTTTTAAACATAGTAATTTTTTTTAAAGGGTTGTATTACAAAAATACGAAAAACAATTAAGACTAGCTATACATTTAATAGATAATAGATTAAAGTACTCATGGAGGTGCAAGATTACTATCTTTATATATTGATCAATACCCATTATGTTAAATGTTGCAGAATTGGGGTTGATAAGTTCTTATAAAATCATTACATTTGCGTGCTTATAATTAGGATTACAAAGTTGATTACTATTTGATGAAAAAACTTATCTCTACAGCACTATTGCTGATTATTATATCGTATGTTTCGCTTATGTCTCAGACACAATTAAGCGATAGCGCTAAGGTTAGTCTTATGACAGTTTCACCTTGGACTGAGCAGGTATATGCCCTTTATGGACACTCGGTACTTAAAATAGAAGATGATTCTACAGGTGTAGATGCTTGTTTCAATTATGGTTATTTCGATCCGTCACAACCAAATTTCTTATACCATTTTATACGAGGCGAAACAGATTATGTTTTGGGAGTTACATCCTACCAAGACTTCATTGCTGAGAATACATTCAAGGGATTAGAGGTTGTAGAGCAGGAGCTAAACCTAACTCTTGATCAAAAACAACAATTATGGGAAGACTTATATATAAACTCTTTGCCTGAAAATAGACAGTATCGTTACAATTTTCTTTTCGATAACTGTGCAACAAGGCCTAGAGATATGGTAGAAAATATTATTGGGAAGCCTATTGTTTACCCATCTAGCAAGCCAAATCAAACTTTTAGAGACCTTATTCACGAGTGTGTGCACGAATTTGCATGGATGGAATTTGGTATAGATTTAGTGCTTGGATCGGGGGCCGACAGGTATATAACCAATAGAGAGAAAATGTTTTTACCCCACTACTTAATGGTTGCTTTTGAGGATGCAAAGGTGCATAAAAGTGACGTATATAACCCTCCTCTAATAAAGTCCTCAGTTAAACTTCTTGAGGCTGATAATGAAGATGTTGAGCGTAACGAATGGAATATACTGAAGCCTATGCCAGTAGCATTCGCACTGCTGATATTGACGCTTCTTATTTCATTTTTTCAACTGCGTTACAATCACAATAAAACGGCCCTTATCTATGATACAATTCTGTTTTCGATAGCAGGAATAGCAGGGCTAATTGTTACTTTTCTAGTTTTCTTTTCAGAACATCCCATCACCAGTCCCAATTGGAATTTGGCATGGTTGCATATTGGTCATTTATTCGCTGTTGTTTTATTTTGGCTAAAGTCCTTGAAAAAACTCGTATATTACTATCATTTTACTAACTTTGCAGTGTTATGTTTGTTCCTACTAAGTTGGTGGTTTTTACCACAACAATTACCCTTGGCAACTATACCTTTTGTAATGAGTTTATGGTTGCGCTCAGGTATCAACTTTATCATTGAGAGAAACGATTACTTAAAAAACAGACAATTTAAAACAGCAAGGTACATGCAAGCAGGCTGGAGACGTTGAAAGAGAAGTTGAGATAAAACGTTTTCTTCGATTAATATTCCTGCAAACACAATTACACACTTTACATTCATAATGATTAGATTTTTATCATCGATACTGGCTCTTTTTTCAGTTACTACTTTTTATGCTCAGCAAAATGTTATCCCAAAATTGGTTGTGGGTATCACAGTTGACCAATTGAGAGGAGACTATTTAGAGCACTTCAAGAAAAACTTCGGAGAAAGAGGTTTTAAAAGATTGCTCAACGAAGGAGTTGTTTATAATCAAATGGTTTACAACTTTCCTTCGCCTGACAAAGCATCGGCTATTGCTACCATATATACAGGTACTGTCCCTTTTTATCACGGCATTGTAAATGATAAGAAAATTTCGGATGAAGACTTTTCGGAAATATCATCCTTTTCCGACAGTAAATTCATGGGCAACTTTACTTCCGAAAAACTATCGCCACTTCCCCTAAAAGTTTCGACTATAACTGATGAACTTAAAATTGCATCGAATGGCAAGTCAGATGTTTTTGCATTTGCGCCTGATGCTTCTAGCGCATTAGCCTCGGGAGGACATGCAGCAAGTGGAGCCTTTTGGATTGAAGACTTCTCTGGCAGATGGGCTACAACTACATTTTACACTACCCACCAACCGTTTGTAGACCAATACAATCGTAGCAATCTATCGTTAAACACCAGAATAAATAGTTTGGTGTGGAAACCTAATTTACCTATAGCGCAATACGATGCTTTTCCTTACACTCAAAACATTTATAACTTTCAGCACAATATATCGGCTAACAAAACGAATAGCTTTAAATTGTTGAAACAAACTCCTTTTATCAACCAAGAGGTATCAACAATGGGGCTAAAAGCAATAGAAAGTGCGGCAATGGGCCAAAGAAACTATCCCGATTTTCTTGCGCTCAACTTTTATGCTGGCAACTTTGAAAATGCGCTCGACAAAAACTACTCTATAGAAATACAAGACACCTATCAACGTCTAGATATGGAAATAGCACTAATAATAGATGCTGTAGATAAGGCTGTTGGCTTGCAAAATGCGTTGATCTTTGTAGTATCTACGGGTTATTTTGACGAGCAAGAAGTATATCCAAAAGATGCACGTCTTCCAGGTGGAGATTTCAAGCCCGACAGATGCGAGGCACTATTGAATATGTACTTGATGGCCATATATGGCAGAGAAAATTGGATAAAGAAGTACTATAATGAGCAAATATACTTTGATAGAAAACTAATTGAAGAGAAGAAAATAGATTACCGTGAGTTTCAAGAACGTGCAGCCGATTTTCTAATTCAGTTTTCGGGTGTACAAGACGTTGTTACATCCTATCAAATGTTGCACGGAGCATATAACGAAGCTGTACAAATATTTAAAAACGGATATCACAGAGACATCACTGGCGATTTGTTTATAGAACTACAACCAGGTTGGCGCATTGTGACACCCAAAAATCCAACCAATCACGAAAGAGTGAGAGGCAATGGAATGGCAGCTCCTGCTATCTTTTTTGGCAATAACTTAAAACCGCAAAAAGTAGAGAGAGTGATAGATGCATCAGAGATAGCTCCTAGCGTAACCCACAGATTACGCATTAGGGCTCCCAATGCATCTAATAGTATGGTCTTGAAAGAATTACTCTAAGTTTACATCTTACAATAATATTACTTATTATATATATACGACGCACGATAACCAATTGCGTAACTAATAAAAAATTATGGCATTTAGTAAAATAATATCAAAACTCTTTGGCAATAAAGAACAGCGCGATTTGAAAGAGATGAATCCGTATGTGAAGCGAATCCAAGAGGTATATCCCGAAATAAAAAAATTGTCGAATGATGAGCTTCGTAGCAGAGCTAAAGAAGTGGAAAAACGCATTCACGACTATGTTTCGGAAGAAAAAGAGAAGATAAGCAAGCTAAAAGAAGGAATAGAAGACATTGAGCTTGAAGAGCGTGAAGTGATTTGGGCAGAGATAGACAAAATTGAAAAAGAAATCTCCGATAAATTTGAAGTAGTACTCGAAGAGGTATTGCCCGAAGCGTTTGCTATCATGAAAGATACAGCTCGTCGCTTTACCGAAAATGAGGAGACTGTGGTTACAGCCAATCAGTTTGATAGGGATTTGGCTGCAAAGCGCGATTTTGTTGAAATAGACGGTGACAAAGCAATCTATAAAAAACGATGGACTGCTGGTGGTGTAGAGATTACTTGGAATATGATTCACTACGATGTGCAGCTCTTTGGGGGTGTAGTATTGCACAAAGGACGTATTGCAGAGATGGCAACGGGTGAGGGTAAAACACTTGTGGCAACTTTGCCAGTTTTCCTTAACGCGCTCACTCACAATGGTGTACACGTGGTGACAGTAAATGATTATTTAGCAAAACGTGACTCTGAGTGGATGGGTCCATTGTATATGTTTCACGGCTTGAGTGTTGATTGTATTGACAATCACCAACCTAACTCTGATGAGCGACGCAAGGCATATGAAGCTGATATTACTTTTGGAACAAACAATGAGTTTGGTTTTGACTACCTGAGAGACAACATGGCTATTTCGTCACGCGACTTGGTGCAACGCAAACATAATTTTTCTATTGTGGACGAGGTGGACTCTGTGTTGATTGATGATGCACGTACACCGTTAATTATATCGGGCCCTGTACCTAAAGGTGACGACCAATTGTATGATATATTGCGTCCACGTGTAGAACTAATTGTGAAAGCACAACGCGATATGTCGACCAAACTATTGGCAGAGGCTAAAGTGAAAATGGCGTCTGAAGACAAAAAAGAACAAGAAGAAGGAAGCTTACTTTTGTTTCGCTCTTTTAAAGGTTTGCCAAAAAACAAACCTATTATAAAATACTTGAGTGAGCAGGGTGTGAAAGCTGCCATGATTAGAACGGAAGAGAATTACATGTCGGAGCAAATGCGCAACATGCACATTGTGACCGATCCGTTGTATTTTGTGATTGACGAAAAAAGCAACAGCATAGACCTTACTGATAAAGGTATAGATATGTTGACTGGAAAATCTGATGACCCCACATTCTTTGTGTTGCCAGATATTGGTGCTCAACTTTCAGATCTAGAAAATCAAGATCTTACTGATGAAGAGAAAGCTGCTAAAAAAGATGAGCTTTTGCAAAGCTATGCTATCAAATCTGAGAGAATACATACCGTGAATCAGCTTTTGAAAGCATATACATTGTTTGACAAAGACGATGAGTATGTTGTGATTGACAACAAAGTCAAAATTGTAGACGAGCAAACTGGCCGTATAATGGAAGGTAGAAGATATTCCGATGGTTTGCATCAGGCTATTGAAGCAAAAGAACGTGTAAAAGTGGAAGCTGCAACACAAACTTTTGCCACAGTTACGCTACAAAATTACTTTAGGATGTATAATAAACTTGCTGGTATGACCGGTACCGCCGAAACAGAAGCAGGAGAATTGTGGGACATCTATAAATTGGACGTGGTGGTAATTCCTACCAACAGACCAATTGTGCGTAATGATATGAATGACCGCATATATAAGACTAAGCGCGAAAAATACAGTGCTGTTATTGATGAGATAAGCAGACTAATTGAAGCAGGACGTCCTGTATTAGTAGGTACAACTTCGGTAGAAGTGTCTGAGTTGTTGAGCAGAATGCTTAATTTGAGAAAGATTAATCATAACGTTTTAAATGCTAAACTTCATCAACGTGAAGCCGACATTGTGGCAAGTGCAGGACAAGCTGGTATGGTAACTATTGCTACTAATATGGCTGGTCGTGGTACTGATATTAAGCTATCCCCCGAAGTGGTAAAAGCTGGAGGTTTGGCCATTGTGGGTACTGAGCGTCACGAGTCGCGACGTGTGGACAGACAGCTGCGTGGTCGTGCAGGTAGGCAAGGTGATCCAGGATCTTCAATATTCTATGTATCGCTGGAGGATGATTTGATGCGCTTATTTGCTACTGAAAGAATTGCAGGACTCATGGACAAAATGGGCTTCAAAGAAGGCGATGTGTTAGAACACAACATGTTGAGTAAATCGGTAGAGAGAGCACAGAAAAAAGTTGAAGAGAATAACTTTGGTATTCGTAAGAGATTGCTTGAATACGACGATGTGATGAACTCTCAGCGTGAGGTAATTTACAAACGCAGACGCAATGCTTTAATGGGTGAGCGTATTGGTATTGATGTGGTAAACATGATTTACGATACTGCTGAAAACATTACAGAGCAATTCCAAAACAACTATGATGAGTTGAAACTTGAGCTTTTGCGTGTAATGGCTCTTGATTTGCCTTATACTGACGAAGAATTCAAAGAATTTAAACCACAAGAACAAGTCGAAAAAGTATTTGAAGCTGCCATTAAATCATTTAAACGTAAGTCAGAAAAGTTGGCAGAAATTGCACAGCCTGTAATAAAACAAGTTTTTGAGAATCAAGGTGCAATGTATGAGAATATATTGATACCCATAACTGATGGCAAGAAGGTCTATAATATATCTTGTAACTTGAAAGAGGCTTATGAGAGTGGATCGAAAGCTTTGGTAAAGGCTTTCCAAAAATCAATTCTTCTTCACACTATTGATGAGAACTGGAAAGAGCATTTGCGAGAAATGGACGACTTGCGTCAGTCTGTTCAAAATGCAAGTTACGAACAGAAAGATCCTCTTCTGATTTACAAACTAGAATCATTCAACTTGTTTAAAGTGATGATTGAGAATGTCAATTCGAAATCAGTATCTGTTTTAATGCGTGGTCAAATACCTATTCGGGAACCTGAACAAGTAAAAAAGGCTAACATAGAAGAGAAAACAGATTATAGCAAATACCGTACAGAGAAAGAAGACTCGTCGGGCAAATCAGATACTGCAAAAACTGCTGCTACTGACACTCGTGAGCGAAGACCTGAACCAGTGCGAGTTGAGAAAAAAGTAGGCAGAAACGATCCATGTCCTTGCGGAAGTGGTAAGAAATATAAAAGCTGTCATGGAAGATAGATAGCTTATAGAACATAAATTCAATAAAAGGAGCGAAATCAATTCGCTCTTTTTTTGTTTTTCTATAATTGATATTTTATGCTAGCAAATACACTTTTGATGGATTTATTTAAACAGTTGTAGTTCTACTATAATGAGCTGTTGCATAGAATACTGTTTTTTGTTAATACAGTAAGGAATTCGTCTCTAAATCCTTTGTTAAATTCAAACAAAAGCAGTACCTTAGTAAAGTTTTAAAATATAAAACGAACATAATTTAATTAACTTAATATCAAACTGATAGCTGTTTTCAAATAATGAGAAAACAACGAGATTATAACGCATAAATTGTATGGTTGAGAAAGAAGATAGAATCATTAAGATAAATATTGAGGATCAAATGAAATCAGCCTACATCGATTATTCGATGTCGGTGATTGTTTCACGTGCTTTGCCAGATGTAAGAGACGGGTTTAAACCTGTTCACAGACGAATTCTTTTTGGTATGCACGAGTTGAATAATGCATCAGACAAGCCACATAAAAAATCTGCCAGAATTGTAGGTGAGGTTTTAGGTAAATATCACCCTCATGGCGACTCTTCTGTGTATCATGCAATGGTACGTTTGGCACAGCATTGGAGCATGCGCTACATGCTTGTAGATGGCCAAGGTAACATGGGTAGTGTGGATGGCGATAGCCCCGCAGCTATGCGTTATACCGAGGCTAGATTAAATAAACTATCTGAGGAGATGCTACGTGATATTGAAAAAGATACCGTAGATTTTCAACCAAACTTTGATGATACACTAAAAGAACCGTCAGTATTACCAACACGTATTCCTAATCTTTTGATGAATGGTGCTTCTGGTATTGCAGTAGGTATGGCCACTAATATGGCTCCGCATAACCTGTCTGAAGTAATAGATGGTATTATTGCCTATATAGATAATAATGAAATAGACATCGATGGTTTGATGGAGTTCATAAAAGCTCCTGATTTTCCAACTGGAGGCTATATCTATGGTTACAAAGGTGTTGAAGATGCATTTCATACTGGTAGAGGTCGCATAGTAATGCGCGGAAGAGCAGAGATAGAAACAGAGAAAAACCAAAATAAGATAATTATTTCTGAAATTCCCTACTTAGTGAACAAATCAGATTTGATTAAGAATATTGCCAATCTGGTTGTTGAAAAAAGAGTAGAAGGTATATCTAATGTCAACGATGAGTCTGACCGCGACGGAATGCGTATTGTTGTAGATATCAAACGAGATGCTAACCCCAATGTGGTTTTGAATACACTATACAAACTTACAGCTCTGCAAGCATCGTTCAGTATAAATAATATAGCGTTGGTTAATGGTCGCCCAAGAATGCTTAATCTGAAAGATTTAATCACTTATTTTGTTGAACATCGTCATGATGTGGTGATAAGAAGAACAGAATTTGAACTTAAAAAAGCTGAAGATAGAGCACACATCCTTGAAGGATTAATAATTGCTTCTGACAATATTGATGAAGTTATTGCTCTTATACGTGGCTCTAAAACACCACCAGAAGCTATTCAAGCTCTAATTGAACGATTTGGTCTTACTGAAATTCAATCACGCGCAATTGTTGAGATGCGTTTGCGTCAACTTACAGGACTTGAGCAAGATAAATTGCGTGGGGAGTTTGATGAATTGCAGAAATTGATAGCTCATTTAAACGAAATATTGAATAGCGAAGAGCTACGCATGCAAATTATAAAGGATGAGCTTATTGAAGTGAAAGATAAATTTGGCGATGAGCGTCGTTCTGAAATTATTCTCTCTTCCGAAGAGCTGAATCCAGAAGATTTCTATTCTGATGACGAAATGATTATTACCATTTCTCATCTTGGATATATAAAACGTACACCCCTGTCTGAATTCCGGACTCAAAATAGAGGAGGAGTAGGAGCCCGTGGATCAGAAACAAGAGAAGAAGATTTTGTTGAGTTTATGTATCCTGCAACAATGCACAATTACATGTTATTTTTCACTCAAAAAGGAAAATGCTTTTGGTTGCGTGTTTATGAATTGCCAGAAGGTTCTAAAAACTCAAAAGGACGTGCAATTCAAAACTTACTGAATATTGACCCAGACGATACTGTTACGGCATTTGTTAGAGTAAAAGAACTAGAAGATTTAGACTACCTAAATTCTAATTATTTGATTTTTAGCACAAAAAGAGGTGTTGTGAAAAAGACTCTTTTGGAAGCTTATTCTAGACCAAGACAAAATGGTGTTATTGCTATAACTTTGAGAGAAGACGACGAAGTAATATCTGTTCGTATGACTAATGGTACAAAAGATGTTCTTTTAGCCAATAGAAATGGTAGAGCTATTCGTTTTAAAGAAGAAAATGTTAGACCAATGGGACGTACAGCTTCTGGAGTAATTGGAATGCGACTTGATGGTCCCGATGATGAAGTGATTGGTATGATTACCATGGACCCAGCTTCTGTAGACACTATACTTGTTGTATCTGAAAAAGGTTATGGTAAGCGAACCAGGTTGAATGATGATGATGGTGAGCCTGTTTATAGAATTACCAATAGAGGCGGAAAAGGTGTACGTACACTCAATGTTACAGATAAAACAGGAAAGTTAGTTTCCATCAAAAGTGTATCTGACAACAATGACTTAATGATAATTAACAAGTCTGGAATAACAATACGTTTAAATATTTCCGATATTCGCACGATGGGACGTGCCACTCAGGGTGTTCGTCTTATAAATCTGGATAAACGTAATGATGAAATCGCATCAGTATGTAAAGTAAATGCTCAAGAAGATGAAGAAGAGATAGAAATCTTAGTGGATGATATTGGAGACTTAACAAATTCACCAAAAGTGGATATTGACACTGAAAATAATGAAAATAGCGATTCTTCATCAGAAATTGATAATGAAACCGAAGATTAATTAAACTATTTACAAAAATAAAGTCAAACTAAATAAGTAACAATATACAGACAAAATAATTAATCTATTAAACAAAGAATAAAATGAGAAAATTTCTAATCCTCAGTCTAGTTACAACCCTATCTTTTATTGCATGTGCGCAAAAAGGTATTGTGAAAGACGCTAGCAGATCATTGAAAAGCGATGATCTAAATGAAGCAAGAGCGCTTATAAAGCAAGCTCTAAATAATGAAGAAACTGCGAATGATCCAGAAACATGGAAACTGGCAGGAGATATTGGTGATAAAGCATTCGAGAACGAAAGAACTAAAGAAATGCTTGGTAAAGAATCCAAACCAGAATCAATGTACAATGGACTTATGGAATCTTATGAACCATACCTAAAAGCAGATTCACTTGGCCAACTTCCTGACTCAAAAGGAAAAGTGAGAAATAAAGTGAGAAAAGACATTGCTGCTACTCTAAAAGCAAACCATCCTTTTTTTATTAATGGTGGAATTTTCTTTAACGAGAAAAATGATTTTGCTAAAGCTTCTAAATTCTTCGAAACTTATTGGAATATTCCTACCTTAGATTTATTTGAAGGTAATAAAGATGGATTTATGATAGATAGCACATATCAAACAATTAAGTATTATTCGATAATTACAGCTATTCAAGCAGAAGATCACGAGAGAGCACTAAAGCTAATTGAACGTGCAACAGCAGAACCATTTATTGAAAATAGTGCTTATCAAGAAAGTGATTTATTTGAATTGATGGCAAGTGAGTACATCCAAATGGGAGATACTGCTAGCTACTTGGAAGTATTAAATGTTGGTGCTGAAAAATTTCCCAAAAGTAAATACTTTATACCAAATCTAATCAATGTGTATATCCGTGAAGGACAAAATGAGAAAGCATTAGATTATTTAGATCAAGCTATTGCAAATGATCCAAGCAGTGCTTGTGATTTGTATAGTGTTAAAGGGGCTTTATTTGCAGAAATTGAAGATTTTGATAAAGCTGAAGCAGAGTACAAAAAAGCATTAGCTCAAGACGAAAATTGCGAACGAGCATTAGAAAATATTGCAGTTAGCTATATACTTCAAGCACAGAATCTTAAAGACAAATCTGCACAACAAATGACAGATAGAAAGTTGCAAGCTGAAAATGATAAACAAACAGTTGAATTTTATTTATTGGCACTGCCACATTTAGAAAAATATACTGAAAGTTTGAAAGCACGAAGTGCTGATAAATCAGAAATAACTGGAGCTTTGATCAAACTTCAAAATGTTTATTACAATTTAAGTAATTTAGGTGTAGACAAATCTAAAGAGCTTGACATTGTTGAAGAACAATTGGCCAATTAAATATACCATACAATAATATAGATTTTAACAAAAAAGGTGGTGCAAATTATGCATCACCTTTTTTTTATCTATTAATATATGAGAGGAGAGAATCGTGTTGAGTATTAAATTAGAACAAGAATATCGCAAACACCGATTAAACATAATAGTCATTATCCGTAATTAAGTGCATTGTAATTCTTAGTAGAACAATCAAATATAAACGATATAAAATTGTATATTTGTATCGTAAAGATAAAATAGAAAAATAAGCATACAACACATGAACAATCAACGATACGGATTGCGCGGAGTCTCCGCGTCAAAAGAAGATGTACACGAAGCAATTAAAAACATTGATAAAGGTATATATACTAAAGCATTCTGCAAAATTATTCCCGATATATTAGGTGGAGATTCTGAATATTGTAATATTATGCACGCAGACGGCGCTGGTACAAAATCGTCGTTGGCATACATTTATTGGAAGGAAACTGGAGATCTATCAGTTTGGAAAGGAATCGCTCAAGATGCACTTATCATGAATGTAGATGATTTGCTATGTGTTGGAGCAACTAATAATATTTTACTGTCCTCTACAATAGGAAGAAACAAAAACTTAATTCCAGGTGAAGTTATTTCTACAATTATCAATGGAACTAATGAGTTATGCCAAGAACTAACTGAATTGGGTGTAAGTATTTATCCTACAGGAGGGGAAACTGCAGATGTGGGAGATTTAGTGAGAACTATAATTGTGGACAGTACAGTTGCTTGTAGAATGAAGCGCGAGGATGTAATTGATAATGCCAATATTCAAGCGGGCGATGTTATTGTTGGGTTATCTTCAAGTGGACAAGCTACTTATGAGCTTGAGTACAATGGTGGTACTGGTAGCAATGGTTTAACTTCAGCAAGACATGATTTATTCGCAAACTATTTAGCGGATAAATATCCTGAAAGCTACGATTCTTCAATACCTAAAGACCTTGTATATTCGGGTAAAATGGAGCTAACAGAAATGATTAAAGAATTGGGTGTTGATGCAGGAAAACTACTACTCTCCCCTACTCGAACCTATGCTCCAGTCATTTCGAGTATTTTGAGTGAAATGAGAAATAACATTCATGGTATGATTCATTGCTCTGGAGGTGCACAGACAAAGATTCTTCACTTCTTAAGTGATGGTTTACACGTCATTAAAGATAACATGTTTCCTATTCCTCCTTTATTCAAAATGATACAAGAGCAATCTCAAACAGATTGGGCCGAAATGTATAAAGTATTCAATATGGGTCATAGAATGGAGATTTATTTATCCAAACAATATGCTAACAGAATTATTGAGATATCTAAATCCTTTAATATTGATGCACAAATAGTGGGTCGAGTTGAAGAATCAAAATCAAAAAGCTTAACAATCGAAAGCGAATTTGGCAAATTCAACTATTAATACACTCCGAATATATTTTTAGAAAGTTATTTATGAACGAAAATACATTATTAAGTAAATTAGAACATTTGGTTGTTCGTTTTGAAGAGGTAGGCACTCTTATTTCGGATCCAAATGTAATATCAGATATGAAGCGCTACGTGAAGTTGAACAAAGAATATAGCGATCTTCAGAAAATTATAGATGCCAGGAATGAGTACAAAAATGCTTATGAATCAATTGAAGAAGCAAAAAACATTTTAGATAGTGAGTCAGACAGTGAATTAAGACAATTAGCGAATGAAGAACTTTCACAATATAGCAATAGACTACCAGAACTAGAAGAGAAAATTAAATTCTTACTTATTCCAGCTGATCCAGAAGATGACAAAAATGTCATTATGGAAATTAGAGGTGGTACTGGTGGTGATGAAGCTGCAATATTCGCAGGGGATCTATATAAAATGTACTCAAGATTCTGTGAGGAAAAAGGTTGGACAACAGAAGTCACTAGTTCTACTGAAGGAACATCTGGTGGATTTAAAGAGATTATTTTCACTGTATCTGGTAACGGAGTTTATGGCATATTAAAATACGAATCTGGAGTTCATCGAGTTCAAAGGGTTCCACAAACTGAGACTCAAGGACGTGTTCATACATCTGCAGCTACAATTGCAGTTTTACCAGAAGCAGAGGAATTTGATGTATATATAAACCCAGCCGATATTGAATTACAAACATCACGCTCAGGTGGTGCAGGAGGACAGCATGTTAATAAAGTTGAAACTAAAGTACAGCTTACACACAAACCTTCAGGTATCGTTGTTATATGTCAGGCAGGACGATCGCAGGTTCAGAATAGAGAAATGGCGATGCAAATACTTCGCTCACGTATTTATGATATCGAACTCGCTAAAGTTCAAGGCGATGTTGCTTTGCGTCGAAAAACACTTGTTTCTACAGGTGACAGATCTGCAAAAATTCGCACATACAATTATCCACAAGGACGAATTACAGACCATCGTATTAATTTCACAAGCTATAACTTGTCTGGATTTATGAATGGCGATATTGAAGAAGTGATTAATCAATTAATCATAACTGAAAACGCAGAAAAGATCAAAGAAGCTAACTTGTAATTAAAAAAATAGAACAAACATTATATATGACTAAGCAAGAGTTATTCGAACAGATAAAAGAGAAGCAGTCCTTCCTATGTGTAGGTTTAGATACAGATTTAAATAAAATCCCAAAGCACCTATTAGATTCTGATGACCCTATCTATGAGTTTAACAAATCAATAATTAATGCAACTGCTAAATATTGTGTTGCTTACAAACCAAATTTAGCTTTTTACGAAGCTGCTGGTTTAGACGGATGGTTATCATTTGAGAAAACAGTTGCATATATTAAACAGCGCTACCCTGAAATGTTTTTAATAGCAGATGCTAAGCGTGGTGATATTGGGAACACAAGTGAAATGTATGCACGTTCATTTTTCGATAATTTAAAAATGGATGCCGTTACAGTTGCCCCTTATATGGGCGAAGATAGCGTGCGCCCTTTTTTGGTTCAAAAAGAAAAGTGGGTTATATTGTTAGCATTGACATCTAACAAAGGATCAAATGACTTTCAACTAATAGAAGATGGAAATGGAGAGGCTATATTCGAAAAAGTATTGAAGATATCACAACAGTGGGCTTCTGACGAAGAGATGATGTATGTAGTTGGAGCAACTCAAGACAAACTATTTAGTCGCGTTCGCAAAATTGCTCCTAATCACTTTCTTTTAGTACCTGGTATTGGTGCACAAGGAGGCAGTTTAGAAGCAGTATGCAAAGTGGGCATGAATAGTAGTTGTGGCCTTTTGGTTAACTCTTCGCGTGCTATTATTTACGCTGATAATAGTGAAGACTTTGCTACTGCTGCAGGTAAAGAAGCGCATAAGGTACAACTTGAAATGGCAGAGATGCTCAATAAATATCTTTAGATAATAATATTAATCACCTTGTTCTTTATAAGCTATTTATACAAAACATTCAATTGTGTTCCTTATGAAAAGGATTCCATTATTTGTTCCCGTTAGTCAAAAAAATAACTTGTATGCATCAAAAGCGAAAGATAATAAATGATCCCGTGTTTGGATTTATTACAATTCCCAATGAGTTTATTTACAAACTAATACAGCATCCTTTTCTTCAACGACTGAATAGAATTCGACAACTCGGCTTGGCTGCATTTGTATATCCAGGAGCACAACACACAAGATTTCATCATTCCATTGGTGCTATGTATCTTATGGATGAAGCACTTCATCACTTACGACAAAAGAACAATGTAATTACTGAGGAGGAGTATATTGGGGCTCTATCGTGCATCCTTTTGCACGATATTGGTCATGGGCCTTTCTCACACGTTCTTGAGCATACTTTAGTGACAAAAGTGCAGCATGAAACCATCTCACTTTTATTGATGGAGCGTCTGAACAAAGAGTGGGGCAATCAACTCGAGGTTTGTATATCAATCTTTAAAGATGAATATCCAAAACACTTCTTGCACCAATTAGTTAGTGGCCAACTAGATGTAGATAGGTTAGATTATTTACGACGTGATAGTTATTTCACAGGGGTAACCGAAGGTAATATTGGTTCGGCAAGAATAATAAAAATGTTGGATGTGCGAAATGATAAGTTGGTAGTAGAATCTAAAGGAATTTATTCAATAGAGAACTTTCTCACATCGCGCCGACTGATGTATTGGCAAGTTTATTTGCATAAAACAGCCGTAGCTGCGGAAAAAACATTAGTCAATACACTGATGCGAGCCAAAGAATTAGCCCAAAATGGTGTAACTCTATTTGCTTCACCCTCCTTAAGCTATTTTCTAAGAAATGATGCAAACGAGCAAGACTTTAGAGAAAATGCTGAAACATTGAATCTATTTCTTGATCTTGACGACAATGATATTTGGTCAGCATTAAAAGTATGGAGTACTCACAATGACATAGTCCTTTCTACTTTGAGTAAAGCTCTTATCGATAGACGACTCTTCAAAATAGATATAAGCCGTCTACCACACAGACCTGATAAAATAGATACTTACGTATCTAAATTGATGCGTCACTTTAATATATCTGAGAAGGAAGCACGTTATTTTGTTTCGTCTGATATTATCACAACAGACATGTACAATGAAAATGATGACAGTATAGATATTCTCTATCGCGATGAATCTATTAGAGATATATCTGAGGCATCAGACATGCTAAACATTGATTTGTTATCAAAAAAAGTGGAGAAATATTACTTTGCTTACTACAAAATTGATTAACCTTTAGTCAAATAGCTACTCTTCATCCTTTGCCGTAGGTACAACAAATCTTACGACTATTGCCCCAATCACTCCTGCTGAAATAATTACAATTTTCAAGAATAGTACTTTTGCAACTATAAGAGAAGAGATAAACACCATAGTCAACATAAATGCAATAATCTTGTATTTACCTTTTAGTGGAACCCCTTTTTGACGTTGATAGTTTTTAATACGGGGTCCTAAAAACTTATTATTTAATAGCCAGTTATACAATTTCTCTGAGCTTTTTGCATACAAAGCCGCTGATAACAAAACAAATGGAGTTGTGGGTAAGCCCGGCAAAAATATTCCTATTATCCCCAGAGCCAACGAAACAGTTCCCCCCGTCATATATAGAGCTCGTACAATTCGATTTTTTTTAAGTTCTAAGCGAACATCTCTTTCAGAAATCGAAATCTCTTTACACCTCGGTTGTGGGTTGCCTATTTTGCTTTTATATTCCATTCATTTCTAACTTTTAAACTTTCATTTTTAAAGTGATGCAAGCTTTGTGATACCTAAAACATCAATAAGCCATAAAGATAACTATTTATTCTCATACAAAAAGCATTGATTATAATAAGAAATCCTTCAATATCTTTTCACTCATTAATAATATCGACTAAATACAGCTATTTTAGTCGATCTTTGAGCAATAAATCAGTGGACTTTGAGTAATTTTTTACTCGTTTGATTTTAAATCACTATATTTGTATTAAGTTAATCTGCATGAACAGATTAAATAGGAATAAATAAAGCAATTTAAAATGCTACTAAAAATAAATTGATATGAATAAAAAAAATATAAACCTGCTATTTGTCTGTCTTGGAAACATTTGCCGCTCTCCTGCCGCAGAGGGTATAATGAAAAAAATAATTGAAGATGAAGGTTTAGAGAATAGAGTTTTTGTAGATTCGGCTGGCACATCTAATTGGAATGAAGGTAAAACACCTGACGAGCGCATGCGTTTGCATGGTAAAAAACGAGGATACGATTTTTGCAGTGTAGCCCGTACATTCAGATCTTCCGATTTCGAGAAATTTGACTATATCCTTGTAATGGATAATAACAACTTCATGAATGTGAAAAAACTAGCTAGTACAGAAGAAGATGTTGCCAAAATACATCGCATGACAGATTTCTCAAAAGACTTCTCCGATCATGATCATGTTCCAGATCCGTATTACGGAGGCGACGATGGTTTTAATTTAGTTATGGACTTGCTTGAAGATGCAGCCAAAGGCTTATTAGAAGAAGTTAAAACAAAATTATAAATAGAGATTCTAACACTCATCTGATAATATAAAAAGAGCTGAGGGTTTAAAGAATATACTTTAAACCCTCAGCTCTTTTTATTTACAAGTTGCAATAACTATCCATTATTCTGCTGTAAAATCTTTTGGATAGGTAACGCTGTCTTTTATTGTTCCATCTAATAGATGCAACCAAGTATCAAACTCACGTTCTCCTTCTTTTAAAACAATCATTCTTGCTCCATTAATCTCGGGTACATAAGTTGTTTTCCATCCACTAAAACATCCATAAGCCAAAGCAATATCATAATAATCAACTATGTAATTATTTACATGATCATGTCCCGTGAAAACTCCAAATACATCCCGCATTTGTTTCATTGCTAAAAACATACCTGAATTTAATTCTGGAGCACACTCTTTTTCCAATCTTTCACCAAAACGAACATTCATAGTATCATTAAATGCTGCCTTGTACTCTGGCAATTGAATATGGAAAAAAGCTAATGCAGGAATTGGTTGCATATTATTATTTATCGTGAAATGTAGGCTTTGCTTCTTGTACCAATCAATAGTTTCAGCTGAAATCCAACCATATCCGCCCACTCCTTCTATTGTTGAATAAGCTTCAGAGTCAATCAAATAAATGTTTGATTTGGTTTTCATCCCATCTTTATTACCATAAATTTGCAACACATTGTTTAGATTGTATCTAGTACCCTCTTGAGTTAATGTATTCACATTATAAGGATAGTGAGTTATTATTTGAGCAAGATCCGAGCGAGTTACTCCATGTTCATCATCATGATTACCAAATGTTACAGCAAATGGAATTTCTCTATCAATGGCAAACTGAACAATAGCATTCCACCCTTCAACTATCGGTTGTGCAGTAACAATATCACCAGTAAAAACAATTAAATCAGGATTTTCAGCATCCAAAACTCTTTGAAAAGAGAGTAAAGTGGTATCTGATTGTGGATTTCCATGCTCATAATGCATATCAGTAAACTGCGCAATTTTAAAAGTATTGTTCTCATTAAATACAAGTTTTTGCGCTTTACTATTTACACCTAACAGCGATAGAGCTATTACAATCAAAATGAACTTTTTCATTGTTTTTTCAATTAATTTACATCAGCATGTTCAATAGATTTCTAGTTCCTCATTCTTTTACAAATAATATTATATAACATATAAAGAGCTAATAGACTCATTGTTGCAAACTCTCTCAATAGAATTAGCAAACATATCGGCTACTGATAATATTCTTACTTTCTCGCTTTTCTTAGTGTATGGTATGCTGTCTGTAAAGATTATCTCCGTTAAACAAGAATCATTTACACGTTGTGTTGCAGGGTCAGACATTACTGCATGACTTGCAATTGCTCTTACAGATTTTGCACCGTTTTTCATCATCATCTCAGCTGCCTTTGAAATTGTACCTGCAGTATCTACAATATCATCAATCAATAAAATATCCATACCCTCAACATCTCCAAGCAGTTGCATGTCTGAGATCACGTTTGCTTTTTTTCTCAATTTATAGCAAATCACCATGGGAACTTCCAAGAACTTAGCATATGCGCTAGCGCGCTTAGTGCCACCCACATCTGGAGTAGCAATTACTAAATTTTCAAGATTCAGTGTGCGCATGTATTCTAAAAACACGCCCGATGCATATAAATGGTCAACAGGTACATTAAAGAAACCTTGAATTTGATCTGCATGTAAGTCCATTGTAATCAATCGGTGTATACCTGCAGTGCCAAGTATATCAGCTATAAGTTTTGCACCGATACCTACTCTAGGTTTGTCTTTACGGTCTTGTCTAGCCCATCCAAAATATGGAATAACTGCAACTATTGATTTAGCAGATGCGCGTTTGGCTGCATCAACCATAAGTAACAGTTCCATTAAATTATCAGTGTTCGGAAAAGTAGACTGGATAAGGAAAACTTGTCGTCCTCTAATCGATTCCTCATAAGATACAGAAAACTCGCCATCGGCAAAGTATTCAATATTCATATTTCCTAAAGGACAATTTAAGCTATTACAAACTTTCTCAGCAAAATAACGTGAATTAGTACCTGAAAAAATTTTAAAGGGTCTTTCTTGCATTCTATTGTTAATATTTATTGAAGAATAATTTTCAATTTGATTTATATAAAGAATTGTTTCTTTGAGACAACAAATGTACGAAAACAATACCTTTAATTAAAATCTAAATTTTAATGCAACTTGTAGATTTCTCCAGAATAGGCATCTATGTCTACATCAAAAAAACCTGTTTCATTGCATGTTATGATAGGTCTCTTGTTATTTAGCATTGGCGTTGCATGGTTTATCTCTTTTCTATCAGTTTTAAAAAAGGCTAAAGCCTCATTTGGTATATTTACTTTTACTGTTGAGTCGATGTCATTAAAATTTACTACTACTAAAAAAAGACTTTTTCCATCACCACGTAAAAAAGTATATTTTTTCGTAGAGTTAAAACCTATGTTATCATAGTTAGCATACATCAAATCGTAGAACTTACCTTCACTTAGTGCTTTTTCTTTATTGCAAAGTTGTAGCAATGTAGAATACTTGCTCTTTAAATTTTTCTCTTCAGGAGTCAACAGAGTATCGTTCCATTTTCCATTGTTGTTCCAGCGCACAAATTTATCTAAAGACCAATAATCAAATATTGTTGTTCGACCATCTTTACCACTAAATCCCTCTTCTTCCATGCCTTTTTCGCCTAATTCCTGACCAGCATAAATCATGATAG
>JARICS010000077.1 GCA_029264035.1 Dysgonamonadaceae bacterium | reverse complement strand
GCTTCAAGTACAACTCATTGGCAATGCGCAAATAGAGTGGCATGTTCAATGCATTGTGATGCGTGGTAAATGGACGAGCAGCTGCACCACCTGGTATGCTTTGCAAAACAGGAGTGTCCACCTCGAGATAACCTCTTTCATTGAAAAAGGTACGCATGGCGTTAAACATTTTAGTGCGTTTCACAAAAGTTTCGCGCACGTGATCGTTCACAATCAAGTCAACATAGCGTTGACGGTGACGCATTTCAGGGTCGGTAAAACTATCGTACGAAACACCATCTTTTGTTTTAACAACGGGAAGGGGCTTCAACGATTTTGCCAACACTGTCATGCTTTGAGCATGTACAGATATCTCACCCATCTTTGTGCGAAACACATAGCCTGTGATACCGATGAAATCGCCAATATCCAATAGTTTTCTGAATACAGTATTATATAAATCTTTGTTTTCATCAGGACAAATATCGTCGCGGGTAATGTATACTTGTATGCGACCTTTGGAGTCCATTAGATCTAAAAAAGAGGCTTTACCCATTATGCGGCGACTCATTATGCGACCTGCAATACTCACTTGACGTGGAGGAGTAGCATCCTCTTCAAACGTTTCTTTTATCTCAATAGAGTAAGCATCTACTTTATAAAGTGCTGCCGGAAATGGGTCAATTCCCAAATCGCGTAACTCTTGGAGACTTTCGCGACGGAATATTTCCTGTTCGTTTAGTTCTAAAATATTCATTTGTATATATCTATTTTCTATGTTTCGTTGTATAAGGATTGCAAAAATACAAAATATCTTGCAATTAGACAGTTGTAATTAATGATTAATGGTTAATTATCAATTGTTAATGAGTGCTAGGAGACGAGTGATAGGTAATTTTTGTAGTAATGACTAATAGAAGTTGGCCCTCTTTATAGACTCTATTTCATTAATAATTTATCACTGATAATTAACCATTAAAACATCCCCTCCAAAAACTCCTCAACTGTGACATTATTCAAGTATTTTTCAATCCCTACAGTTGACAGTAGCTCCCTTATTTTCTCTCGCTCGTGAGGTGCACCTTTAAGCATATTTTCCAGTTCACTCACTTCGCTTGTATTGAAGAAGTCGCCAAATATTTTCACATTCTCAATCTGTCCTTTTCTAACCTCCAGGTTTACTTCAACGTGACCACCACCTGTTCTTATCCCTTTTTGGAAATTGTATTTTGGTGAGCTCCCAAAGTTCCAATCCCATGTTCCGTACTTCTCATCCACAAGTTTGTTGATTGCAACAATATCCTCAGCTGTCAATTCATATACTTCAGCTTCGGCATAGAGGGTGCGCACGTGGTCAACAATGCGTTTTTCAAACTCCTGCAGGCTTATATTATGTTTCAGATGTTCTGAAATATTAGTCACCCTACTGCTAATAGATTTCACAGCTTTGTCTCTATACTTTAGTGGGTTTAGTTTTAGTGCTTGCGACAAATTAGGAAGCGTAGAGTCGAAGAGAAGCGTGCCATGCTGCAATATCTTGTTGTTGTAGTAAGACTTAGCATTGCCCGAGAATTTCTTCCCTGCGATGGTCATATCGTTTCTCCCTTCAAATTTTGCATCAATATCCATTGATTGCAATACATCTATAATGGGTTGAGTGTATTTCCTAAAGTCAGCATTTTCGCCCTGCTTTTCATTCATTATAAAAGTGAAATTCAGATTGCCTGGATCGTGAAATACAGCACCACCACCCGATGTGCGTCTAATGACGGTGATGTCATTTTCTTTCACATAGTCCACATTTATTTCGGCTAGCGAGTTTTGGTGTTTCCCCACAATTATAGAGGGAGCATTGATGTAGAGGTAGAAGCAGTCTTCGGACTTATTGTACATTAAGAATTCTTCTGTAGCCAGGTTAAAGGCTGGGTTGGATGTGTTTGAACGAATAATGAGCATATGTTTGAGTTTTGTTAGTTGTTTAGATTGGATGAATTCGTTGTTGTAATTTTGTTCAACTATTATTTTAATTGATAGATTATAACCCTTTTCTTGTCAAACTGTTCATCGATGTTTAACCACAGATTACTCAGATGAGTTTTCTATTGTATATTTGTTATTGTCTTTCTAGAAAACGCTTCTTGGGTTAGTCTTTTAGAAAGGGCATGCCCTTTCTCTAATCCACTTGTTTCAACTTCAAATTATTTTTTCTCCCAAACGTAGCTTTATAGAGCGGAATAGGTAAAGCAATAAAAAGAACCATAAGTATATAATATTCAAAATGCAAAACTAAAAATAGTATTAAAAAGATGATCGCTAGTATCATTGTAAAAGCTAAAGGAAGTAGAACCCAAAATTTACAAGTTGATATTCTTATGATTTTGTCTTCATTGTTGCTCAAGTCAACTTCAAGCGGTTTACTTTTGATCGACTTCATTTTTGCTGTTACCACTATGTGTTTCCCTGGAGTTATCTCAAAGTTCATGGTATCTGCATAAGCAACAGCTCCTACTTTTTCACCGTCGATATAGATGTTGATGTAGTTACTTTGATTAGCCCATTCGTGTGGACGCTCAATTGTTATTTTTGGCATTTTTGTAGACGTGTTTAGTTTCGTATTTTACTATGTGCATTTTCTTTAGTCTTACAGCGAAGCATGCCCTTTAGCTGTAAATATCCGCATCAACTCTTAACTCTTAACTTTTAACTTTTAATTTTTAACTCCTTATCTCTGAGTTATCTGTGGTTATAAGAGCCTAGTCTTCCATTTGCAAAGTACTCGACCCAATATGACTCCCATCAGCAAAAATATCCACCTTATAAGTTCCAGGCATCAAAAACTCACTGATATCATAATAGAGTGCTACACCCGTTTCCTCGCCACCATACTCAGTGATGCGCATGCTAGAATAGGCAATATCTTTGTTTTCGAAAGCGAATGTGTTGTTAGGGTTTTTTGTCAATACACTTCCGTCGGGTTGCATGATACGCGCATAGATGGTACGCTCGCCCGGTTCGGCAGTAATGTTGCGCGATATGGTGAATGAAATTTGGAATTGCTCACTCCTACGCAATCTTTTTTGTGTGCGTGCTCGGCCATCAACGGCTTTTAGCGACACATTAGTTGCAACTAATTTGGCAGCCAACGAAACCTTCTCGGTCAATTGTTTCTTTTCTTGCGACACTACGTTCAAAGTACGTGTTGTCTCTTTCATCTTATTGCTTATTTGCACATTGTCAGCTTTCAGCTCTTCGTTCAAACGGTGTAGAGAATCAATTTGCTGAATATACGATTTCAATATCTTGCGCAGTGTGCTCAACTCATCTTTCAAACGGCGTATTTCGGCTTGGTCTGTAGCTTTGGTCACACGCAATT
>JARICS010000035.1 GCA_029264035.1 Dysgonamonadaceae bacterium | reverse complement strand
TGTTCTGACTCATATACTGATAGTTGAAGTTTGCAGTAAGAGTGGGTAGATATTGAGAAGTACGTATTTCATATACTTTTTTCAATTGTTCTACTTGTAAATCTATTTGACGCAAATCACTATTATTGGTCAACGATAAGTCAACATCTAATAACTGTGCATACATTTCGTCTTCGTAATTCTCTAGCGAACCTTCAATACCTAATGGCACTTCAAGGTCTATACCCATTAGGGCTTTCAGTTGTAGAATGGCAAGCTGAACAGCATTTTTTGTTTGCAACATTTCTGGTATAATGTTTTGCAGTCTCACACTTGCTGTGATCAGGTCATACTCTGCAACCAAACCTTGCTCGAATTTGTTCTTTATATCATTGAGCACTGACGACTCTGTATCAAATGTTTTCTTGTAAACATTGTATGAGTCTTGTGCTAGCAACACTCCATAGAAGGCTTTCTTCACCTGATTGGCCAACTCTATTTTAGAAGAACGTGCTCTTTCTACAGCATATTCCACATCTATACTTGTGAGTTGTATGTTTTTCCAAAGTGAAGGCATTATAATGGGCAGATTCACAACTGCACCTGCTGTCCACATATTGGAACGTCCAAATTGAATTCCTTCTGCTGGCGCCGCCTCATCTGGGTCGGGTGCAGGAGCAGGACCACCCAATACTTTTTGTAACACTTGTACAACTTTCATCTCTTCTGCGTCAAATTGAGTAGGATCAATGTCCAGACCCATACTACTACCAAAACCACCATCTAAATACATAGTTTGTTTCTTTATGGTACGCGTGTATTGACCCACAACATCAATTTGTGGAAAAAGAGCAGATTGTGTACTCTTTCGTGTATATCTTTTTTTCTCAATTTCCATGTCAGCCACTTTTATTGTAGGGCTTTCGTTCATAGCTATAGATAGAGCTGTTTCAATATCTATTATTAAACTGTCGCCTACGGTTTCAATAGTTGGTGACGTGTTAGCAGATACACTCATTGGTTGTTGAGCATGTATGACTGCCGAAAACAGCAACAACCCCACTGTGGAGTAGATTGTTCGCATTGTTTTGTTTAGCTTTAATTTCATAATTTATTTATATTGTTTTTATACGTTTATATCTGAGTAATATTTTGTTAGAAATAGATCTACAATTTCTATGCCATTTGCTGTCGAAATGCCACGAATAAAATTTATCATACTTGTAAAGAACAGTTCCCAATTGGTAAATGTTTTATTTAACAAGCGTGTTGCATCAATGAAAGTGCGATTACTATCTTGTAATAAAAAAGACACCACTTCTATATTCAAATCTTTTCTAATAACACCTTGTGCCATACCTTCTTCCAAAAACTGCCTAATATAAATGATACGCCTATTTTGTTGCTCTACCAGTTCTTGCATAGCCTTTGGATAATACTTCTTCACGTCATCCAAAAATCTGACATTAAAGAAATCAAACTCTTTATGCATTTCAATTGTTCTGAGAAATACATGCACAACTGTTTGCTCATTTTTAGACAAATCTTTTACATATTCGCTTTGCATTAAATCCTTTTGTCGAATATACTGTAATAACAGATCTTCTTTGTCTTCAAAGTTTTGGTAAATTGTCCGTTTGGATATACCCAACTTTGAAGCAATCTCGTCCATCGATATTCTTTTAATGCCATGTTTCACAAAAAGATCACCTGCTTGATTTATTATTCTATCTTTTAAATCCATGTATTTTTTTTATTTAGTAACGTGCAAAGATAAGAAAAATAAACTCATAACACATATATAGTTTCCTAAGTATTAACAATCTTTGCAATTAGTAGCTAAACCCTTAGAAGAATACGAATCTGTTGCAAAGTATGGTTATATAACTAATTGATAGTTATAATTATAAGGTGATAGTAGAAAAGTAAAGAGAAGAATGTTAGGCTTTGATTATAAGAGAATAGCCTTATACTCGTTGAAGTTAGATAGCTTAGAGTTAAACACTCACTGTTGAAGTATGTGTCTTATTATGAGTTGATCTATCAAAAATCACGAATTGATAAATAGAAAATGAAACTGTAAATTTAATATTCGAAAATAAAGATACTGTCATAGGATTCCCTTCATACTTTAAACTTTTTTATGTAAGTTTGCCCTTTAAAAATGATGATATGATCTGTTTTCCGAACGCAAAAATCAATTTGGGCCTCAATATCGTTTCAAAACGAACAGATGGCTACCACAACATCGAGACCATTTTTTATCCATTTGGGTTGAAAGATGCATTAGAAGTATTGCCCAGTAAAGACAAAAAGAGCTATAGCCTTTATTCTACTGGCATAGATATAGGAGCAAACCCCGTAAATAATTTAGTTATAAAAGCTCTTGCGCTGATGGGAGCAGAAAAACATATACCCAACATAGATATACATTTACTAAAAACAATACCTACTGGTGCAGGGTTGGGTGGAGGATCGTCCGATGGTGCATTTATGCTGAATTTACTCAATAAAAGATTTGAATTGGGCTATAGCGACAGTGAGCTACACCAATTTGCAATAAAGATGGGAGCAGACTGTGCTTTCTTCTTGAAAAACAAACCTGCATTTGCCACTGGCATTGGCGATCAGTTAGAAGAAATTGATTTATCGCTCAACAATTATTACCTTGTAGTGGTGAAACCCGATATCTCTGTTTCAACCAAAGAGGCATATTCCGAAATTGTGCCAATGCAACCCGAAGTGTCTCTCAAGGAGATAGTGAAACTACCCATAGAAGAGTGGCGTACCTATATGAAAAACGATTTCGAAACACCTATCTTCAAAAAGCACCCCGCAATTGCCGAAATAAAACAAACCCTATATCACAATGGAGCAATCTATGCCTCAATGTCGGGTTCGGGAACGGCAGTATATGGTTTTTTCAAAGAAAAACCTACACTATCTTTCCCCAATTGCTTTGTCTGGAATAATTACTTGTAACCCATATAAAAACCAATTTACATGTTCAACAAATTCAAACTACTGATGGCACTACTTATATGTGCCACGGGGCTATTTGCTCAATCGAAAGTTTCGCTGAAGAGCGTTCGCGCTTTCGAACCCATTGCATTGCAAAAACCAATTTTATTGGACAGCACAAATCTTAAAGACGAAAAGTTCTCTGACAAGCTATTGCTTTCGAGTGCCATCTCCATACCGAAACATAACCGTTTCACTCATGAATTAACAGCAGACACTGCTGGCTTCTTTCATATCGATAAAACCGATTCGGAATATACCATTCATTTACTATCGTTCTATTTAGCTGGCGATAATTATGGTAAAGCAAATCTTACAGTTACATCACCCAATATACTAGAGGTATATATAGATGGTGAGAAAAAAGCTACTAAAGCCTCTGCCACCGATAGCATTTCCAATGCAGGATCTGCCGAAACCACTCTTGACGGAACGCTCAACAATACACGTGTAGTAGTGAAACTATTGGCATCAAACACTCAACCATTTGATGCTGCGGCTTTCAAAATTGAGGTGAAGCCAAGCGAGGAAGACTCACTATTGAATGTGTATATGACCAACGATCCATCGCGTCGCATGGACATAAAAGATGTGCTGGAAGGCAAACGCGTGTCATCGTCATCGATATCTCCCAGCGGACGATTCGTGTTGATATATATGAGCGAAACTTTGCCTGGTGGAAAATCGAATAGCTACATGGAAGTGTTAGACACACAACAACAGCGTACACTTATGAGCGAAAGCACAAGCCGTAAACAACTCAGATGGATGCCAAAATCGGACATGTTGTCATATGTAGAGGACACTGAAAATGGCAGAACCATGTTCAAATTAGATCCACTTACAATGCAGTCAACCATCTTGGCCGAAGACTTGCCCATGGAAACATTTATGATTGCACCCAATGAGCAATCTATGTTTTATTCTGTGAAAGAGACTATGGATGTGAAATCGCCTGCTAGTTTGAAACGCATGATAGGAATTGATGATCGCCAAGATCACTATCGCAATAGATATTTTATTCATCAATATATTTTCGACACAGGTCTTTCACAACAAATTACCTTCGGTAAACAAACTGCAAGACTCAACGATGTTTCGTCTGATGGCAAACACCTGCTTTTTTCTACTTCCGAAGAGTTTCTTACCGAACGTCCATTCAATAAAAGCTCAATGTATTTGTTGAGTCTCGAAACAATGGCTCTAGACACTTTGTGGGCAAATGAAACCTTTGTATCTTCGGCACAATTCTCGCCCGACAATAAGCAAATTCTTATTGGTGGAGGTCCAGAGGCTTTCAATGGAATTGGCCTAAACATCAAAGAAGGACAAATTGCCAATAGCTATGACACACAAGCCTTTATCATGGACCTTGCCACTAAGAAACTAGAAGCTATAACAAAAGACTTTGATCCTGCCATTGACTCACAAATGTGGAGTAAGGCTGACAATCATATCTATTTCCGCGTACAAGACAGAGATAGAGGAAATGTATATAAATACAATCCAAAGAATCGCAAATTCATGAAACTGAATTTGAACGAAGATGTGATTAGAACTTTCGACCTTGCCAACAATTCTGAGTGGGCTACCTACACTGGTGTAAGTGTTGCTAATTCTAACAGAGGCT
>JARICS010000033.1 GCA_029264035.1 Dysgonamonadaceae bacterium | reverse complement strand
TGGCTGATGAGCGATAGATTGTCTATCAATGTTGCAGCTTGCTCTTCATTGCCTTTTACAAAGAAAGAGAGCACACCACCAAAGCCTCCGTTTTTCAAATACTTCTTAGCCAATGTATGATACTTGCTACTTTCGAGTCCAGGATAGTTCACTTTTTCCACTTTAGGATGTTTCTCAAGCCAGCGTGCAATCTCCAAAGCGTTGCAGTTTGTGCGCTCTGCACGCAATGAAAGTGTTTCCAATCCTTGCAACAACATAAAAGAGTTGAATGGACTGATGGCAGGGCCATAATCGCGCAATCCTTCCACACGGGCACGAATAGCAAAAGCTATGTTGCCAAACTGTGATTCTGCGCCAAAAGTTTCCCAAAAATTCAAACCATGATATCCTTCTGATGGCTCGCTAAACATAGGGAACTTTCCATTGCCCCAATTAAAATTACCACCATCTATTATTATGCCACCCATCGATGTGCCGTGTCCGCCAATCCATTTAGTAGCCGAGTGTGTCACCACATTCACACCCCAATCAATTGGGTTGAAGAGATATCCGCCTTGTCCAAATGTATTGTCGAGTATAGTGGGTATGTCGTGCTTCTTTGCAATAGCTACAATCTTCTCAATGTCGGGTATGTTGTATTCAGGATTGCCTATCATCTCAATAAAAATACCCTTAGTGCGTTCATCAATCAACGATTCCATGCTTTCGGGACTATCTCCATCGGCAAATCTTACTTCTATGCCAATTCTTTTGAAGGCAACTTTAAACAAATTGTATGTTCCGCCATACAGAAATGATGTGGAAACAATATTGTCGCCTGCCGAAGCTAAATTATTGAGGGCTATAAATTGTGCTGCCTGACCCGAGGATGTAGCCAAAGCTGCCACTCCATGTTCCAGCGTAGCCATGCGTTGTTCAAAAACATCGGTAGTTGGGTTCTGAAGGCGTGTGTATATATTACCAAATTCTTTTAAACCAAAAAGATTAGCTCCATGTTCTGCATTTTTGAAAACATAGGCTGTGGTTTGATGCAAAGGTACGGCTCTTGATCCCGTTGTTGGGTCAGGCTCTTGACCTGCATGCACTTGCTGTGTATCGAAATGAAATTCTTTCATACTATATAATGTATCTATAATTAAAACTATTGCTTATTGCATCTATGATGAGAAATGAAATATCTCAACTTTTAATGCAAAGGTTGCCTAATCAAATTGGCTGTAAATTTAGCACAAATATATGAAATAGATGCAATATGCAGCTTTTTTATGATCAAAATGATACTTTATAGATGTCTGTTGGTGTCAAACAGTCGGCTTCTTGCCACCATGCATGCACCCACAATGCCAGCTTTTTGTTTGAGTTTAGATGTTACTATTTTGGAGTCTCTATTGACAAGATTGAGTGAGTATTTTCTGATTGAGCTCTGAATGGGCAATAAAAGAAAACCTTCCGCCAAAGACACTTGTCCGCCAATCACCACTAAATCAGGATTGAATATATTGATAAGGCCTGCTATGTATTTGCCAAGGATATAGCCCACATCTTCTACAATCTCTATACACAAAGGGTCTTCTTTTGCAACTGCATTCATAATATCAGTGAGTGTGAGGGTCTCTAAATCTTTCACGTGTTCTGTTAGGATAGAACTTTCTCCATTGTTTATTCGCTCAATTACTGAGCGATGTATGGCCATGCCCGAAGCCTCAGTTTCGAGACATCCTTTTTTGCCACAGTGACACAGTATTTCGTTATCGAATATAGGAAAGTGACCAAACTCGCCAGAGAATCCCGATTTGCCATAGTATGGTTTTCCATCTATAATGATGCCTATCCCTAATCCCCAACCCACATTCACGAAAAGAACATTTTTCTCACCTTTCACTACACCCGACATATATTCGCCCAATGCCATTGCACGCGTGTCATTGTCAATGCCCACATTAAATTTTAATTTCTCTGTCAAGATCTCTGTTATGGGTTGTTCACTAAAGTAGAAACTGCTATAGCTATAGCCCGATTCAGGATTCACACGGCCCGATATGTTGAGATTGATATTAAAAAGGCGTTCTTTGGGAACTTTTACATTGTCTATATAATCTTGAAGATGTTTATGAAGAATGTCGAAAGATTCTGTTGTGTTTTCAAACTCGTATTTTATGCCCATCTGGTAATCCACAATTTCTCCTTTAAAATTCATTAGAGCAATGTGCAAGTGATGCCTGCTCATATCTGCGCCAATAAAATAGATAGAATCGGGTTTCAATCCATACAATATAGGATATCTTCCTCCCGAAGTTTGCACTTTGCCATACTCCATTATCAACTCTTGCTCTGCCAATTCATTGATGAATTTTGTAATGGTGGGAATGCTGAGGTCTAACTCTTTAGATATCTCTGTGATGGTATTATTACCCTCACTAATGAAATGATTGATTATGTTCTTTTTTATCTGAACGTTCTTTGAGTTCTTGTCATCATTATGGAAAAAGTTTTTAGTCATATCTTTGAGGGTAAGGGTTTAAAATGGATAAAATAAAGATGTATCGTTATCATTACAAAATTAATAAATTAATTACTTATAGGGTCTCTTTTTCTTTTTATTCTGCTCATTAAATATAATAGATGAGATTTTGTTTCGCTTTTTACAAAAGAATTTGCATATTTGTGTAAAATTAATATCAAGTTCCATAAACCGTACAAAATGTTAATAGTATGAATCTATTTTATTTAGTTCCATTTGCATCGTTAGTAGCGTTGTTATTTGCTCTTTATTTTTTCAGGAGTATGATGAAGGAGAGCGAAGGTACAAGTCAGATGATAAAAATTGCTCAGCATGTGCGCGATGGCGCTATGTCTTACCTTAAACAGCAATACAAAGTTGTATCAATTGTGTTTGTAGTAATGGCAATAGTTTTTGCAGTAATGGCCTATTTTGGCTTGCAAAACAATTGGGTTCCATTTGCTTTTTTATCAGGAGGTTTCTTTTCTGGTTTAGCTGGATTCTTCGGTATGAAAACTGCAAC
>JARICS010000128.1 GCA_029264035.1 Dysgonamonadaceae bacterium | reverse complement strand
GATTGGACGTTTATGTTATGAGAATTGAATCCACTGTAGTGGAAATGTTTTGAATCGCTAAAGTGATCTTTATTTGAGCAAATATCTAAGGTAAATGTTGTGAAAATATAAAAAGTAGTCTAAGATTGAAAAAACAAATGATGGAAAAACAATTCTACATCTGAAATTGGATTTTAAAGGCATGAAAAAAGCAAATTAGTGGAACATTTGGAAAAATAATGTGTCGCAAGACATTTCCTCCGTCGTGGATGCAATTTTCAACAGATTGAAACATTTTGTAGGGGTAGAAAACATTTTGAAATAAATTTTCTTTAGATTCACAATTACTATTTTATCACTTTGGATAATAATCCAAATTAATACTATCCTATAGCCCAAATTAAAAGCGCCAAGATTTTTCAATCTCGGCGCTTTTCAATAATTTTATCTGATATATTGACCTACACGTTTAGTGACACTCTTTTGAATGTTGTAACTGTAAGTTCTTTATCGCTTTGCTTCAGAAATTCAGCTATTGAAATTTTTGGGTCTTTCACGTAATCTTGCTGCAACAAAGTAGAATCTTTATAGAACTTTTGTAAAGAACCTTCCACTATGCGATCAATTACATGCTCAGGTTTGCCACCTTCAAGCGCTTTCTCACGTGCAATTTTCAATTCTGTTTCCTTCACCTTTTCAGGTATTTCGTCAGCTGAAACTGCTATAGGATTCATTGCCGCAACTTGCATTGCAACATCTTTAGAAATGCTTGCATCAACTCCTTCTTTGTTGAATCCAACAATAGTAGCCAATTTGTTTCCTGGGTGAATGTATGCTGTAACTGTTGGAGCTGTGATATATTCATAAAATCCTAGTTCCATTTTTTCGCCAGTAGCACCAATTCTATCAGTAATCAATTCAGCAACTGTTCCGTTTTCCAAAGGAAGTGCTAAAAGTTCTTCTAAAGTTTTAGGCTTGTTGCTCATTGCAACATCTAATATTTTCTCAGTAAGCGTTATGAATTCACTGTTTTTTGCTACGAAATCGGTTTCACATTGTAATGCAACAACTGCTGCATATCCGTCTTCTGTTTTTGCAATAACACAGCCTTCACTTGCTTCACGATCTTCACGTTTTGCTGCAACAGCTTGACCCTTTTTACGGATAATTTCTACTGCTTTATCAAAATCGTTATCTGTTTCAACTAATGCGTTTTTGCAATCCATCATCCCAGCACCTGTCATTTTGCGCAAATGCTGGATATCTGCCATTGTAACTGCCATATATATAATTGTTTTATTTCGAGTGAATAATTCTTATTCTTCTACTTTTTTGTCTTCAGCAGGCTTAGTTTCTTCAACTGGCTTGCTTTCTTCAACTGAAGCTGTAGTAGTTTCTTCTTCTTCTTCTTCTTCTTTCTTTACAATACGTTCTCTTTTGCCTGTTTTAGATTTGCGCTCTCTGCGTGCACCAGCTTCTTGCTCATCTTGCTCTTCTTTAGCATTAGCATCAGCTCTTTCTATTTTTCTTTCTTCTAGGCCTTCGCGTATCGAGGTTGTAATGTAGTCCATGATTAGCTCAATCGATTTTGTTGAGTCATCATTAGCTGGAATTACAAAGTCTATATCTCTAGGATCAGAGTTTGTATCAACAATTGCGAATACAGGTATACCCAATTTGTTAGCTTCCTTTACTGCAATTTGCTCTTTCATTACGTCAACTACAAAAATTGCAGCTGGCAAACGAGTTAGATCTTGAATTGAACCAAGGTTTTTTTCAAGTTTTGCACGCTGACGTGTTACTTGAAGTTTTTCACGTTTTGATAAGGTTTCAAAAGTACCGTCCTTTATCATTCTATCGATGGTGCCCATTTTCTTAACAGCCTTACGAATTGTAGGGAAGTTAGTTAGCATTCCACCTGGCCAACGTTCAATCACGTAGGGCATATTTATTTTTTGAGATGCAGCTGCAATAGCTTCTTGTCCTTGTTTCTTAGTAGCAACAAACAAGATTCTCTTTCCAGATTTAGCCATTTGCTTCATTGCATTAGCAGCTTCTTCTGTCTTTGCTATAGTTTTGTATAAATCGATAATGTGAATACCGTTTCTCTCCATAAAAATATAGGGAGCCATTGCTGGATTCCATTTTCTTTTCAAGTGGCCGAAATGCGCTCCGGCTTCAAGTAATTGGTCAAATTCTAATATTGCCATTTTTTTTTATAAATTATTCGTTTACATTCTTTTTCTGAACCGAATCGAAAAGTAAATTACTTCTTTATATATAGAAGTAATGTCCTTTCAATTTAGATACTAAACGCTTTTTTTGAGAATCAAAAAAAACATTCTTTGAATTCTCAATATATATAGCGATAAAAAATCGTATATAACATGTTTAACGTTTCGAGAATTGAAATTTCTTTCTCGCTCCTGGCTGTCCTGGTTTCTTACGTTCAACAACACGAGGGTCGCGTGTCATAAATCCTTCAGCTCTTAAAGCTGATTTGTCATCTGGATTTATTTTCACCAACGCACGGGCTATGCCCAAACGAGCAGCTTCTGATTGTCCTTTATAACCTCCACCATCTAAGTTAATAGTGATATCGTATTTTTCAAGAACATCTAATGTTGTTAGAGGTTGCTTTACTACATACTGAAGAATTGATGAAGGAAAATAATTTTCAAACTCGCGTTTGTTGATAACAATCTTACCGGAACCTTCGCGAACGAACACACGTGCTACTGCAGCTTTGCGTCTTCCTAATGCATTTACTACTTCCATTGTTATTATTTAAGTGTATTAATATCTAATTTAGTTGGCTTTTGAGCTTCATGCGGATGACTTTCACCTGCATAAACGTACATGTTTTTAAGGATAGCATCACCTAGTTTGTTTTTAGGTAACATTCCTTTCATAACTTTTCTTAATAGTCTGTCTGGTCCTTTTGCAAATAACTCTGTAGCTGTTGTACCACGTTGTCCACCTGGATAGCCACTGTAGCGCAAATAAACGCGATCATTCCATTTGTTGCCTGTTAGCTCAACTTTGTCTGCATTAATGATAATTACATTATCGCCGCAATCTACGTGAGGAGTAAAGCTAGGTTTGTACTTACCTCTAAGTAGTTTTGCTACTTTAGAAGACATGCGACCAAGAGTTTGTCCCGTTGCATCAATTACAACCCATTCTTTTTGGGCGGTTTCTTTGTTAACCGATACGGTTTTATAACTTAAAGTGTTCACTTTCTATTGTTTTTTAATTTTTGTTGAGATTGTCTGAATATAAGCTTGTTCGACCTGTCTTGCTAAGGGACAAATAGCCAAATAAAAAGCTCACAATCAAACTTTTAAGTGATTTATTGTAATAATCGGAATGCAAAGTTACAATATTCAAGTTAATTAGCAAAGAATGAGCACATTTTATTTTCTTTCATCAGTCATATTTGCATAAACGAGGTCATTTTATGTATCATAGCAAGAAAGCTTTCTGCGAAAAGAGTATTTTTAATTGTTCTTCCTTCTTTGTCTGTATGTAGTAACAGATGGGTGTAGTCTAACAATATAAACCTCTCTCCTGTTGGAATCCTTTACGCGAGGGAATATATAGATATTCCATTACCTAACTGTCAACTCTAGTAAACCTTTATCTCGTCATAGAATGGTGGACGTCCAATCAAGATGTGAAAGCCAAAATAAAACCCCTTGAAGTCAGAGTTGTCAATGGGGAAGCTATAGCCAAATTGTAGCCGCCCTAAATTCATAAGAGAGAGCCCTACACTAGGTTTAATGTTTTTGGTGGAAGCAGATAACTCAGTAATCAAAAAGTGCATCCATGTCTTGTTTAAATGTATTTCGGGAGAAATAGTAAACTTGCCATCCTCGCCATACAAATATCCACCCACACCCACATTCAGCGGCCCGTGATTGTTTCTCAAGTCATTGTTGTTGAAACGATATTCCGCACCCAAGTAGCCACTTTTTTTCTGCATACTCTCATAACCCACATTCAGCGCCACCTTGTTCAGTTGAGCTTGGGTGTAACTACTCATTAGTAGCATCAGCATTGTCGCAATCAATATTCGTTTCATATTAGCAAAAGGTTTAATTTTTTCAATTCTATTTCAATGTGTGTAATTTAGTCCTTTAGATCTTCAAGTATCTATCTTGTTTCTCCATAATATCTTTTATGTATTGCACTATCTCTTCCCAAGGCAACAATTTACCCTTACCCACATCGCCACAGGCTAGTACACCCTCTTTCGTACCCAATACATGATACCCATTTATCTCCAATTTCTTCAAATTTTCTTGCACAAAAGGATTCTCATACATAGCCGTGTTCATAGCCGGTGCAATTACTTTTGGGCAAGTAGCTACCATTACCGTTGTAGAGAGCATATCGTCAGCAATGCCCGAGGCTATCTTGCCAATAATATTGGCAGTTGCAGGCACTATTACAAACAGATCTGCATCCCTTCCCAAATCAATATGAGTTGTATCCCAATGATCCACTGGGTCGTACATGTCAGTCACCACAAGATTGCCCGACATCACCTGAAAAGTAAGCGGTCGCACGAATTCCTGTGCCGATTTTGTCATAATAACATTCACGTTGTAACCATCTTTTTTTAGTTGGTTCACAATCTCCACCGCTTTATAACAAGCAATACCGCCACTCACTCCTACAACTATATTTTTCATATCCACTATGTATCTATTTATCAGCTTATATGCTTCATTGCTAAATTAACAATCGCCTCAGCAATTTGTTTTTTGCCCACAGGGCGCGCCACAATCTCTCCTTTGTATAGCAACAGTCCCGCATGACCCTCTTCAGACAATTGCGAAGCCTCATTGGCAAACACAGCGTCGCAGTCATTAGTCATTCTCAATTTCTCGGCCTGTTTTATAAGGTTGTTGTCATGATTGTTTTTCACCAGTTTGAACCCAACCAAAAAGGTCTCTCTGTTTTTCTTCTTAATCAATGCTATCACCTTGGGCGTAGTCTCAAATCCCATAATTATCTTTTCACTCGACGATATCTTCTCGTCAGCATCATGCTTGTGTATCGGATTTGTTAGGATAGCTTCAATCTTCTGTTTCGATACCTTTTTGTCTGTAATAAGACTTTGATAAAGCTCCTCGGCCAGAGCCGAAATTGAAGCAGAGTAGGAGTAAGAGAAATCTGATATTGCCATTGCGTGAATAAACAGGTCAATCTTCACTTTGTCCATCAACGAGTCTATGCAGTCATACACACTCTGCGTATTGGTTACATTCACAAAGCTCACACAATGTGCATCTTTTGCACTTAGCTTTTTAGTAACAGCTTTAGGCGCTTTTATATAATGCACCACAAAGTTCGATCTGTTATGCTTGCGCATAAAGGAAAGCACCGCATCCAAGCAATGCCAACCCAAAGAGCCAGAACTCATGTTGGTTATTTTCCTCACCCCATCTATTGACTCTTCCGTTCCACCGGCCGTAATGGCAATATGCATCATAGTTTTTGTTCTATTTCATTGTTGTCGCCCAATATAAACACTTTGGGCTTCACTTTCTCCGCCTCTTCTTGCGTGCAAAATCCATAAGCCATTATTATCACCTTGTCGCCTGGAAGTACAAGACGAGCTGCCGCACCATTCAGGCAAATCACACCACTGTGCTCTTCCCCCTCAATCACGTAAGTATCAAATCGCTCGCCATTATTTATATTCACCACCTGCACCTTCTCCATTGGCAATATCCCCGACTCCTTCAACAGAAAAGAGTCGATTGTAATACTTCCAGTATAGTTTATATTGGCCTCTGTCACCGTACCTCTATGCAGCTTTGCTTTCAGCATGTTTAAAATCATATTCTATCTCCTTTATTTTAATATCTCGTTGTCTATCAATCTGGTTTTACCAAACTTCACTGCTACAGCTATTATAGCCGTCCCTACAATGTTTTCGATTTGTGCAAGTGTAGGGTAGGAGTATATGCTCACATAATCTATTTCGGCCAAAGGCATGGTCGCAATTTTAATTTCAATCAGCTGGATCAGGGCAACCACATTTCTTTCGCCATCCTTGTAAGACTTTCCTGCCAACTGCAATGCCTCGTTTAACACCACCGCCTGTGCACGTTCCTCTTCACTAAGGTAACTGTTGCGCGAACTCATAGCCAAACCATCAGATTCTCTCACAATAGGGCAAACAACCAACTCTACATTCATGTGCAGGTCGTTCACCATTTTGGTTAGCACAGCTACTTGTTGTGCATCCTTCTGCCCAAAATAAGCTCTGTCGGGTTGCACAATGTTAAACAGCATGTTCACCACAGTAGTCACTCCCCTAAAGTGAGTTGGCCTCGATGCCCCACACAGTACCTTGGTGATATCGCCCTCCACATTCACCCAAGTATTACTTCCCTCGGGATACAAATCGCACACATTCGGATTGAATATAATGTCGGCCCCTGCTTTGTAGGCAAGGTTTGTGTCGTTGAGTATATCTCTTGGGTAAGTTTCGAAATCTTCGTTAGGTCCAAACTGTGTAGGGTTCACAAAAATACTCACAACTACAAGGTCGTTCTCCTCTTTAGCCTTCTTTATGAGCGACAAGTGTCCTTTGTGCAAAAAACCCATTGTTGGAACTAAGCCAATTGTCTTATTTTCTCTGTTGACAGTTGTCAAGAAACGCTTTATCAATTCTGTAGTGGTTATAACCATCTTGTAAGTTGTAAAAACTGATTATTTATTCAAATTGCTTATCACTTCATCGTCTATCGTAAAGGTGTGCTTCTTCTCGGGGAAACTATTGTCAGCAAGCTCCTTTATATATGTCTTCACCGCACCCTCAATATCAGTTGATAGATGCGCAAACTGTTTCACAAACTTAGGCACAAAGTCGCTATACATACCCAACATATCATTGCTCACTAATACTTGTCCATCACAATATTTTCCTGCACCAATACCAATGGTAGGCACATTCACCGTTTCGGTAATAATTTTACTCAACTCCTCGGGCACACACTCTAGCGTGATTGCAAACACACCCGCCTCTTCAAGGGCCTTGGCATCATCAATTATCTGTTGCGCTTGCAACAAGCTTTTACCTTGCACTTTAAATCCACCAAACATATGTACCGATTGAGGTGTCATACCAATATGCCCCATCACCGGAATTTGCGCTCTCACAATCTGACGAATAGTTTCGGCAAACTCCACGCCGCCTTCTAGTTTTATAGCATGAGCACCGCCCTCTTTCATCAGTCTGCCTGCATTGCTCACAGCATCGGTCACCGATACATGGTAGGACATGAAGGGCATATCAACAATCACTAAAGCCCTTTTTGCTCCTCGCGTAACCGCCTTGGCATGATAAATCATATCATCCATCGTCACAGATATAGTTGAGTCGTGCCCCTGCACCACCATCCCCAAAGAGTCGCCTACCAATAGAGCATCAGCCCCTGCACTATCCAATATTTTGGCCATCGAGTAGTCATAAGCCGTAAGCATGCTTATAGGTCTCTTATCATCTTTCGCTTTTTGGAAAGATTTTACTGTAAATTTCTTATTCATATTCTTTATTACCTTTTTTGTGTTTTGCTACCCCGTTCTCTCAGTTCCTTTCTGATATCTCCGATATCAAAAAGTGCGCTCTCAAATTAAAGAGGCATCAATCAACCATTAGAAGTTGCAAAAATACAACATATATTTTATCAATGAAAATAAATTGATTCACACATACTTATATACAGTTCGTCAAATAGTAAATTCAAACATCGGAAGGACTTGTTTTAAGATAATATTGTTTTTAGTCTAGCAACTCTTTCAATCTATCATCCTGTAGCATTGCCATAGTCTCTCTTCCAAGCGCCTTGTAGAGATAATGCTTGTCAGGCATGTTTTGCTGCAATGTCGCCAAGTGTTTTGCTACCGTTGTGCTATCACCTCTTTTTATAGCACCCGTTAAGGCATCGCTCATATGCTCATTCTCTGCAATGTTTTTTAAAGTGCTATACAGTAGGGGAGCAGTCGCTTTCTTTATCTCAGTTTTGGTCATACCCGACTGGACAAACATTTCATATGAAAGGTTCAGCAACGTTACTAGATAGTTTGACAATACCGATGCAGCACAATGATATAACTCTTTCTTCTTTGAATCTATTTGCAA
>JARICS010000112.1 GCA_029264035.1 Dysgonamonadaceae bacterium | reverse complement strand
TCTATATTCTTTTAATTGCTCCCTAGAGAGACTGTGTATTTTATCTCTTCTCATACTATATTATTGTATTGTATCAATGTACTGTATTAAATTGTCTCTACAAATTTAATAAAATAAAATCGGCTTTCATAGTTTGGATGGAATATTGTAAGAGAAATAAAGTTGTTGGACTTTTGGGGAGGAGCGTGGTTTGTTGTTTTCATTCATACACATGACATAAATTGTGTGCAAATTAAAATTGTAACAGTTAAAGTCTTTCTTAAAGGATGACAAAACGCCAACTATTTACAGAGATCATGCACTATTTCACAGTTTTGCAATCAAACACTTATCTAATTCTACTTGAAAGATTGTGTATTCGTTTCTAAAGAGATGTTTTATCTGACACTCATATTATTTTCACGCTTGCTCAACTATCAATTTGCAAATAATATACCGTTATTTATCACAATTCACTAGTAAATGCAGCATAAATCAGTTGGAAATCAAATCCACGGTCGCGGATTGGGCGTTCATCTGTTGATAACGTAATCTACTGCTGTGGAAATGTTTTGAGTCGCTAAAATAGTGCTTTTTTGAGCAAATATTGTAGATAAATGCGGTGAAAAAAAGAAAGACAAATTAAGAGTGAAAAAACAACTGATAAAAAGAGAATTCTCCATCGGAAATTGATGTTTTGTGTCGTGGATGGAGCAAATGAGAGCAACAAAAGGGAAAAAATGTGTTTTCAAACATTTCCCCCGTCGTGGATCCCATTTTCATGTCATTCTCTTGTAATCTACAGCTGTGGAAATGTTTTGAAAAAGTCATGTCAAAAGATTGCCAAATACACGTCAATGATTGATCTAACATAAAGTGGCGACCCTCCTCGGTGAGCAAGATAATTCAAATATATCAGATGCTATTGAAAGGAGGTTCCAAAGAGACGTTGGTGTGTTAAGTAAAACAGTAAGAGTTTCGCTAAAGCGTACAAACGGATTACAAACCCGCGTGCAAAATATTTATGCGTATCGGTGCGAACTTTTAACTTTTAATTCTTTTCTCTTAATTCCCGAACTACTTCTTCTTTCTTTGGAAGAAACTAAACTTAAACAAGTCTTTAAACTTCTTTCCCTCTTTGTTCACCTCTATACCCACACCTTGTGTGGTAGGCGCAAGTTTGTAGTAACGCTCGTTGGCTTTGTTAAAGGCGCGTAGTCTGAGCCAATTGAAAATTGCATATTTCACATCAAACTCGGCAATGAACGACTCCTGATTTCTATACATATCATTGTCTCCATAGCTCAAGTTGGTAGACACTTCCAATTTATCATTCAACAAGCGGGTAGATACATCCACCCCCATGCGCACATCTTCAAACGTGCCATTTTGGCTTTGCAAATTAGTACTGATGCTCCAGTTGTCGCTTAGTGCACTTGAAAACAGCGCATCTAAGCCTTTGGTTAAAGCTCCAGCTGCAACATTGGTAAACATGTCACTGCCAAATCCTCCCTGAGAACCTCCCGATGCACCATAAAAACTATTCATTGCCACGAGGTTACCAAACTGCTTAATACGTTCCTCTTCAGTATTAATCAAACTTTGCACCTTTTGTTTCACATCTTGCGATGCCTCTGGCAACTCAACATCATAATCAAGTTGCATTTCATCTAAATCTCCACTTATTTCGAGAACAGCATTCACAGGTACTCTTGTATTTGACAAATTTGCATCTTGCGAAAAGCTCTCGCTCAATGTTGCTAAATCGGCTTTCACTTGATGGTAGGCAGTAAGATTGAATTTTGTTTTAAGTGGATCGCCCATAAAGTTAATTTTGCTACCTTCTTTCAATTTAAAATTAATCTTTTTCAATCCTTGCAAGTTGTGACTGGCTTCGCCACTTTGTGCAATATACTCACCATAGATTCTTATTTGTGGGTCAGATTTTGTGTTGTAATTTACATTTAGCTCACCTGTACCACTAATAGAAACTTCATCACCCGTTCGGGGATTGTATTGAACACCCAATTCTAAATTAGGAGTCAAATTGACAGTTGCCTGAATGTCAATCATCATTCCGCTCGACGGGGCATTAGAGTTGGACGAAGACTTATCTCTATCCTTTAAAAATGAGAGAGGGTCATCATCTTGTGGTGTGTTGATATAAATGATACCCTTGTATTCTGAAGCTGAAGCGGTTTGAGGTAATTCTATTTTTACTTTCGACTTGCTACTGCTGCGGATATTGGCTGTTCCGAAAAGCCCTGTTGGCGAACCATTCAAGATAATATCGCCATCCAGTTTCAACAAACCATGGGCCATCAAGTCGGTTCTGTCTGCATTGTTGAGCAACATAAAATCGTCGAGCGTAATTTTTGCTTTATAATCTAAGCGTCCAAAATTGTCACTATGATTCACTACCAGTCCAATGCTCGCTGTATTGCCATTATCATCAAGAATCACCAAGTTTTCAAAACCTACATTGTCTCTATTCACCCTTATGGTGTCAGATATGCGGTATTCTACACCAGTAAAGTCCACTTTGAGCAAGCCCTCGTTTATACCTAACCATCCCTCAATGATGGGTGCAGATGTTTTACCAACAATATCCATTTTTGTGCTTAGAGTTCCTTCAAGCTTACTAAAGGTTTCCACAGCAAAGGGCTGAATCCAACGCAAGGGAAATTGCTCTATAACCACATCTAAGTCTATATCTTTCTCTCCTGCTGTAGGCACATAACCAGTTATACCAGTGTGCCGCTTACCATCTTTATTGACATAAACATCAAGCTTTAACCCTTCGTCGGCTGGATTGTAAAGTGCTTCAACAAACAATGTACCAATAGTATCTTTGTCTGTTCGAATATTAAGGATTTTGAAATGATCTGTGTGAACTACAGGGTTGTCAAGCACTCGACGCACCATAAGGCTACCATCGATAGTACCGAAAATATTTTGCACATTAAAAGCAGTGAGTATATTGGCCAACTCCGCATCATCAAAAAAGACCCGAACGCTGTCCTCCACGTTTTTAGAAGCTATTCCATCTATTCCGAATTGCTGTTTGCCTTCGTGCATAATTCCAAAGTTACTCACTGTAATAAAATCATTGGCGCTTCTTATAGAACTTCGCATAATATGCACATCCTTCTGATTGAAACGCAGCGTGGTGGGTTGAATGAGAATATTGGTAGCCAATTTCTGCTCTTCGTCTTTATCAAAACCTATCGATGCACGCAACTCGCCATTACTCTTTATGACATTGTTGTTCATATCAAAAAAGAGAGCATTCATCACAGAGTCATGGTATACTTTAGTATCCAGTTTAGCATTGATATAACCATTGTCTTGCACCAAATAAGTTATCACATCTAAATCCAATCCGTTGGTCTGGGTAATATTCAGATCTACTTTTGTTTGTCTAACGTCGTTTGCTCCAAACATCAAACGAGGAACTGCCAAATTGATTGTGCTTTCTCGTTCTGGCATATTAACGATTCCGTGTATTGTTCCAGGCTCAATATTGAAAAAGGGCAATGCAAAAACGTATGATAAATCCTCTGTATTCTTTATAGTAAGATCAAATCTGAAATCGTTTTTATATGCTACCGCAGTAGCTGAAGAGTC
>JARICS010000091.1 GCA_029264035.1 Dysgonamonadaceae bacterium | reverse complement strand
TCAAGTGGACCTTGTGTTTCTCTATCGCGCACCTCAAAGTGCAAATGAGGTCCGCCCGACGAGCCCGTATTGCCACTCAGCGCTATTTGTTGGCCTTTTACAACAGGTATTTCGTGTGGTTCAAGATTAAGGTTCACTCTATAGCTTTCATTTTCATATTGTTTGTTTTCAACATATTTGGCAATCTGTTTTGAGAAACTGTTGAGGTGACCATATACAGTTGTGTGTCCCTGCTCAGGATGATCTATGTATAGCGCCAACCCATATCCGCCTGGCGAAACCGATATGCGTGAGATATAGCCATCGGCCACTGCAAAGACGGGTTTGTTCACCACTTGTTGGGTTTTAAAATCGATGCCTGAGTGGAAATGATTGTTGCGCAATTCGCCAAAACCTGCACTTAACGCAGGTGGAATGTTCAGGGGTTCTGCATATTGAGCAAAGCCTGATGTATGCACCATGAGTAGTAATAGTGCTAAGAGGGGTAGGGTGTATCTTTCAATTTTCATGGTGCGAAGTTAATAAAAAAATCTTTAGACACAATGCTTTACTCCTATGCAGCGTGTCGTCCATAGTTGACGCATTATTACTCTGTGAATTGTGAAAAAGAAACGTGCAGAATGCTAAACTATATTAATTAACAAAACAAACATAGTACTTTGCATTGCATAATACCATACATTGTTTATTTTTGTAGTCTAATTAATAATACAGCACGAATGAAAGTCGAAAATATACAAAGTCAGATGCGGAAAGGTGTGCTTGAATATTGCATTCTTTCCATTATAAAAAATGGTGAAGTATATCCGGGAGACATTCTCGAAGAGGTGAAAAATGCTGGTCTTGATCTTTTGGAAGGGACCCTTTATCCACTTTTGAACAGACTGAAGAATGCCGATATGCTCAGTTATAGATGGGTGGAGAGCACTACGGGGCCCCCTCGAAAATACTTTTCGCTTACCGACAAAGGATTGGTATTTTATAATCTGTTGGAATCTACCTGGAATGATCTAAATGGCAGTGTAGAGAAATTGGTGAATAAAGCCAACGAAGTAGAAAATGAGAATGAAGAAGACATAGCAACTGTTTCATAAATAATAGCAAAACACAAAATGAAAAAAACAATCAACATCAATTTCCAAGGTCAATTGATAACCATTGAGGAGACAGCTTACGATATTTTGAATGGATACATTCAGAGCTTGAAAGATTACTTTAGGCACGAGGCTGAAGGAAATGAAATAGTGAATGACATAGAAAATCGGATTGCTGAGTTGTTTGGCAATAGGCTCAAACATGGCATTCCGTGCATTACTGATGACGATGTAACTTCTATAATCAATACTATAGGAAGACCCGAAGAGTTTGATTTAGAGTTTGACGAACGCGAAGAGGAAAAAGAGAATGCTACAATGCCTCCTCCACACACACAAAGTGGACAATCACAAATGCCTCCTCCCGTAAGTGAACATGAAAAGAAAAGTCTGTTTCGCAAGTCTAACGATAGAATATTGGGCGGTGTGTGTAGTGGGCTTGCTCATTATCTCAAAATAGATCCAGTGTTTGTTCGTTTAGGTTTTGTCTTTCTGTCAAGTTTGTTCTTTTGGGTTTATATAATAATGTGGATTGTATTACCAACAAAAGAGCTACCAAATAATGTAAGCAAACGTTTATACCGCAATCCTAACGACCGTTTTATTGCTGGTGTAAGTGGTGGTATTGCAGCTTATTTCAAAATAGATACTTGGATACCTCGTTTAATTTTCTTGTTGCCTGTCATATTAAATGTGTTCGGTATGGCGCGCATTCCTTTTAATGCTTTCAATCATTTCATCTTCAACTCATCTTTTCCTTTCAATTTATCTTCAAGTGTGAATCTCTCGTTTGTAGCTATCTATATTATTCTTTGGATTATAATGCCAAAGGCTACATCTGTGAAACAAAAATTGGAAATGATGGGTGAAGAGGAATATCTGAAATCGATACGAGACACAGTGAGTGGCAATGTAGCCCAAGCTAGAAGTAGCAGAAGTGATATGAGTAGCAGTGCAACTATTATTGCTCCTAATAACAGTGTGGTAAATCAAACTACGACAAATAGCAGTGTTAATAAACAAAGCTTTGTAACAGACACCGATGGCACTACTGAAAATAGTGACAAAGATGCACTGTCTACACCTCCTCCTCCTCCTATTTATACAGATGCACCACGCACACCTTATATATCGCCACAACCCGAAAGATCGGGATGTTTAAATCTGCTGATTGGTTTCTTTAAAGTAATGTTCTTCGGCATTGTGGGCATTGTAGCTGCAGGCTTGATGATATCGATGTTTGGATTGATATTTGCAGGAGCAAAGTTTGTACCGCTCCAAACATTGTTCATCAACCCTGGTTTTGAAAATACATTGCTGTGGTTGTCTATAATATTGACTTTGGCAATACCTTTTGTTAGTGTAGTTGTTTGGATAATTCGCCGACTGATGAAAGCAAAATCAAGACCAGTCATCGGTTACACGGTTGCTGCACTTTGGTTTGTAGGTATTATTGCCGGATTGGCATTGGGCTTCCAAATTACACGCAAGTTTAGCACAGAGAGTCTGCAAGAGACTAATATAGTACTCACTCCACCCACCACTAATAAACTTTATGTTGAGATGGAACGCTATCCTTTAGACTACTTCAGTGTGACGCCTGGAACAAGTAGATTCATTCTCGATTCGCCAGGTATAAATCGAATAATAATAGATAACTTACCCTTTTACAATGTTGAAGAAGACTCTTTGTTGTTCAACAGTATTGAGTTGAGAATGAAAACGAGCAAAGACACTCTGTTTCATGTAAAGACTATCTATGCAGGTTTCGATAGAAACTATAAAGCTTCTAAGGCTAACTTGAAAGAGTTTGATTTTAAGCTACAGCAAAACGATTCAATACTATTGATTCCTCAGTTCTTCAAAGTGCCCAAGGAGCAAGGTTTCCGCAATCAATTTGTGGTGTTAGAGATATTTGTACCAAGCGGTTCTAAGGTAGAGGTGAGCGATGAATTGACAGACTATCAACGTGCGATATCTTCACAAGCAATGCGCAGAAAATATGGCAATGATTATGGTTACAGAAATAGTTTGGAGTGGAACTCAAATGAGGAGTATGTACTTGAAGGGGAGACGCTGACTGAGACAAAGTTTTTGAATGACTCGTTATAATTTTCTTTAAAAAATCAAGTTTAGTCACTGAGCTTATAGAACTGCCTATTATTTATGACTTACAACTTATAGTTTACTATTTAATTACTTACTACATCTAACTTTTCATTGTGTTTAAGGCGATTATAACCTGAGGGTCTTAGTCGCCTTTTTCACGTCTTAATCATTTCTGTAAAAGATGATTTTTTCTTCATTTGTATATTAGTTTATTCGAAATATTTACGTAGTTTTACACGTAATATTGCATCTTCTAAAGGAGATGTTTTGTCGTTTAATTAAAACAATAAGATTATGAAAGATTTAGATGATGATTTCGACGAGTTTGTCGATGATGAAGATTTTGATGAAGATGATTTTAATGATGAAGACTTCGATGACGAAGACTTTGACGATGATGATTT
>JARICS010000118.1 GCA_029264035.1 Dysgonamonadaceae bacterium | reverse complement strand
TTTATCTGAAACACAGTGCAATATACTTACAAAGATAAACGAGCTGTGTTACAAAAGGATGAATATATTGAGTCTATTGAATTAAGAAGAATATATTTTGATTAAACCCCCATAGAATGAGCTGTTTATCTCATAATTAAATCTGTATTTATATTTCCAACCCTTTTATATTTGCAACACATTGATTTGAATAGTTAATCGGTCAACAACCTTAAATATAGATTCTACTCAGCAAACAAACCTTATGTACAACATTGCATCAGTATTTAGACACTTAGATATGCACAAAATCAGTAATATTTTGTAGTTTTGTAGCCATCAATTATAAAACGTAAATGGGCAAAATAAATTTAAACGTATCTAGGAAAGTTCTTAAAACTCTATTTCCTCTTGTATTAGGTATGGTAGTGTTGTGGCTTCTATATAAAGATACCAATATGGCAGAGTTGTGGCAAATAACCAAATCGGCCAACTTCACTATTATTGCCTACTCGCTACTGTTTGGTTTGGCTGGCAATATATTTAGAGCTTTGCGGTGGGAGCTAACCATACAATCTGTGGGATACTACCCCAAACGTATGAGCCTGATATATGCTGTGATGGGCAATTATGCAGTCAATTTTGTGTTGCCACGTGCGGGTGAAGTTTGGCGTTGCGGGGTTGTTACCAAATATGACAAGGTTCCTTTTTCTACTACTTTTGGCACACTCATAGTGGACCGCTTTTTTGATGTGGTGGCTATGGGTTTCATTATGTTGCTTTGTCTCCTACTGGACTTTAGATTCTTTTTTGCCTATTTCCAAACAAACCCTACAGTAGGGCAAAGTGTTATATCAACATTTAGCTCCTTTTGGTTTTATGCCATTATCATTCTTTTTTTCATGCTTCTTTATATTGTATTTAGGTTTTTGCCGAACTTTTTTCTGATCAAGAAAATTAAACTATTCTATGGTGGAATGAAGAGAGATATCTTGACGGTGTGGAAGATGAATCAGAAAGGATTATTTATTTTGTACACATTCTTGTGCTGGTTTGGTTATTATTTGTACTTTTACCTTTGCTTTTATGCATTTGGTTTTACCGAGCATCTTGGCCCTGTGGCTGGTCTTATTGTTTTTGCAATGAGTAGTCTTGGTGTAGCTGCACCCACACAAGGAGGCATTGGCGCATGGCATTTTATGGTGATAACATCGCTATTGGTCTATGGTGTTACTTGGGAGCAAGGGAGTGCATTTGCAGGAGCAGTATTTACTATTCAATCGGCTTGGCTCATTTTAACGGGAATTTTAAGTATATTTGCAATACAATATGTAAAGAGAGATACACCTGAAACGGTGGAAATCGTAAACAGAGAAACGAACAACTAGAAAATCACATAAAAATTTAATTAGTATGTCAACATCAACTATTTTAGACTTAAATCCGAAAAATGTTTGGAAACACTTTTACGCTCTCACGCGTATTCCACGTCCAACAGGACAAATGGAGGAGGTGTCTGAATACGTGAAGAAAATTGGTAACGACCGCAACTTTGAGGTTAAGCAAGATAAAGTGGGCAACGTAGTAATCATAAAACCTGCATCGAAGGGTTATGAAAGCAAACCTACCATTATATTGCAAGCTCATATGGATATGGTTCCCCAGAAAAACTCTGATGTTGATCATGATTTTTCTAAAGACCCCATTGACGCTTATGTGCACGATGGTGTTGTGAAAGCTCGCTCTACCACATTGGGTGCCGATAATGGTATTGGCGTGGCTATGATGTTGGCACTCATAGAGGATAGCTCACTAGAACATCCCGAAATAGAAAACCTTTTCACCATTGATGAGGAAGAAGGAATGGATGGCGCTTTTGGACTAAAAGAGGGCTTCTTGAAAGGTAAGTATATGCTCAATCTTGATACAGAGGAGGATGGTGAGCTTTGTATAGGTTGTGCAGGTGGAGCCGATATGAATATTACATTTGGTTATAAAGACGATGCAGACATTGCTCCAGGTGATGTGGCAATTAAATTGAGCCTTACAGGACTAAAAGGTGGACACTCTGGTGCAGAAATTGAGTTAGGCCGCGGTAATGCCAATAAAATAATGAATCGCTTCCTCAAGGAGATTGTGAAAAACTATGAGGCTCGTTTGGCAAGTGTGAATGGAGGTACTTTGCGTAATGCTATTCCTCGTGAATCATTTGCTGTAGTAACTATTCCCGAGCAATTGGTGGACGATTTGCTTGATTTAGTAAAAGAGTACGAAAAGCTTTTCAGAGTAGAGTTTGCTGGTATTGAAGAGTCTATCAGTTTTAAAGCAGAAAAGACTGAGATGCCCAAAACACTTATTCCAGAAGAGGTGCAAGACGATTTAATAAACGCAGTGGAAGGATGCCCAAATGGTGTAATCAGCATGTTGGCCGATTTCCCCGATACAGTAGAGAGTTCTTTGAACCTTGCTATGGTGCACTCTTCTCCAGAGAAAACTGAAGTGAAGCTTTTGATTCGCAGTTCGTCTGAAAGTCGAAAAGCTTGGGTTTGTTCACAGGTAGAAAGTGTGTTCTTATTGGCTGGAGCCAATGTGAAGATAGAGAATGAATATCCAGGATGGCAACCCAATGCTAACTCGCCTTTGCTAAACACAATGGAAAGAATTTATTTAGAGAAATATGGCGAAAGACCTCATGTGAATGTAATTCATGCCGGGTTGGAGTGCGGTATCATACAAGCTAATGTAAATAAGGATTTAGATATTGTTTCATTTGGTCCTACTATCCGCGGAGCACATTCGCCTGTGGAATATGTAGAGATTGCAGCAGTTGAAAAATCTTATGAATATATGCTTGCAATATTAAAGGAATTAGGATAATTAAAATAAAATATAAAAGATGTTCGGTAGAACTAGGCACTGATTGTTTTTTTTCTACCGAACTTTTTTTTCTTATACCAATGAAATGAATAATACTATTGTGGTATACGCTTCGCGACATGGTACTACTAAGGAGTATGCAAGAAAACTGCTAAAACTTCTTGATGGTAATGTTGACTTGTGCTCTTTGGATGAGCGTGCCAACTCTATGCCCGATTTATCAGACTACAACACCATTGTGATAGGTGGTTCTATACATTATGGGAAAAATAGTAAGTTGGTTCTTAAGTTTGCGAATGATAATATAGAGATCCTCAAAACTAAACGTTTGGGATTATTTGTGACTAGCCACTTTGATGGAGAAAAGGCGATGGAGCAGTTACATAATGCTTACCCTCGCGAATTGCTTGAGAGGGCATTAGTTGTAAACTATTTTGATGGTGAGTTGCTATTCCCCAAAATGAATTTTATAGAAAAAATGGTGGCAAAACTAGTGCTTAAAGCTGATGAGATAAAACCACTCATTTCGAAACCAAAGATTACTGATTTCGCCAATAAACTCAATGAATTATATGAAGTTTAAAAATAAAAGACATATTATTACCCCTATTGCTATAGTGATTTATACGCTTGTGATAGCTTTGATTTTCGGACTGAAATCTAATTCATCTGATACAAAATTAGCTTTCTATTTAATAATAGGGATAAACCTGATATTGGCCATTGTGCTCTACTTTATTTTGAAGAAGAGAGAGGATTATCGAAATAAAAAGTAAACTTACTTTTACTTGCAACCGCAGTTTCTAAGTGGATTTGTTTCAGTGAATGCTGCTTTGCAATATAACTTATTACCATTATTGCTAACAATATGAAAAGATTTCTACTTGCATCTATTCTACTTCTTAATTTGGTTTTTGTGTTCGGTCAAAAGAGCACACTCAAAGAGTATGCGGACAAAGAGGGTATAACAACTGTTGTGCTTTCCAAAAGCATGCTTTCGTTTTTTCCGAAAGATACAAATCTAACTTATGGAGGCGTCAATGTGGGTGAGTTTATTCATAAGCTATCCGGTGTCAATATATTTGTTTCGCCTACAGGTGAGGCCGCAACTAAACTTGTTAAGTTTGCCACAGAATTTATGAAAAACCCTGACTATGAGGAACTACTGGGTGTGAAAACAGAAAAAGGCGAACATGCTAAATTCTATGTTCGTGGTAATGAAGAATTGATTTCTGAATTGGTGCTGATTGTGGAAGGCAAATCGAAAGAGAGTGCAGTAATGCAGTTTATGGGTAATTTTACAATGGAGGATATTCAAGAAATGGTGAAAAGTGCCATGAAGTAGTTGAGTGTAACGTTAATGCTAAGACGATAAATTCAATATTAATACAGTATTATCATGACAAACAGAAGAGATTTTATTAAGAAAGTTGCTTTAAGCACAGCTGGTGTTACGATAGGTAGTAATACATTGCTCAAAAGCAGTACAATGGGTATGTCTGCAAAAAGTTACAGCAATATTATTGGTGCAAATGATAAAATAAATGTTGCAATCTTAGGATTAGGGCGCAGATTGGGTGCTTTTTATGAGCCCATTTCTCAAAAACAAAACAATATTCATCTTTCCTATCTGTGCGATGTAATGAAAAGTCAGCGTGAAAATGGAGCTGCCCACTTTGCAAAGCATATTGATTATCAGCCAAAATTGGAAAATGATTTACGAAAAGTGATTGATGACCCCAAAGTAGATGCCATAATTAATGCTACTCCCGATCATTGGCATGCACCTAGCTCTATAATGGCCTTGAAGGCAGGTAAACATGTGTATGTTGAAAAACCATGTAGCCATAATATGCACGAAAGCGATCTGTTGGTTGCAGCTCAAAAAAAATATGATAGAGTGGTGCAGATGGGCAATCAACAACGCTCATCTAACCACACAATCGAAATTATCAAAGAAATTCACAATGGGATTATAGGAACACCTTACAAAGCTGTTGCATTTTATACCAATCAGCGCGGAGAAGTGCCTTTGCAAAAGAAAGCACCTGTGAGAGAAGGATTAGATTGGGATTTGTTTCAAGGTCCAGCACCCCGTAGGGAATATACTTCTGAAACATGGGATTATAATTGGCATTGGTATGGCTGGGATTATGGAACAGCAGAAACAGGTAACAATGCTACACACGAATTTGACATTGCTCGTTGGGCATTGCAGGTAGACTATCCAATACATGC
>JARICS010000113.1 GCA_029264035.1 Dysgonamonadaceae bacterium | reverse complement strand
TTTGCGCATGATTATTTCTTTCGTGTCTTGTTAACCGCAAACGCATTTAGCTCCATCGGAGCGTCCTGTCTGTAGTTAGCCAATAATAACACTGCCTAGAGCTTCGTAGATGCGACCTGTTATTCTTATGGCTGAACAGAGAGTTTAAGTTAAACACATAGTTTTGCTGTTGATCCAGAAGTTTCCCCGCTCGCCAATTTGAAATCGGCCTGCCCCATGAAATCTTTTCTTATTTCATTGGGGGTGTGTTGTGAACCAAAAGAATTAGAAAAAGGAAGTTTTCGCTACGCGACGCACGCATTACAAATGCGCACGAGCGAACAGAAGCAGCCATTTGCAATATGTATTGAATATTGTGTTATCCGAATTGGAGTAGTCCGCTCGTTGTCAACTGTCAATTATTGTGGTTAGTATGTTTACCTCAAGCGGACGGCTTTGGATGCATCCGTTAAAAGACGCCCATAGGGCATATCTTCAATCTTCTTGCACAAGCTTCGTACTGTTTGTTGCATCACCCAAAAAATTCGGCACACCCCACACCTCAGACCCCATAACACACCTTCCCTTAGTTAATTTATGCAAAACATCCTCTTTGCACCAATATTTGGCCAATTTTCGCTCATAATCAGTCGAATTAGCTTCTTGTCGGTTTCAATTACGTCGATTATCGAACTATCTGGGCACATATAGCGTTAAAGATGGTGCTTATCAGGTACAATATTTTGGTGATACAAATTAAAGTATTACTTTTGTACTACGAAAGAGAAAGAAACTAAATTTATGAACCAATGGACACCTGTCCATTTATAGACTATTTGACTATTATAGTTTTATCACGGGAGGAAAGAATTAAAATCAGACAACAACGAATCTTTTAGATTTTTGTACATATACAACTAGTGGCTTTGCTATCTCTACATTTGAGATGATATTGGTAGGGTTCACAGTTAAAGAAACTGTTAGTAGAAGGGCATAAAAAAAGCCCCGATAACAGGCATACGGGGCTAATGTGCATTTCAGCACGCAAAATTAAGCTTCAGGAGAGACAATTGGCAGTCGCGTTTGTTTGGTAGACACAGCGGCTGTCTTTTTTATATCTAATTGATCCAAATTATCTTCGTTGTCTACCTCCACATTCATAGGATTTATCCTTTCAGTAGATTGAGTAGATTCTAAAGGCTCTTCAGATTTGCTCTCAATAATAACTTCGTCGTCTACAACTTCATTATTTTTAAGTGCTTCTTCGGCTTTTCTTTTGTTATACGACGCTCGAGCGTTTATTAGTTTTCCAAATGATACTAATTCTTCGTTCAACTCGTCGACTAAAGGGTTGTAATCTAGTGCTGGATTCTTCACCTGTGCCAATTCAATATCTTTAAACATATTGTTTATAGCGGTGATAACTGAGTTTACATAAGTTGAAGTCATTCCTTTCGGTCTTTCCGAATTAGACTTTGTTCTTTTGTCATACTCATCTCCCAGATTAGCGTGTACAACTTGCAAATCTTGTATATCCGATGACATTTCAAGAGCGCTAAATGCAACTGATAGTTCGGGATTCATCTTTATATGTTCGAGAAACTGCGTCACTCTCTGTGAGGTCCGTTTGTTGTTTGCTCTCGACAATTCTGATAAATAGCGAATTGCTACTGGTTGCAACACTTCTAAATGTTCAATCGCACTAGTTTTACCTCCTTTTTCAATAGTCTTCAACCGATTGTTAATACCTGAAGCAAAAGCTTTACGTTGTTTGCGTAAGCGTTTCATCTTATTGGTAATCGGGTGAGGTCCAAAAGGAACTTCAAGGAGGGCGATTTGCGGTTTCTGTTCTACAAGTAAATCAAAGGTCGCTTTGATTTCGAGAGTTTCCGGATCGTGTTTATCCACAATCGTAATTAATCTATCAGCTAACTCGGGAAGCTCAACCTTCCATAAACTTGAAAATCTTATTTTTTTAATTCTTTTATTCATATCGAATAATATTATATATTTAATTAATAAATAAGATTATTTCCCAATAGAGTAATCTTTAGCTCTTTACTTGCTGAAACAGCCTGTATATTCAGATTTCAAAGATGAGATTACTTTTTTGAGTCATAATCTCAGGATACTCTCTTGTATCCATAAATGCAAAGATAGGAATTAAATCTATATGTTAAACTATAAAATCAAAACAAATTAATAAAAAAAAGAACATTCATTTAAGTCAGTAAATACTCACGTTGATTATCAGCGAATTGTCTTTAAATGTTTTTTTATTAAAATTCAAGTATATAGAAGTTTACGACGATAAGCATGTCTTTTTATGCAATATAGATTTTAATAAAATATTTAGCACTGGTTTAGATATATTCAGGAAACGTCCTTGTGTAATCCAAAAGTTGCTTCATACCTTTTTTCGTCTTTTATTTCGTAGTATTTGCAAGTCTTTAATATTTTTGTTTTGTCATTTTTGAACCTTACTAGAGTCTGAAAGATAATTCATTCATAGTTTTGTAGCCTCCAAAAGTTCGAATGATTACTTCATACATACTTTCTTAGCCTCCAAAAGTTCGAATGATTACTTCATACATACTTTCTTAGCCTCCAAAAGTCCGAGTGAATGATTCATTCAAGGTTTCTTAGGCTACAAAAGTCTGAATGAATGATTCATTCAAGGTTTCTTAGCCTCCAAAAGTCTGAGTGAATGATTCATTCAAGGTTTCTTAGCCTCTAAAAGTCTGAATGAATGATTCATTCATGGTTTCTTATGCTACAAAAAGTCTGAATGATTGACAATAATGAATTTAACCTTTAAGCATATTCACTAGATAGGTGACTTTTGAGCTGTGTTTTGATGAGGCTTGTAGCTATCTATTGGTTGTGTAGAGCGATGAAGGATGAAATAGGGGCAAATGAGGTGGGGTTTGCTTAATGGTCAGTTTCTTTTTAAAAGTTCTTTATATGTTCATTGCTTCTACTTCCAATCTACCCCTACACCTACACCTACACCTACACCTACCCCTCCACCAAACTATACCCCAATCCCCTATGCAACTGCAACTCCAAGTTGCTGTGATCTTCAAGCAGATTGCGCAAACAGGGGATATAGTTGTTCAACCATTGGTCGCTATAATATTACAGCATACTAAACAATCCTCGAATAGCAAGTGCCTGATTGGGTATATTAACTGTTTTGCATCATTAAGCAGATGATTTCATCTTTTCCTTTATCGCTTACTTCTTTATATACACCCACATTCCAAACATTTTTTGTAAATTTGCAATACAAATACTAATAACAGATGCACCGTTTAAAAAACATATCATTCCTTTTCTTTAGTTTGTTCTTGCTAGTTGCTTGCAATCCGCAACCAGAAGCTCCTGCATTGTTGCAACAAGCAGAGTTGTTGATGGAGGATAATCCTGACAGTGCGCTGTTGCTAATTGATTCCATTTTTTATCCCGAAGAGAGTTTGAGTAAGCATGACTTTTTGTATTATCAGGTAGCCAAGGTGCAAGCCAAATACAAAGTTCGTAAGGCAGTAAAAGAAGATACGCTTATATTTGAAGCGAGAGACTACTTTGCAAAACGAAATAAGGATTGGGAGAAAACAACCCTTGCACATTTTTATAGCGGAGCTGTCTATCGTGAACAAAAACACTATGACAAAGCTATGCAAGCATATAAAGATGCTGCCACAGCTGCCGACAAGACCAATAATTCTGATTAAAAGGGATTGGTGCAGTATAATATTGGTGAATTGCTTTTGCATTACGACTTATACCAAGAGGCTTTGAATGCTTATATGGAAGCCGAGCATTTCTTTAGTCAATCATTGAAAAATGCGGAAGAAAAACAAACAAAATGTTTGAGTGCAGTAGGTAGCATGTTTTTAATATTGAAAGAGCCAGATAGCACGCTCTTGTATTTTCACAAGGCATTAGATTTTGCAAGGAAAATAGAAGACAATGATTTGCAAAGTCATTTGTTGCAAAACATAAGCATTGCTTACAGGGAGAAAAAAGAATATGCAAAATCTGAAGTCTCTTTGAGACAATCCTATCAAAAGGATAACGACACCTTGGGAGAAGCTCGCTACTACCTTAATTTTGCAGATTTATATTCTTTGATGGAGAAGATAGACTCTGCAACAATTTATATGAATAAGTTGAAACAAAACATGGATATGTTGGACGATGACTATTTCAAAGCAAGCGCCTATAATGTTTTAGCAGATTGGGAGAGGGCAAATAAAAACTATGAAGAGGCATTTCAATATCAGGAAGAAAGAATGACTGTGTTGGTTAAAATAATGGATAAAAACAAAGACCAATCTGTATATCAAGTGCAGAAAAAGTACGACTATGCAAAGTTTCAAAATCACCACAATCAAACGCTACTTGCAAGACAAAAGTTAATCATTCTTTTATTGACGTTTCTACTATTTTCGTGTATCATTGCCGTGATACTATTTCGGAAAACAATCCATCAAAAAAACAAACTGCTGAAGATGGAGCAAACCTGGCAGACATTAAATGAAACTGCCATTGACATTGAAAAACTAAAAGCCAACTCTATTGAGAGCCAGCATACACAGCGAGAAGCTTTGCTATGGAAATTCGATGTGTTGCAAAAATCATCTGCCTTGAATCATGAGATGCAATCATCCTCT
>JARICS010000089.1 GCA_029264035.1 Dysgonamonadaceae bacterium | reverse complement strand
AGGGTCAACTGAGTTCATTACCACACGGGTCATTTGTGTGCGGTCTTTATTTCTGATTGCTTTTCGCATCTCTTCTCGCCATGGAGCGGAGCGTTGAACTTTTAAATATTCTTTTGAAGGCATATATTAAAAATTAAGAATTAAGAATTAAGAATTAAGGGATGAAAGTCAATCTTCTCAAGTTCCTTATATCTTGTTTTAAAGCTGAGTATCTTTACTAAGAAAAGGACAAAGAGTTAAGAGTTAAGTCTCTGATCCCTTTTTCTAGTTCCTTGTCTCTTGTCTCAAGTTTCTAGCTGTAAGCTTTTAGACGCATTAGCATCTCATCAAAATCTACCTGATGTGCATCAAATTCTGGTCCATCTACACATACAAATTTAGTTTTACCATCCACAGTCACACGGCAAGCACCACACATACCTGTGCCGTCCACCATAATGGTGTTGAGCGATGCTAGGGTAGGGATGTCGTACTTTTTGGTCAATAGAGACACAAATTTCATCATCACAGCAGGTCCAATAGTAAGACAAAGATCAACTTTCTCTCTGTTAATCACTTTCTCAATTCCTTCTGTAATCAATCCTTTTTCGCCATACGACCCATCGTCGGTCATAACAATTACTTCTGAAGCAAATTCTTTTACCTGATCCTCCAGTATCACCAAGTCTTTACTTCGAGCTGCCAAAACAGCAATTACTTTATTACCAGCTTTGCTCATTGCTTCAATAATAGGAAGCATAGGGGCAATACCAACACCGCCACCAGCACATACTACTGTTCCAAAATTGTCTATATGAGTTGCTTTGCCCAGAGGACCAACCAAATCGGTAATGTAATCACCTACTTCTAGTTCGCCTACTTTTTGCGACGACTTCCCTACTAATTGTATCACCAATGTGATAGTGCCTTTCTTTATATCGGACGATGCTATGGTGTAGGGAACTCTTTCGCCCTTTTTACCCACACGGACAATTACAAAATGCCCGGCCCGTCTACTTTTGGCAATTAAAGGAGCTTCAACTTCAAGTTTAACAATTTTCTCTGAAAGGTATTCTTTACCTACGATTCTGTTCATAGATGTGTGGTTTCTTTTATAATTTGATACATTTATTTGTTTACAAAATTAGCTAAATTATACCGACTTAAAAGTTTATTTCAATCAAATTATCTATCATATACTGTCAAACTTATTTAATTGAAGTCAATGCTGAAAAGAATTACGATTTAGTTTTTTAATATGCTAGATATATTGTTAGGGATGGCTTTTTACAGTTTTGTAAAATTAGACTAGAATTATGTCTTCTCCATTATCAATAGGTGTGAATAGGGGCCTCGTTTGTAGCACATCACTTAGAATAATACCAGAGCTCCGTAAGGTCCGACCTGTTATTCTTATGGCTGTACAGAAAGCTTAATTTAACTCTACTATTAATCCCTTTCCTCTAACTGCCAAAAACAACAAAGCAACATTCGTATGATAGCGAATGTTGCTTTTGTAGTTTATTATTTGATAAGAGAGTAAATCTCTATATTCATTGTTTAAAAAAAAGAGACTATTCTTTAGTCATTCATCGACACAAGAAACTCTTCATTATTTACAGTTCTGCGCAGACGAGTGAGTAGGAAATCCATTGCCTCGCCCGAGTTCATATCCGATAGGAAGTTTCTCAACACCCACATGCGTTTCAGCATATCTTCAGATAGAATTAAATCTTCGCGACGTGTGCTAGAAGCAATAATGTCAACAGCTGGGAATATGCGTTTGTTAGATAGTTTTCTATCCAATTGAAGCTCCATATTACCTGTTCCTTTAAACTCTTCAAAAATCACATCGTCCATTTTAGAACCTGTATCTGTAAGAGCAGTTGCAATGATGGTGAGCGAACCTCCATGCTCAATGTTACGTGCAGCACCAAAGAAACGTTTTGGTTTGTGTAATGCATTTGCATCCACACCACCCGAAAGAACTTTTCCGGAAGCTGGTTGTACAGTATTGTAAGCACGTGCTAAGCGAGTGATGGAGTCAAGAAGAATCACAACATCGTGTCCGCACTCAACCAATCTTTTGGCTTTGTGAAGCACCAAATCTGCAACTCTAACGTGTCTGTCGGCTGGTTCATCAAAAGTAGACGAAATAACTTCAGCGTTAACGCTGCGTTCCATATCTGTCACTTCCTCGGGGCGCTCGTCAATAAGCAAGATAATCATGTATACCTCTGGATGATTGTCTGCAATAGCATTGGCAATATCTTTCAGCAACATTGTTTTACCAGTTTTGGGCTGTGCAACAATTAGTCCACGTTGTCCAAATCCAATAGGAGCAAACAAATCTACCACACGACACGATAAATTATCATTGTGTCCTTTGGTTAAGTTGAATTTTCTATCAGGAAACAATGGTTTCAAATGGTCGAAAGGAACGCGGTCACGCACTTCATTTGGGTTACGACCATTTATCATAGATACTTTTACCAATGGAAAAAACTTTTCACCTTCTTTGGGAGGACGTATAGGACCTTCTACAACATCACCAGTTTTTAAACCGAATAATCTAATTTGTGATTGCGACACATATATATCATCAGGAGACGACATATAATTATAGTCAGACGAACGTAAAAAACCATAGCCATCAGCTATTATTTCTAATACACCTGATGCAGAGAGTATACCATCAAACTCAAATGCAGGTTGTTTTTCTTTTTGAGCTGGCGGTGTTTGCGTTTGCTGTTGTGGTGCGTTTTGTTTTTGACGTGGTTGTTGTTGTTTCTGTTGTTGTTTTGGCTGTAGTGGTGATGGAGATATCAAAGTTTCGATAGTTGCTTTTTCGGCTGCAGTAACCGCTTTTTCAACTTGAGCCTCAAACTTTTCAGCCACCTCTTCATCTTCTGCTACCACTGGAGGCAAAGCATCTGTTTGTGGATTATCTAATTTATCTTGTTGGCGTTGTTTTTTGGAGCGAAAAACAAGTTGTTTTGGTTTTTGTATCTCGTCTTCTGTTGAATCTTTCTTTTTATCTTCAACAATCTTTTGGTTGTCTTTTGCAACGTCAGCTTTCGTTTCGTTTTGTTTATGCTGATTGTCAGCTTGAGAAGGTTTCTCTGCTTTTATAACAACCTTTTGGTCTTGTTTTCCTTGAGGAATCTCTGCTTTTTGAGCTTCAGGCATAACGCTTGATTTTTGATCTTCCTTATCTTTAGCTTGTTTGCTATCTACATTAGTATGGACAGCTTTTTTGTTTTGGTTTTGTTTATGAGGAGCTTGTTTTTGTTTTTGCTCATCATCTTGTTTTACATTGCTCTTTGGAGCTTCGGGTTTTTTCTTAGCGGGTGGTTTTGGTTTGTCTTTTGGTTTGTCAGGCGTGCTTGGCTTTTTCTTTTGAGTTTCGGCAATAGCTTGCTCGTCAAGAATTTTATAAATCAATTCTTCTTTTTTATAGGCATCCGGTCTTCGAATACCCATTTCTTTAGCCAAAATGCGTAGTTCTGTTGTGAGCTTTTCATTCAGCTCGATGATATTATAAATCATTTTTATGATAATTAGTGAGTTGATACAAAGATCAAGTAAGTTTTAATTTTTAGATAGAAGTTATATGGATATATGATAATTAGTGATTTCAAAAAAAGAAATGCCTTTTTGTTTTTGAATAAAGACTATAAACAAGCTTTTCGAAGTTCGAAAATAAGAGTTTTTACTTTAATAAAAAACTATTTCCAAAAAAAGTGAGTAAAGTAGTATATTGATCTTTTCTTGCAAAAACTAATTATAGTTATATAATCACCTAAATTGTTTTGAGAAAAAAGTTTGTTTTGAATTTGAATATTAAATAAAAGCAAAGTCTGCTTTCATCTTAAACGAAGATTCAGTGACAAAGATACATCATTTTTTAAACACACACTCTTTTAATAGCTTTTATTTCTAAAAAACTGATTGGAATGTTCTATTTAATTGGGCATTAGTTGCTTTTTCGATTTATTTCAGTAGTCATAAAGCGTCTCATGACATCTTTCACTTATACAATTTTAATTTTCAGCTGACGACTTTTAGTCAACCTGCATGTTCAATTTGTTGGTATTGTCTAATCGTCGCTCTATTTCTGTTTTGTAAATTGATATCCGTTTTCTTTCTATTGAGTTGGCTGGTGTGCCTTCTTCAAATAGTTTTTGAGCAATCAAAACCCAATCACGAGCTGTTTCAATGTCGTCAAGCATTTCGTATCCCATTGCAATATTACTAGCAGCTTTTGCTTTATCAGCTTTGTTTTTAGCTGAGTTATAAAAACTGTCCCATTTTGCAATTGCCTCTTTCCATTTTGCTTGCGCAACAAAAGCCTCTGCTTCTTGCATGGTAGATGAAGACATAGTGTAATACCATCGTTCTTGTGTTACCCAATGTGGTGTGAGCACATAAGTCATTTTGTCGGCGGCGTATGCTGCTAGCTCTTTTAGTGCACTTTCTGCATGTGGAATCACAAATTCGGCATAGGCTCTTCCATCCGATATATCAAAACCTTCCCAATATAAGCTATCTATATATTGCACTGTTGGTATCTGTCCTTCAAGTGTAGGTAAGTAAACACGGAGAGTAGATCTTATCTTACCACTCAATTTTGCATAGGGATATCCTTCTTGAACAAATAGGTCTTCCCATTCGCTTGCTACTAATATTTTGTCGAGAGAGACTATTGCATCTGCGCCACTTGATTTTTTGAGCTCTAGCATGGTTTCAGGAGTTAATGGTTTTTCGCTCCAATATTCCTTGTCATTTCTCATTGGTTTGTTGTGAAGCATTACTTCATCATAGAAACCTTCTTCATTTAAGAATTGAGCAAGAGCTTCTGTGAATATGATAGACAAGCTATCTGTGCGTACTGACACTTTTTCTGCCGATCTGCCAATTTTCTTTTTTGAATGACCAATATCGTAAGGCTGCCCCACCACATTGTCAACTATTAATAGTTTGCTAACGTTTGTAGGTAGCGTCACCTGAGCCGGTTCTTGTGTCTGTATGGTTAGCGTTTTGATACCAGCGCAGCCAGTGACTAAAGTTGCTCCAATTAATAAGTATAAAAACAGCTTGATATTTCTCATAAGAGTTAAATTTCGTTTCTTTGAAATATTATTAAATCAAATAGTATTTGTATGATTTTTGGGCTATATATATAAGGTGCTTTTTTTAATCATAATGTTAAAGGTCATCTAATTCCAATATTTATCTGGAAGTATATTTGAAGCCTGCATCATTTAAACAACAAACATAATTAAAATGTTTGCAAACAAAAATAGTTTGAGTATTTTTGTTGAGTTTATAAAGATATTTTAAATAAATAACCTATGCTTCAAACAGAAAAAAGTTTAAACATAATTGTTTTGGCTAAGCAGGTCCCCGACACACGCAACGTTGGGAAGAATGCGATGAAAGCCGATGGAACAGTTAATAGGGCTGCATTGCCAGCTATTTTCAATCCAGAAGATTTGAATGCTTTAGAACAAGCATTACAAATAAAAGATAAACATCCCGGTTCAAAAATAACCATACTAACAATGGGTCCAGGAAGAGCCGCAGAAGTAATTCGCGAAGGATTGTTTCGTGGAGCCGATGATGGAGTGTTGTTAACTGACAGAGCATTTGCCGGAGCCGACACGTTGGCTACCTCTTACGCATTGTCTATGGCAGTAAGAAAAATAAGCAATTTCGATATCATTATCTCTGGTCGTCAGGCAATAGATGGAGACACTGCTCAGGTAGGCCCTCAAGTAGCCGAGAAGCTAGGAATACCTCAGATAACTTATGCCGAAAACATTGAATCGATAGCAAACGGTAAAATAAGAATTAAGCGACGTCTCGAAAATGGCGTAGAAACTGTAGAGGCTTCCCTTCCAATTCTTGTAACAGTCAATAGTTCGGCTCAGTCATGTCGTCCACGCAATGCTAAGTTGCTACAAAAGTACAAACATGCCAAAACTGTTACCGAAAGACAAGTAGAAAACATAGATTATATAGATATATATAGCGAAAGACCTTATCTAAACCTAATTGAATGGGGAGTAGCCGATGTGAATGCTGATGTGGCAATGTGTGGTTTGTCGGGTTCGCCCACCAAAGTGAAGCGAATTGAAAATGTGAGTTTTCAGGCTAAAGATCACAAAAAACTATCAGACAGTGACGAAGATATGAACGAATTAATGAAAGAGTTAATCGAAAATCACACCATAGGATAGAACCTGTATTACCCATAAATGATAGAAAACAATTAATTATGAATAACTTATTTGTATATTTAGAAATAGAAGACGGAAAAGTAGCCGATGTCAGTCTGGAGCTACTTACAAAGGGTAATAGCTTGGCAAAGGAGCTCAACTGCAAACTAGAAGCCTTAGCGCTGGGTGTAGACTTGAAAACTGTGCCCGAACAAGTTTTTCCATACGGTGTTGACGTGCTTCATGTTTTTGAAGACGATCGTCTTTTTCCATACACCACTCTTCCACATGCATCAGTGTTGGTCAATCTTTTCAAAAAAGAACAACCACAAATCTGTTTGATGGGAGCTACTATTATTGGCCGCGATTTAGGCCCACGTGTATCATCGGCATTAGGAAGTGGGCTCACAGCCGATTGCACATCACTTGAAATAGGTGATCACGAAGATAAAAAACAAAACAAAGTTTACGAAAACCTTCTTTATCAAATACGTCCTGCTTTTGGTGGTAACATAGTTGCATGGATTATCAATCCTGACCAACGTCCACAAATGGCTACAGTGCGCGAGGGGGTAATGAAAAAAGAATTTGCCTTAAATAGCAAACAGGGAGAAGTAAAAGAATATGACTTAAACGATTTTGTATCGGAAGAAGATTTTGCTGTAACCGTTATAGAGAGACACATCGAGAAATCGAAAGTAAACATCAAGGGAGCTCCCATTATTATTTCGGGTGGTTATGGTGTAGGGTCTAAAGAAAACTTTGATCTGCTTTACGATCTTGCATCCGTAATTGGTGGAGAAGTGGGCGCATCACGTGCTGCAGTTGACGCTGGCTTTGCAGATCACGACCGTCAAATTGGTCAAACTGGCATTACTGTTCGTCCCAAACTCTACATTGCCTGCGGCATATCTGGGCAAATACAACACATTGCCGGTATGCAAGAGAGTGCTATAATTGTTGCAATCAACAACGACAAAGCTGCACCCATCAACTCTATTGCCGATTATGTGATTACAGGAGATATTGAAAAAGTTATCCCCAAAATGATTAAATATTACAAACAAAACACTAAGTAGGATTTTTTTAAGATCGAGTACTATTGTGTGAGGTTTATATCAGTAAACAAATATACAGTTTCGTTATTACCATTCTTTACTTCACACCGCTTAAAGTGCTCAATAAATCACTCTTAACAAACAACTTTAAAATATGGCAAACTTTTATACAGACACTCCTCAATTAAAGTATCACCTCAATCATCCACTTATGAAGCGGATAGTTGAGCTGAGAGAACGCAACTACGAAGATAAAGATAAATACGACTATGCTCCACAGGATTTTGAAGATGCTATGGACAGCTATGACAAAGTATTGGAGATAGCAGGCGAAGTTTGTGGCGATATCATTGCACCCAATGCAGAGGGTGTGGACGTTGAAGGTCCATCGGTTCAAAACGGACGCGTCAAATATGCTGCAGGAACACAAGAAAACTTAGATGCAACACGCAATGCGGGTTTAATGGGTCTTGCACTTCCGCGCCAATATGGAGGTCTCAATTTCTCTATCGTACCCTATATTATGACAGCTGATATTGTGGGACGTGCCGACGCAGGCTTTCAAAACTTGTGGGGATTGCAAGATTGCGCCGAAACATTGTATCAGTTTGCAGACGAAGATCAAAAAGCCAAATACCTACCTGAGGTTACCAAAGGTGCAACAATGTCAATGGACCTTACCGAACCAGATGCTGGATCTGACCTACAGGCAGTGATGCTGAAAGCAACCTATAATGAAGAAGACGAAACTTGGTATCTAAACGGAGTGAAACGTTTCATTACCAATGGAGACTCTGATATTCACTTAGTATTGGCTCGTTCTGAAGAAGACTCTACCGATGCACGTGGTCTATCTATGTTTGTGTATGACAAACGCGATGGTGGAGTAGACGTGCGTCGCATCGAAAACAAAATGGGTATCAAAGGATCTCCTACCTGCGAATTGGTCTACAAGAATGCTAAGGCTGAATTGGTTGGTTCGCGCCGTATGGGATTAATCAAATATGTGATGTCGCTCATGAATGGTGCTCGCCTAGGTGTGATGGCACAATCAGTAGGTCTTTGCGAAGCAGCCTATCGCGAAGCTTATGACTATGCTATCTCTCGTCGTCAGTTTGGTAAAGCCATTATCGAGTTTCCCGCTGTTTACGAAATGATTGCCAATATACGCGCCAAAACAGATGCATCAAGAGCTATGTTGTACGAAACAGCACGTTTTGTGGATATGTACAAAGTGTTGGAAGATGTATCTAAAGATCGCAAGCTTACCCCCGAAGAGCGTGCCGAAATGAAATACTACTCTCGTTTGGCCGATGCCTTCACTCCTCTGGGAAAAGGAATGACTTCTGAATATGCCAACCAAACTACCTACGATGCTGTACAAATTCATGGTGGATCGGGCTTTATGAAAGATTATGCCTGCGAGCGACTCTATCGCGATGCCCGCATCACCAATATATATGAAGGTACAACCCAGTTGCAAGTTGTTGCAGCCATTCGCCACGTTACTACTGGCACATACCTCAAGCGTATCAAAGAGTACGAAGAGATGCCATTGACACCAGAGTTGGAAGCATTGCGCCGCCCTCTCATCAAGATGACAAAGATGTTTGAGAAGTTGGTAGAGATTGTTACAGAGCCAAAAGATCCAGAATACCTCGATTTCAATGCACGCCGATTGGTAGAATGTGCAGGTCATATTGTGATGGGATACCTATTGCTATTGAGTACCAATGACAATCCAGAATTGTTTCGTCGTTCAGCAGAGGTGTATATTCACTATGGACAAAACGAAGTTATCAAAAACTACAACTTCGTAACCAAGTTCCGTATCGAAGATTTGGGATATTACAAACCCGTATTGAATAAATAGCACAGTCTATTCTCAAATAAGAGAGAGTACAATAATAGTATACGGATATCTTTATTTATATAAAGGTATCCGTTTTTTTTGGTTCTTTGTATGGATGTATTTACGTAATTAATTAATGGATAATTGACAATGACTTAATCGCTTGTTTTACAATCAAATAACCCTGTCATTCCGATACGTAGTGAGGAATCTGTTAGAATATTCTGCACCAAAACAAATGTTCTCGCCAAGAAGCTAAGTCGCAAAGAAAATGCGTTGATGGCCTGAATGGCCGTTCTATTTCAGCCCAGGCTAAAGCCTCGTTTGCAACGAGGGGTTGGTGGTTCTAGCGTTTTTAACGCGGTTGTACAGAAGCATTGATTTCCTTATTATTCGTTTACTTCAAACTCTATAATTGTTGAAAACAATTAACCATTAACCCCTTCCCGAAATAATCGGGACAGGCTGTTCGGAAAAGAGGGGTAGTGGTGAATGTTCTACAAATTTATGTCAGCCTTTCAGGCCTCTGAGCAGAATAGCTAATCTATACCCAAGGCTTCACCTTGGGCTGAATTATGCCAGCCTTTCAGGCTTAAATGCAAATACCAAAAGTGATTTATGACGTTTTTCAATGAAGAGTGGGGGATGGATTATGGGGTATGAGTCAGGGCTGAAGGCTTAAATGCAAATATCAAAAGTGATTTTTGTACGTTCAACAATGAACAGTGGGATATGCATTATGGAGTATGGTTTAGGGCTGAAGGCCCGATATAATTCAGCCCAGGCTGTAAGGCCTGGGTATAAGTTAGATAGAAAGATGTGAGGCTGTAAGGCTGACATAATAAAGAAATTTGATCTCATTT